>JACETR010000004.1 GCA_013911165.1 Planctomycetota bacterium | reverse complement strand
GGCTTTGTGTTGGAAGTATTCGGGGGCTGGAAAAGTGGGGTCTGCTCGGAGAGATGGAGACTTGCGCAGCGACTCTCGTCACGGGAGCCGATCGTGAGTTTCTCGATCGCCACCGCCGTGCCGGGGAAATCGTCCTGCTGAAAAACAATCGCAGTGAAGCACTGACAGGGGCTGCAGCATTTCGCTGGATACTCCAACAGCGCTTCCCCGGGTTTTTGACCCGTACTCTCGACTTTCTGCCCATTTACCTGGTCATGACCCTCGGTTACCGATTGATCGCCTCATGGAGACGCATCGTCTTGCCCCCCCTCGCGACACCGGACCCCCTCTTCCCGGAACCGGGTTGGGTTGTGGCCTTCCGGGCAACACTGTCTGCAGTGTTTCTGCTCCTGGCGCCGGTATGGGTGACACTGCTTCACCAGAAACTGGGCATTGGAAATGGATTCGATTCTCTCCTGCCTGTGGGGGGTGAGGCCCCGCCCTTCCTGTTTGTCACAGTGCTGATCGTCAGTAACGCTTTGCTGACCCGGCTCCTTGGATTTCACAGATTCAATGATCTCGTCGCGGTTCAGTCATTTGTGCTGATCATGACCCTTTTGGGCAGCGGGGCTCTGCTCGCTCTGGCCAGCTGGATTACCGAGGTCCCACTGATCGTGGTGTGCATGATCCAGGTGGTCGTCTCTGCCATCATGATTCAAAAATATTGGATCTGGCTCGGCCTGCAGGATGGAAAAAAGGGCCTCACCGCCCAACTCACTGCCACACTTGCAGTGACTCTGGGCGGTGCGACCCTTTGGACCGGCACCCAACCGCTGCTCTTGAATCTCGGATTCTAGAGCAGCTTATTCAGTTTCAGGCTCCGGCAACCTTGCCGCGAAGCGCTTCATCCTTGGCCGCGACCTTGCTGGCCATCGAGGCCTTGTACTCATCGAGACGAGCACGCATATCGGCATCGGAGCTGCCGATGATCTGGGCGGCAAAGATGGCCGCATTCGTGGCACCCGGTTTACCGATGGCGACCGTGGCGACGGGAACACCCGGAGGCATTTGAACCGTAGCCAACAGGGCGTCGAGCCCGTCGAGAGCGCTCGAATCGATGGGAACACCGATGACAGGCAACGTCGTGCTGGCAGCCATCACACCGGCGAGGTGAGCAGCATGTCCGGCAGCTGCGATCACGGCAGCATACCCTTCATTGGCGGCAGTGCTGCTGAGATGGTGAGCGACCTCAGGAGTCCTGTGGGCAGAACACACACGGACTTCCGCTTCAATTCCAAATTTGGCCAACTGATCAGCGCAGGTCTCCATCACCGACCAATCGCTGTCACTTCCCATGACGACAAGAACCTTGTGACTCATGACATCTGTTCCTTCCAGGTCTCCCAGGCCACCCCGGTGACCCTCTCAAACAATTCCTGATAACGGGCAGTGGTTCCCTCCACGACTTCAGAAGGCAGGTCGGGCGGAGTTCCGTCACCGGTCCAACCCACCGAAGCAAGGTAGTCCCTGACATACTGCTTGTCGAAAGAGGGTGGGCTGGTGCCCACACGGTACTCATCAGCGGGCCAATAGCGGGAGGAATCCGCAGTCAACACTTCGTCTGCGAGAACCGGACCTTCGGCGTCCATGCCGAATTCGAATTTGGTATCGGCGAGAATCAATCCCCGGGTCGCAGCATGTTCACGACCATGAGAGAAGATATCGACCGACAATTGCTTCAGGTGTGTCATCAAGTCGTGACCCACCATCTCTCCGGCCTTCTCGATGGAAATATTCTCATCGTGACCGTCATGATTCTTGGCTGCAGGGGTGAAGATGGGATCGTCGATCCGATCCGCTTGCTGAAGACCTTCCGGCAATGGGATACCACAGATGGAGCCCGTGGCCTGGTAGTCTTTCCAACCACTTCCCACCACGAATCCGCGAACCACACATTCCACAGGGATCATGTCCAGTTTCTTGACCAGCATTGCCCGGGGTCCCCACTCCTCCGCCGCACTGCGGAAAGGTTCAGGGAAGTCTGCCGGATTGGTCGAGACCAGATGATGACGAATCTCCGAAGGGAGACGCTCCAGCCACCAGCGAGTGAGCTGGGTCAGAATCGCTCCTTTTTCGGGAATGCCCTGGGGCAAAACCACATCGTAAGCACTGACACGGTCACTGGTCACCAACAGAAGATGGTCACCCAAATCAAAAATGTCGCGAACCTTTCCGCGCAGGATCGGTTCTTGTCCGGGAACGCTGATTTCCCTTATAGCAGTTGGATGCACGTGGATCCTTTCTCATGATTCAAAGAGAGCCGGGATCGGGGGACCTGGTCCCGCCTGACCCAAACCACAGAGTACCCCTCTCGGGGACGACTTCCACCCCCGACGACACGGAATCCGGCGGGATCATTGCTCCGGGAACAACCGCTCTAGACTGCCATCTTCCCGGTGCTTCCAGCGCTGATGCATCCACAGCCAATCGGCGGGGTTTTCCCGAACCCAGTGCTCAATTTTTGCACTGACAGCCCGTGTGGCCCCGTCGATATGTTGGCGGAGATCCTCCCCCTCTGGCAGGTCGGCGATTTCACAGTGCATGCGATAACGGACCCCTTCCTCGAGTCTGCGGGCATGGAGGTACACCACGGGAACCCGGTATCGACGCTGAAGAACCCCCACCACAGGAAGAGTCCCGGCTTCCCGACCAAGGAAGGGTACATGCAGGCCAGCCCGGGTGTTTTGATCCACCAGCATCGCCAGACAGCGTCCAGCGCGAAGGGAGCGGCCCATTTCGGGAAGGGCTCCGGAGGGGTCGAGGATTCCCGGGACTGTTCCCGATCTCAGCCAGTGCATCATTTTGTGGACGTATCCATTTTTGACATGCCGGGACAGGAGATCGATCCTCCAACCCCGGTGAACCAGAGTTGGCAGCACGACTTCAAAAGGACCCAGATGTCCGCTGACGAGCAAGAAGGGCTCACCGGCCCGGTGCCGACGTTCGATCTCTTCCCACGGCCCCACCCAATCGATGCGCTCATGGAAAGTCGAATCAGCCAGCCAGCGACGAATCTGCAAAGCTTCCACCGCCGACAATGCGACTCGACGCCAGGATTCTCGGGCAACCCTGCGAATTTGATCATCACTCCAGACATGGCCATAAACATGGCGCAGGTTACTGAGAGTGACGCGTCGACGCCGACCAGCGAGCCACCAGCCAGGCCATACCAGGCGACTGGCCAACCAGCAGGCCCACCGTGCCGGCAGGATCGCCAGAGGTAGAGCAATCAACAGGGAACAGAGTGCCCCCATCAGTGACGAGGGACCAAACTTTTGAGAATGCCGGGGTTGACCCGAAGACTCCGTCACTCGCCCCCCAGATTCCTCATTCATTGTCGTGAAAATCCTGTCCCACGCCTACCGTGGACAGTGTAAACTCCCCGTCCCCCCGCCCAATACCATCCCGAAAGGAAACTTCGAAGATGCTTTCCACATTGATTTTGGTGCTGACACTGCAGGTTGCGGCAAACCCGACGACTTCGGATGCAGATATTCTGGAACTGGTCGACGGTTCCTCGCTGGTGGGTTCCATTCTCCAGTTCGAGGACGGCGTCTATCGCAT
This sequence comes from Planctomycetota bacterium, assembly GCA_013911165.1. Taxonomy (GTDB): domain Bacteria; phylum Planctomycetota; class UBA8108; order UBA1146; family UBA1146; genus UBA12191. The sequence goes on along the minus strand of JACETR010000004.1, from coordinate 68,271 downwards.
GAACATCGATGGAGTCGGCGAGATCGACATCGCCGCCGAAAAAGTCAAAGGCCTTCGCTTTGGCAAGACAGCGACCCTCGTCACCGACAATGGCATGTCCATCGAGGGCCTGCTCTCCATGGACGAAAATGGCGAGTGGCGAGTCACCAATGACCTGCTCGAGACTCGGGTACCGGGGCAAAACCTGGTCGCCATCAACCCCACTCCGGAAACCCCGCCGACCTCGACCCAAAAGGTAACCATTACCCTGAATGGTTCGAGAACCTCCGGCAATACGGAGACCACCTCAGCGGTCATGAATCTCGATTACAAGTTTCGATACCTGACCCACCGTTTCGTTTCCAAGATTGACTGGACCTACGCCGAAGACAATCAGGTGGTCAGCAAGCGCTCCACCGGAGCCGAGGTGAAATACGACTTCTTCCCGGAGGACGAATGGTTCCTCTACACCAGCTTCGGGGCAAGGAATGATGGATTTGCCGATCTTGCCCTGAGAACCACTGCCGGTATCGGTGCTGGAATACAGGTCATCGACCGGGAGGATCTGACCTGGTCAGAAGAAGCAGGAATCTCCGCACTGAATGAAGACTTCAAAGTCGCAGAGGATGATTCTGCCAGCACACTGCGAGTCGCGGGCAATGCCGAGTGGTCTCTGAGAGAAGGAGACATGACCGTTTTCCACGATCACACTCTTTTTGTCTCTCTCGACGATCCTGACGACATTCTTGCACAGTCACGACTCGGCTTGAGAACCCGGGTGGTGGGCGGCTTTTCATTGAATGCCCAGATCAACGCCCGTCACGACAGCAGCCCACCCGCAGGTATCCGTGAGAATGACCTCGAATTTCTGCTCGGAGTGGGATACTCAAAATCGTTCTGAAGAAATGCTCAGGAGCCCGGATCCCCTTGCCGCAAGGGGATCCGGCGAGACAATAGGCATATTGTCAGATTTCAAACTCCTTCACGGTGAGGTGAAACCATGAATCTCCCCCCAGAATCCCATGCCGGCGCCAGCCAGGATCTGTTTCTTACACAGGGGGAAGAAAGACTGGAAGACGTCTCGCGCCTGCGGGGTATGTTCCCCGATCTCCCGGTCGAAGCCCTCGTCAAAGAGGAGCTGCTCCGACTCGGGATCTCCTTCAGCGCTGAAGCCCTGAAATATTGCGCCGATTTCAAAAGGAAATCCTATTTCATCTTCAGCTTCGACATGGTCCCCATCGATGAAATGGCCCAGGAGGAAAACCTCAGTGCTCCCGAAGAGATCCAGCTGAATGGCGGCGCATGGGATCTTCGCAGAACGACCGTCTCGGTGAGGGTGAACCCCTACTCGCCATGGCGAGCCGATATGGCTGGCGACCAGCTCACACTGAGCTGTGGAGAGCAGGCCATCTCGCACATCGATCTGCAACCGGTACCGGAGTACTACCTGGAAACTCTGGAAAATGGACAGCCGGTTCATGAGGTCGCTCCCACCATCGAATGGGGCTACCTGGTGTACCTCACCGTCTACCGCAAATGTCAGTACTTCGGCTTCAAGGAAGAATGCCGTTTTTGTGACATCAACGAAAACTACCGACAGCAGGTCAAAGCGGGTCGTCCCTATCGAACCGTGAAGCCCATGGATGAAGTCCTTGAGGCTCTCAGCATCCTCGATCGGGTCAACTCTCCCTCAAAGGCTTACACCCTGACAGGAGGGTCGGTCACCCGCAGCCTGAAGGGGCAGGGAGAGGCGGAGTTCTACGCCAACTACGCCCGTGCCATCGAAGAAAAATTCCCCGGTCGCTGGATCCCCAAAGCGGTGACACAGGCACTGCCAGAGGATGAGCAGCAGATTCTGAAAGACGCCGGGATTCAGATTTACCACCCCAACTACGAGATCTGGGACGAAGAGCTCTTCCCGATTCTGTGCCCTGGAAAAACCGCCTACGTCGGTCGGGATGAATGGCACCGGCGCATCATTGCCGCCACCGATATCTTTGGCGCTGAGAACGTGATCCCCAACTTTGTTGCCGGAATCGAGATGTCTCGCCCCCATGGATACACCGATCCGGAACAGGCGGTTGAATCCACCCGTGAAGGCTTGCAGTTCTTCATGAGCCAGGGAGTTTGCCCGAGATTCACGGTGTGGTGTCCGGAACCCCTGTCCCCGCTGGTGGTCGACCGCAAAAATGCGGGTGAACTCCAGCCGCCAGCTCCTCTTGAATATCACGCGAGACTTCTGGTTGCCTGGAGGGATTGCCACAAGGAACATGGCCTGCCGGTTCCTCCAGGATACGGACCTCCCGGTGCGGGCAACGCCATCTTCAGCGTCTCCAGCTTCATGGATGTCATCGAAGTGGAGACGAACGAGGACTAGCGATCTTCCAGAACGGGGTAGCCCGTTTGGGCATCGATCCTCAGGACGGACTGGCCCGACAGGAATGCGACAATCCGCTCACCGAAAAGCTCCCCACGCCAGCCACTGAGAAGTTTCAGTGAATCGGACTGAGTCTCTCCTGCGGCTTTTGCCCGGATCAGATCTTCCACATCGGCATTGTTTCCGACCAGGGGCGGTGCAATCCGCTCTGCCCTGCACAAGGCTCGAAGAGCAGAAGTTGCCAACTCCAGGGCGGCTTCCTCTTCCGGATCCAATCGACGTCTGCGCTTGATCTCCGGTATCTCAGCAGCGGGAATCGATCGTCCTCTCGAAATCGCTTTCAGGATTCCATCGCCATAACGACGGGCATCCCGGGAATCCAGTCCCCGAAGGGATCTCAGGGATTCAGAATTGGTCGGAGCCCTGCGTGCCAACTCGACGAGAATTTCGTCGGGAAGAATCCTTCGACGGGGACGGTCCTGTCGACTCGCCTCGGATTCACGCCACTCGTAAAGAAATCCGAGTTGGGACAAGCCCCTCGCATCGAGGCTTCCTGACCTTTTGACCTTCTTCAGACTCGCCTCCACCGGCGGGTGGTAGGTTTCCCTGCGATCGTATTTTTCCATCTCCGCAAAAGCCCAGTTCAGACGATTTTCTGAACCCAGCTTTTCAGTCAAGGCATCGTGCAAGGGGATCAAATGGCGAACGTCGTCGATGGCGTAGGACTCCTGATTCGAGGTCAGGGGCCGCTTGAGCCAATCGGTCCACGACTCCCCCTTCTCGACAAACTTGCCCAGAATACGTTCACAGGTGACAGAGTAAGCCGGCTGTAATCCCAGCCCGAGAAAGGCTGCTGCGATCTGGGTGTCAAAGACGTTGGCCGGGGTTTCACCCGATTCCAGCTCCATGATTTCCATGTCCTGCCCACCAGCATGAACGATCTTGACGATGTTCTCGTCGCAAACCGTCTCCAGGATGGGTTCGAGGGAAATCTCGGTGAGGGGATCGATCAAACGCAGTTCTTCACCCACAGAGATTTGAATCAATGCGAGTTTGGGGTAGTAGGATTTTTCACGAATGAATTCCAGATCGATTCCATAGCGGCCATCACTGCGGGCCTGCGACATGAAGTCGTTCAGGGCCGCAGTCGATCGGAGATAGAAATCTGCGGAATCACCCACGTGTTTCACCCATTTCTCAAGAATCCGCAAATGCGCGGCGAATCAGATCTTCCTGCTCTCGATCATGGACCGATTTGGATCCGCTGGCCGGGCTCGCACTCCAGGCTCGACCGATGTATGTCACTCTGCGTCCGCCAGCGAGGAAACCGCCATCACGATCCCGAAGGAAAGACCATGCTCCCATGTTTCGGGGTTCATCCTGCACCCAACGCACATCGCAATCCTCAGGAAGTGACTGCATCACAGCCTGCAATGCAGTGCGCGGGAATGGGTAGAATTGTTCGAGCCTGACGATCAGGACGTCATTGGCTTCGCGGGAAGCCCGTTCCTGTAACAGGTCGTAAATAACCCGACCTGAAGCGATCAGTACCTTGCGAATGTGGGCACCTGGCTGACCGTCGACAAGGACTTCCTGGAAACCACGATCCGTAAACTCCGGAGTGGTGCTACGCGCTGCCGGGAGTCTCAAAAGACCTTTCGGAGTCAAGACGATCAGCGGCTTCTTGACGGTTTCATGAACCTGTCTACGGAGAGCGTGGAAGTATTGCGCAGCATTACTCGGCTGCACCACACGCAAATTGCCCTCTGCGCACAACTGAAGGAATCGCTCCAGTCTGGCACTGGAATGTTCCGGTCCCTGTCCCTCGTATCCGTGTGGCAAAAGCAGGGTCAGATTTGAGGTCTGACGCCACTTTTCTTCCGCACTGGAAATGTATTGATCGATGATGACCTGTGCACCATTGGAGAAGTCACCGAACTGTGCCTCCCAAAGGGTCAGGGACTCCGGAGCCTGCACGCTGTATCCATAATCGAATCCCAGCACTCCAAACTCGGAAAGCAATGAATTGTAAACCTGGAAGGGAGCCTTGGCGCCAGTGATGTGAGCCAGTGGGACGTGTCGGAGTCCTGTGTCCACATCGGTGAGTTCAGCGTGGCGTTGACTGAATGTTCCACGCCCACTGTCCTCTCCGGAGAGTCGCACCGGCGATCCCTCGCGAACCAGGGAACCGAAGGCACACAACTCAGCAAGTCCCCAATCGATGGCACCGGATCGCGCCAGCTCCAGACGACGCTGGAACTGGTTCAGCAACTTCGGATGCAATTGGAATCGATCCGGGGTTCTCGTGACCTCTGCCAGAAGCAGTTCCAGTTCCTCAACGGTGACCGCCGTCGAAATCGAAGGCGAAGCCACTCCCTCAGTTTCTTCATTGTCAGGACGGGTGGTGACCGTTCTTTCTGCGGCAACCGTCTCTTTGACAGATTTGAGAGAATCATTCAGTATCGTCTGGAATTCGGAAAGCATCTGCTCAGCGGTTTCAAGATCGATTTCTTCCCGCGCCAACAATCGTTCTGTAGCCAGTTTTCTCACCGAGCGGTGACTCTCGATTTTGGCTGTCATCAAAGGCTGGGTGTATCCGGGCTCGTCACCCTCATTGTGACCCCAGCGACGATAGCCCACCAAATCGATGAAGACATCCTTGCCAAACTTGTGGCGGTATTCAAAAGCGAGGCGAATCATGCGCACGACCATTTGCGGGTGATCCGCATTGACGTGGAAAACAGGTGCCTCGATGGATTTGGCCAAATCAGTGCAGTAGCGACTGGAGCGCCCCTCGCCCGGCGAGGTGGTGAATCCGATCTGGTTGTTGATCACCAGATGCACCGATCCCCCGGTGGCGTACCCGTCCAACTGAGACATGTTGAGGGTCTCGTAGGTCACTCCCTGACCAGCAAGGGCGGCATCTCCATGAATCAACAGGGGCAACACGTTCCGTTGCTCGGTATTGCGATCCTGAAGCGCTCTGGCCATGCCGGTCACCACAGGGCAAACCGATTCCAAATGACTGGGATTGCTGGCAAGGGTCACACGAACCGGACCGCCACCATTACCTTGATACTCACCGCTGGCTCCGAGGTGATACTTCACATCGCCGGACCCTTCGGGAGTATCAGCATCAAAGTCCTCAAACTCCTCAAAGACCTGATGCAGGGATTTACCCAGAATATTGACAAGGACATTCAATCTGCCCCTGTGAGCCATTCCCAGAAAAACGTCCTGGACCCCATGAGAGGAGCAACAGGAAAGAATGGCATCCAATGCAGGAATCAGGGCTTCAGTACCCTCAAGGCTGAATCGCTTTGCCCCCACGTAACTGGAGTGAAGGAACTTTTCAAACGCTTCCGCCTCGTTGAGTTTTTTCAGAATGTGAAGCTTTTCATCGATGGTCAGATCTTCATGGTTTTCGGTCTGCTCCATCCGATCCTGAAGCCAGTTGCGTTCTTCTGAATCAGAAATATGGGCAAACTCAACTCCCACGTATCCCGTGTAGGTCCGGCGCAGAATGTCGATGATTTCTCTCAGTTGACGGGGTCTTTCCAGTCCTGCCACTCCTCCACAAAGGAATAAACGATCAAGGTCCCAAATGCTGAGTCCGTAACTGCTCAGTTCAAGATCCGGATCAGGTGCTGGACTTCCCCCCAGAGGATCGAGGTGGGCAACGCGGTGCCCCCGTGTGCGGTAGGCTTCGACCAGTTGCAAAACCTTGGCCTGTCGATAGGCAAGGGAGTTCGTATCCTCTGCACTGCCCGAAGAAACTTCTTCCTGAGACCACTGGTAGGGTTCGTGAGGAACATCCAACTCTTCGAAAATCTGCTCGTAAAAGCGATCTTCACCCAGGAGATACTTCTCCACGGTTGCAAGGAACGCACCTGACGCAGCCCCCTGAATCACCCGATGGTCATAGGTGCTGGTCAGGGTCATGACCTTGGAAAGCCCCAATGCCCCGACCTGATTCGGCGACATCCCTGCGCAGGACGGGGGGTATTCGATGGATCCGATGCCAAAGATGGCACCCTGTTCGGCCATCAATCTGGGGACGGACATCGTCGTTCCCAGCATCCCAGGATTCGTGATTGAAACAGAAGTCCCGGCAAAGTCATCCATCGTCAACTTGCTGCGGCGTGCGCGCGAAACGAGATCATTGTAGGACGCAAGGAATTTGCGGAACCCCATCGTTTCTGCGGCCTTGATATTTGGAACCACCAGAGACCGCTGGCCTCTTCGTTCGACGTCGACAGCGATTCCGATGTGGGTATGCTCCCGTGTGATCTGATGGGGAACACCATCCACATACTTGAATCCGTGATTCATGCCGGGGTGCTTTGCCAAACCCCTGACCAGAGCAAAAGCGATGATATGGGTGAAGGACACCTTCGGACGGGCCCATGCCAACTGGTGTTCATTGATGATCTTGCGGTTTTCCTCCAGCAAGCGAACGGGAACACTTCGAACCGTCGTGGCTGTGGGAACATCCGTACTCTCCTGCATGTTCTCCGCGATCTTGCCAGCGACGCCCTTGAGGGGTTCGAGAACTGGGTCCGCAGACTCGGAGACAGTCGGCTCCGAGGCGACCGGCTTTTGAGGCGCTGATTCCCGGGTGGCTGTCGAACCTCCCCCGGCAGAACGAATCACCTGTGAAGGTTTCGGAAGAGGATCCTGAGAGCGAGTTTCCGACCCTTTGCTCACAGAGTCTGAAGCGGAGGCTTCATATCCATCAAAAAACTCTCTCCAGGCGGCACTGACACTGGCAGGGTCACGCCTGAACTGCTCATAAAGAGCATCCACATATCCCGAGTTTGATCCAAAACGATCCACGAGACCTCCCATGAACAGGAAAGAGGCGATTGCCGGTCCAACGACCGGCAGGAGCAGGATTCCGGCCCCAATGAGATGCTAGGACTCAGGTTTTCAGCGTCAAGAAGACCGGAGGAGAACCCGGGAGATATCTGCAAAAATAAGCAGGATCAGACTCCATCTCCCGGCCCAGCGGAGCGGATGGTGTCCGCGAACTTCCTCAATCGGGCTATCGCACGACTGTGTCTCCGGCGTGTCGCCTCGATGTTGATGGACAACCGACGTGCCGCTTCCTCGTAGGAAATCCCCTCCTGGTCGATCCACGCCAGCAACTCCCGGTCATCATCACCAAGCATATCCAGGCAACGCTCAAGAAGCTGGAGGGCTTCCTCCCGCTGGACTCCCGCCGACGGAGACGAAATGGAAGCGGCAAGATGCCCCAATGGATCAAGTGAACGACTCTTCCCCGAATCCTTTGCCCGTCTCTTTTCCTTGCGCGGATCCCGTTTCTGGGCCAACTCTTTTTCGATGAGACGATTGAGGTTGTTCATGGTGACTTGCTTGAGCCATGCCCTGAAAGCAGGAAGACCACGATCCTCAAACTTGTCGCGCAACTTGTAGACGTCCAAAGCGGCCTGCTGGAGGACATCACTGGGGTCGATTCGACGGCGAAGATCGGGCCCCAGACGATTTTCCACAGGCCTTCTCAAACGGGGCAATTCCTGATGGATCAATCTCCCGTATGCCTCTTCATCTCCAGCAACGAAATCTGGAAGCCACTCTTCTGCACTTTTGTCGTGGTCATTGGGGAAATCATCGGAAGGATTCTCCTCCGCAGAGTGAGACTCTTCCTGGGGCTGTTCTGCATTTTCCCCTTTATCAGGATCTGTCATGGCGGCCTCCTGAAGGGCATGATAACGAAAAAGGGAGTGGGGATCAGCCCCAGAATGGGAAGCGAACCGGGTGAGTAACGAATACGACGACGAGAAACTGGAAGATGATCTGTCTGAGGCAGAGCTGGTGTTTGCCAGGCTTCTTGCCGGGAATACCTCCATCGACGAGGCCGTGGAGCGCGCTTGCAAGGCGCAGCCTGAACTCGAGGCCGAATTGACGGAACAGTTGGCCCGTTACATGGAACGTCGAAAAAAACGCCTTGGGAAAACAGAAAAGGGAAAGGAGACCGGCCAAAACCCTGAAGGTCTGGCTGAAATGCTTCTCGATCGTTACAGCGATCACCTCTCCATCACCCCCTCCTATGGCGGAGACTCCTCCACCCCACTGATTCCAGAGCAGGGACGTTACCGGATCCAGGAAGAGATCGCCCGTGGCGGCATGGGTGTGATCTTGCAGGCTCTGGACCCGGTCCTTCAAAGGCAAGTGGCAATGAAGGTCATCCTTGGCAACAGTGATGGCGTGGCCCCGTCTCAGAGGACCCAGAGATTTATTCGCGAAGCCAAAATCACCGCCCAGTTGACCCACCCCGGAATTGTCGCAGTCCACGACTTGTCATGTGCAGAAGACGGTCGATTCTTTTTCACGATGGATCGAATCGAAGGGCAGGAGCTCCGGGATGTCATGATTGCATTTCGGGATGGAGATCCTGACTGGGATTTGAACCGCCTGTTGGAAACCTTTCTTAAAATCTGTGACACGATGGAGTTCGCCCACGACCGGGGAGTGGTTCACAGGGATCTCAAACCATCCAACATCATGGTCGGAAAATTCGGGGAAACCTACGTCATGGACTGGGGGTTGGCTCGAAAAGTTGACGATCAGGAAGACGACCCCATTCACGGCAAGATAGAAGACCGCGGGGACACCAGTCCTGATGGGTCTACCATCGTCACTCGCGATGGTGCCGTGGTTGGCACCCCTTCCTACATGTCTCCCGAACAAGCCCTTCCCGATACGGGGAAGATTGGCCCCTGGACCGATGTCTACGCCCTCGGATCTCTTCTCTATGAAATCCTGACCGGTTACGCCCCCTACCGGTCCGCCAACTCTGGCCCGATGCCTGCACACAGAGTCTTGAGAAAACTCAAGGAGGGTCCCCCTGCAGACATTCTCGAACTGGCTCCCGACACTCCAGAAGACCTGGCTGAGATTTGCCGCCAGGCGATGAGCCGGGACTGGGAACAGCGGCCTCCCAGTGCAGGTACGGTCTCTGCCCTGATCAGGGAGATTCAAAACTCACGTGCCAGGGACGCAAAAGCCACACGAGAGGCTCTCGAGATCGCCAAGCGCTCCAGAGCCGTTACCCAATTCCTGACTGACCTCTTCATTGAACCGGGTCAGGAAAGAACCTCTCTTCATCGCATCGACGCCCAAGACCTTCTGGATAGAGGTGCCAATCAACTCGTCGACGGAGGTCCGGAACAGCCTGAAATACGGGTGACGCTCCTGGCCACGATGGCTTCTGTTCTGCTACAAACCGGAAGCCCCGAAAGAGCAGCACTTCTTCTGGAAAATGAAAAAGAGATCCGTGGGAAACACCCGCATTGGCCCGGCGAAGACTACGTCCGAACCCTCCGCCAATTGTCCTTTGCACAGATACAGGTTCGCCGACTGAGTCAGGCCGAGGAAACCTTGCAAGAAGCCCTGGACCAGCCTGTTCTGCAAAGTGACATAGACTTGTTCACCTCAGTCCAATTGGAATTGGCACTGCTTCTCAATCTCCGTGGCGACTGGTTTCGGGCAGAAGAATTCCACAGCGACCTTCTGCTCAATCTGAAGAATTCACCAGGCACCCGTGCACTGACGGGACTGTTGGGTCTGGCCCGGAGTTTCTCTTATCAGGGAGACTGGAAAGAGGCGGAAAAAACCCTCGCGAAAGCAGAAGAGACCAGCCGGGATCTTCGTTCCGTGGAAAGAGCGGAGTGCCTCTTCCAAATGGCTGGCCTTCATCTCGAATGTGAACGTGAAGAAGTAGAGGATGAGCAACTGGAGCTGGCCAAAACTCACCTCGAGGAGGCCATCCGGATTCAGATTGAAGTGAGTGGAGAAAAGTCGAGCATCACGGCCCGCTATCAAAGGGCTCTCGCGTGCTGCTTGCAAAGGCTGGGTCAGGTCAAGGAAGCGGAGCAGATAGCACGGGAAGCGCTCGTCTCCGTCCGGCAAACCCACGTGATTCAGCACCCTCTTTGTGCAAGGTCATTTGCCCGCCTCGCATCGATTCTCCTGAGGTCGGGACAAAGTGATGTTGCTGAAAAACTTTTGGCGGAAGCGGGAACCAGTCTCGATCTCATGGAGGTTCGACCGGAACATGAGTTTGATGCCCTGGAAGCCAAAGCGAGACTTCTCAGCCTGTCTTCCAAATGGGAAGAAGCACGCAAGATTCTCCTCGAGTTGGATGAGATCGGTGATGAGTTGCCAACGATGCACCAATATCGTCGGAGCAACATTGAAAGCATCTGCAGGGATGCGGGGATCGCCCCCCAACTTTCAGATCAAGCAAATGAATGAGGTTCGGGATTATTCTTCATCGTAGCGGGTAAAACTCTCCACAGTCGCAGAGTCCAACTCCTCGACCATCGATTTCACCAACTCAATGGCATTCAGGTAATCCTCGAAATCGATCATGCTCGAATGGGTATGAATCGACCTTGCCGGAACTCCGATGACAACAGTGGGAACTCCACTGCCATGAAGATGAGTAGTACTGGCGTCGGTTCCCCCGCTCTTGCGCACTGCAACCTGCACAGGGATGCCTTTTCTCTCAGCCAGAGACTCTGTCCAACGAACCAGTTTCCGATTGGAGAGAGCGGTCGGATCCATGAATCGGATCTGGGGCCCCTGCCCAAGCACCGCTTGCCTGCGTGGCATCCCCGGCAGATCATCCGCAGGCGTTCCCTCGAGGATGATTCCCAGATCGGGCTGACTCAAATGACTCGCAGTTTTTGCCCCCCGGCAACCCACCTCTTCCTGCACGGCGGCGACTGCAATCGGCTGACATGACAAGGAGGATCCTCTTGTCAACGCAGCCCTGAAAGACTCAATCATCACACCGACTCCGACGCGGTCGTCGAATGCCTTGCAACAATACCGTCCGGGAGAGGCCATCTCTTCAAAGTGGCCCCTGGGTGCGATGGGGTCTCCCACCTTGATACCCCATGAGAGAACCTCTTCGAGATCCCTGGCTCCCACATCGATGTACATCTGATCGAGTGAAAGCACCTTGTCGCGCTCAGCTGCAGAAAGAAAGTGGGGAGGCTTGCAACCGATGGAGCCTGGAATCTTTCTGCCACTACTGGCCAGAATATCCACTCTTTGGGCCAGCAGGACATGCCCCCACCAGCCGCCAAGAGGTACAAACCAGATCCGTCCCTCTTCATCGATGGACTGGACGCAGAATCCCACTTCATCCATGTGGGCATCGAGAACAACCCGGGGACCTTTTCCCTCAGCCTCGACGATCACACTGCCGAGCCCATCGTGCTGGACACTCCCATGCCCACCGATTTCCCGATGAACGATTTTGCGGACTTCCCCCTCAGCACCGGGTGGGCCACACGCAAGAGCAAGATCTTTGAGCAAGGAAAGGGACGACTCGGACATGGTGAGACCTCTCAATCAGACCAGAAAGGATAAGCGAATCCACAATCGAGGGACAGATTTCAAATTGGAATCAGGGCAACTCGATGGGGACTTCGTCACCCATGTGAATGCGACTGCCACGGAAACCCAGACGGTGGGAAAGAATCTCCACCCCCTCACCCACGGCTTCCAAAATCGCTTCTGAGTAGGCGGGATCGATGTCACTGGCAAATCCCACTTTTGAACAATCACTTCTTCCCAGTAACAGAAAGAGTACCGCACGGTGTCCCATCTGCTTCAGGCGGATCAACTCTTTCAGGTGCTTGCGACCTCTCTCCGTAACCGCATCCGGGAAGTCGGCTCTTTCAGAGTCCACAGGAGAAAGCATGGTGACATTTTTCACTTCGACATAAACCTCACCATTCGTCTCATCAGGACGATCTTCCCCTGCAATGACGATATCCAGGCGACTCTTTTCACCGACCTTGATCTCACGATGGACCTTTTGCCCCCGCTTGAGCAGCAACCTGGGTATCTTTCCCGCTTCGATGGCATCGGCGACCAACTGATTGGGCAGCCCCGTGTCGACGAGAGCTTTTCCGCGGCGCCTGACACTCAGGAGAGTCAGGGTCCATTTCAACTTGCGTTTGGGGTCAGGGACATGGCGCAACCATGCCTTCGGTTCACCATCCACGAGGGTTTTCATCGAACCTGAGTTTGGACAGTGTGCGGTCACCTCGCCCACTTCAGGAACCTCACAGTCCGCAAGAAATCGCTTGTAGCGTTTGATCAATCGCCCCTCGACGAGATCGCTTCCGGGATGGGTGCTCAAGGGATGGCCTTCATCGGTGCCAACAGATGCTCCTGTATCGATTTCCACTCGAGATCTCGCATATGCCTTGCAGGTCTGCCCCGAACCCCGTGACCCGATTCGGGATAAATCATCATTTCGAAAGACTTGCGATTCTCCTGAAGCCGGTGTGCCAACTGCATGGCATTTTGAACATGAACATTGTCATCGACACCACCATGAAGAATCAGCAAGTGTCCCTGCAGATCCGCAGCGGACTCGATCACGCTCGAAGCGGAATAACCCTCCGGGTTCAGCTGCGGAGTATCCATATACCGTTCGGTATAAATGGTGTCGTAGTCACGCCAGTCGTAAACTCCACCCCCCGCGATTCCGAGGACGAACTTATCTGAATGGGTCAAGGCGTAGGCTGCTATGAATCCGCCATAGGACCAGCCGGAGATTCCGACCCTGTCCGCATCTGCCCAGGGATTTGCGCAAAGCCAATCGATGGCATCTTCCAGATCCAGCAACTCCTGCACCCCCAACTGGCGGTAACAGGTTGCAGTATCGACCTGGCCTCGGCTGCTGGAGCTGCGAACGTTGACCTGCAAGACAACCATTCCCTGGTGAACCAGAAACCTCAGCCAACCGGAACCCGGATATCCCTGACGAACAGTCGGAGCATTGGGACCGGAATAGGTGCTGATAAAGACGGGAAGCGGAACCTCCGGGTCATGATTGACAGGCTTCATCACCATGACGTCCATGCTGTAGCCGTCTCTTGCAGGTACTTCGTGGAGGGTCGCATCCACATCCTCAAAAGTGTTGAGTGCAGGAATATTGCCTTCAGAAAGAACCCGGATCATCTGCCCGTCTTTGGAGATCAGGCGATACTCACCCGGGGTCTCCACACTGGAGAATCGATCGAGAACGAACTCTCCGTCTGGAGAGATGGAAGTACGGTGGCTTCCGGGTTCATGGGTCAGCTGCACCAGAAGGTCTCCATCAAAATCGATCCGGTAAAGATGCGATTCGATGGCTCTTCCGAGGCTTCCCGTGACCCACAATTCCCGACGCTCTTCGTCGATTCGGGCAATCGATTCCACTTCCCATTCCCCACGGGTGATTTGGCGAATCAACTCACCATTGGGTTGGTAGTGATAAAGGTGTGCAAAGCCGGTGCGCTCACTCTTCCACAGAAAGGTTCCGTCCGAGAGCCATTTCGGAGCTCCGAGAACATTGACCCAACTGTCGGACTTTTCCTCAATGAGCAGACCGACATTGCCGCTCACAGGCTCGCATGAAAGAAGGGACAGGGATGACTGGATCCTGTCCTGAACCTGAGCCAGCAATCGGGTGGAATCGGGAGTCCAATCGACACTGACGATCAGGCGTTCCTCATCAAAAGAGGTGATCTGCATCGGTCGGGTTAACCCGGTTTCAGTATCATGAACCCAGAGCTCCACACGGGGATTGGTCTGCCCTGCTTTGGGATAGTGCTGGGTGATCACCTTTTGGGCAAAGGGGAGATGACGGACAATCTGAAACTCCGGAACCCCTTCCTCCATCAGTTTGAGGAAAGCCAGGTAGCGACCATTTGGACTCCACCACTGGGCATTGAAATTTCCGCGGCCGTAGACCTCTTCCTGATAAACCCAATCGAGTTTGCCATTCAGGAGATCTTCCGATCCATCTTCGGTGATCTGCTGGAGATCTTGTTCAAACAAATCAACAACGAAGAGATTTGACTGACGAATTCCACTGATCGACTCGCCTCCGGGAGCCAGACGAACCATCTCCATCGCCCCGGGGATCTCGGTGATCAAGACCTCTCCGTCACCCTTGCGAGCCGCCACATAATTTTCGTGGACGGTCACCCGAATCCCCTGGTCACTGGCGAGAAGCAACTCCGGACGCCCTTTGGCAGGATCACGATCTGCGATTCCAGCCTTGAAAGCCGCGTTGAAACCCACAGCCGGGTCTGGCCCCTGCCATCCGGCCGGTTCCGATTCCGGCTTGCGCAAGCCCACCTTCTCGAGGGTCAGGGGGTCCAGGGGATCTCCGTTTCGCCCTTGTCGTATGGCGTGATCGGGCCCGACAAAACTCCAGCGCTCCAGAGAGGGAAAAAACCGCGCCCTACCCCGGTCTACGTCGGAATAGGTCAAACGGCGGAGATCGTCCTTCTCCGGTGAATTGCCGGGATTCGCCCTCAGATCCGCTGAAGACCAGAAAATCAGGACGAAGGGGATAAATGCCCAGAATTTGTTCGCCATTCCGGGGCTCCTCTCTGCGTGGGCCACCCGATTCGGTTGCCCTTTGAAACCGTTCTCGGAGAATCAAGGAAATGTAGTTTCCCCCGGCATGGAAGGCCAGCCCTGATTGGGCGGTTCGTTGCCGGATTCACCATTTTTGGGAAATGGAAGCGCGATGCCGGATGATTCAAAGGGCGTCCACCCCGACCTGCTGAAGCAGTTGACCTGTCCTTGTGACGTTCGGTCCTCCCTGTCAGAGGACTCAGGGGGACTGCGTTGCGATCAATGCGACAAGGTCTTCCCACTGGTGGAAGGGATTCCCCACATCCTCCCCGATTCCGACTCGGAATCCTGATTCAGCGAAGAGCAGGAGTTGCCTTGAACTCACATCAGCCCCCAGCACCGGACAGTGATCCACAGGAAACATCCGAGTGGATCGAATCTTTGGAGAGCACCCACTCTTTAGCCGGAAGAGGGCGCACAGGAGATCTGATGGATCGCCTGGTCTGGCACTCCCGTTCCCTCAGGGTTCCGGCAGCCAACCATGCCATTACTCCCTACCAAAACAGTATCGCTCCTGATCAGGAAACCGCTTATCCCGGTGATGAGGAGATGGAACAACGGATCGAGAATCTGGTCCGCTGGAATGCGATGGCGATGGTGGTCAGGGCCAACAGCCAGTTTGATGGCCTCGGTGGACATATGTCCACCTTTGCCTCTGCAGCCACCCTCTACGAAGTGGGACAACAGCACTTCTTTCGTGGAATCGATCACCCCGGCGGTGGAGACCTGATCTTTTTCCAGGGTCACGCCAGCCCTGGAATGTACGCACGCGCTTTCCTCGAAGGCCGCTTGACCGTTGACCAGCTCGACCACTTCCGCAGGGAAGTCGAAGGGCGAGGAGTCTCCAGTTACCCCCACCCGCGATTGATGCCCGATTTCTGGCAGTTCCCGACAGTCTCCATGGGACTGGGCCCCATCAATGCCATCTACCAGGCCAGATTTTTGCGCTATGCACAGGCGAGAGGCTTCAAGGATACTTCTGACCAAAGGGTCTTTGCATTCCTCGGAGACGGGGAGTGCGACGAACCGGAAAGTCTGGGTGCACTCCGGATCGCTTCCAGAGAAGGCCTCGACAATCTGGTGTTTGTGGTCAACTGCAATCTGCAACGCCTCGATGGGCCCGTGACCGGCAACTCCAAGATCATTCAGGATCTGGAGGGTGCATTCAGCGGAGCCGGGTGGCGGGTGATCAAGAACGTGTGGGACCGGAACTGGGATCCTCTCCTCGCCAGCGATCCCGAAGGTCGACTTCTGAGAAGACTGGGAACCATCGTTGACGGAGTCTGGCAGAGGTCGGACGCAGAAGACGGAGCCTGGACTCGAGCTCAACTGATCGGTGACGACCCTGTCCTCGCGAATTACCTCTCCTCATGGAGCGACGACCAGATCAAATCTCTCGGACGAGGTGGCCACGACCGCATCAAGGTTGCCAATGCCTACAGGGAAGCCTGTCAGGGGGACGGCAGACCGACCGTGATCCTCGCCAAGACGGTCAAGGGACATGCACTCGGTCCCACCGCCGCCTCGAGGAATGTGACGCACCAGTTGAAAAAGCTGAAGGGTTCCGAAGTCCGTGCTGTGCGCGATCTCCTCGAGATCCCTGTGGCGGACAGCGAAGTGGAATCCGCCCCCTTCTATCACCCCGGGGAAAACTCACCGGAGGTCCAGTACATGCTCGAGCGTCGCCAACAACTGGGCGGTTCGATTCCTCGACGCAGGGCCATCGCTACAGTTCCCGAGTTGCCTCCCGAGAAAACTTTCACAAAACTCCATGGAGGAACTGAGGGCTCCGTTCCCGCATCGACGACGATGGCCTTCGCCCGCCTCTTCCGAGACCTTCTCAAGGCCGGAGATCTGGGCAAGCGCATCGTCCCCATCCTGGCTGACGAGGCCCGCACCTTCGGCATGGAGGCCCTCTTCAAGCAGGTGGGAATTTACGCCCCGGGTGGACAGGCCTACGAGCCGGTCGATCACGATCTGCTCTTCTCCTACACCGAACGCAAGGACGGCCAGATTCTGCAGGAAGGCATCACCGAATGTGGTTCCCTTGCCAGCACGATTGCCGCCTCAACCAGCTATTCAACACTGGGTGAGGTGACCGTCCCCTTCTACATCTTCTACTCCATGTTCGGCTTCCAGCGTGTCGGAGACCAGATCTGGGCCATGGGAGACGCCCGTGGCCGTGGATTCCTTCTGGGAGCCACCGCTGGCCGCACGACGCTCAATGGAGAAGGCTTGCAGCACCAGGATGGCCACAGCCCCCTGATGGCGGCGGCGTTCCCTTCCTGCCTCTCCTACGACCCCGCCTACGCCTACGAGGTAGCGGTGATCATCGAAGAGGGTCTGCGCCGAATGGTTCAGGAGCAGGAAGACATTCACTACTACCTGACCCTCTACAATGAGAATCTCGAGATGCCGGCGATGCCGGAAGGATCGAAGCAGGGCATCCTTGAAGGAATGTATCTTCTCAATGGAGCTCCCGAAGGGGACGGCCCGAAGATCCGGCTTCTCGGTTCCGGCAGCGCCCTGCCCCGTGTTCGGGAAGTGGCAAAGGCTCTCTTCAACGATCATGGAGTCCGTGCCGAAGTCTGGTCCGTCACCTCTTTCCCGGAACTCCAGCGTCAGGCCATCGAGATCGACCGTCAGAATCTGCACCAACCCGGCCAACCGCCAATGGAAGCGACCATCACCCGCAACCTGAATGGCGATGCTCCAGTGGTCGCCGTGACCGAATACATGAAGGCACTGCCAGATCTGGTTCGCCCTTGGGTCAGTGCTCCCTGGGCCAGCCTGGGAACCGACGGTTACGGCCGCTCGGATACCCGCGAAGAGCTGCGTCGACACTTCGAAACCGATGAAGCCAGCATCGAAATCGCAGCCCTCTCCCTGCTGGCCCGCAAGGGTGATCTCGACCCCCAGGTGGTCGCCGATGTCCAGCAGCGCCATGGCAGGGACCCGGGTTCAACCCCGCCCTGGAAGCGCTGATTCAGCAAAGACAAAAAAAGGGCCGGATCCTTGAGGATCCGGCCCTTTTTCAATTCCTGAATGACGCCGCCTAGTAACGGTAGTGATTCGGCTTGTAGGGTCCATCTTTGGGAATACCCAGGTAATTCGCTTGGGTGTCATTCATTTCAGTCAGCTTCACGCCGAGTTTAGCGAGGTGAAGACGGGCCACCTTCTCGTCGAGAATCTTCGGCAACACGTAAACCTCATTGGCGTAGTTTTCGGCGTTCTTGAACAACTCGATCTGCGCCATCACCTGGTTGGTGAAGGAAGCACTCATCACGAAGGACGGGTGACCGGTTGCACAGCCCAGATTCATCAGGCGGCCTTCTGCCAGAACGATGATGGAGTGGCCGTCCGGGAAGGTCCACAGGTCGACCTGGTTCTCATGCTCCTGCGGGTTCTTCAGGTTCTCACAGCTGATGCCGTCGACCATCGAAAGGCCAACCATGTCGATCTCGTTATCGAAGTGGCCGATGTTGGAGACGATGGCGTTGTGCTTCATGCGAGCCATGTCGGTGACCTTGATGATGTCCCGGTTACCGGTGGTGGTCACGAAGATATCGGCGGTTGCGACCACGTCATCCAGCTGAGTCACCTCATAACCTTCCATCGCCGCCTGCAGTGCGCAGATCGGATCGATTTCGGTGATTACGACACGGGCTCCCTGGCCGCGGAGGGCCTGAGCGCATCCTTTGCCGACGTCACCATATCCAAGAACGACGCAGACTTTGCCGCTGAGCATGACATCCGTCGCGCGACAAAGGCCGTCAACGAGGGAGTGACGACAGCCGTAGAGGTTGTCGAACTTGCTCTTGGTCACCGAGTCGTTGACATTCATCGCCGGGAAAATCAGCTGGCCAGATTCCTGCAGCTGGTAAAGACGGTGAACTCCGGTCGTGGTCTCTTCGGTGACACCCTTGATCGAATCGGCGATGGCGGTCCATTTGCCCGGCTCATTGGCAAGGCTGTTACGAAGGGTCTCCAGAACGTACATCCACTCTTCGGGATCTTTCTGGTCGTACTCCGGAACCTGCCCGGCCGCTTCGAACTCGCGTCCCTTGAGGACGAGCATGGTGGCGTCGCCGCCATCGTCGAGAATCATGTTGGGCAGGGTGCCGTCAGGCCAGGTCAGTGCAGACTCAGTGCACTCCCAGTACTCCTGAAGGGTTTCTCCCATCCATGCAAAGACGGGGACTCCCTTCGGCTCCTCGATCGTTCCCTCGGGTCCCACAACCACTGCCGCTGCGGCATGATCCTGAGTCGAGAAAATGTTGCAGGAAGCCCAACGGACTTCTGCTCCCAGATGGACGAGGGTTTCGATCAGAACCGCAGTCTGAATCGTCATGTGAAGGGATCCGGTGACACGGGCTCCAGCCAGTGGCTGCGAATCACCGAACTCGTCCCGGAGGGCCATCAGCCCCGGCATTTCTTCCTCTGCAAGGCGAATCTCCTGGCGGCCGAAGTTGGCAAGCTGAAGATCCTTGACCCTGTATTCAATCCCCTGTCGGGTTTCCTGAACGGGCATTCCACAGCCCCTTTCATCTCATTGGTTTCACTTCACTGGTCGCAGGACCTTCCCCTGAGAATGGGAACCGGCCTGCAGACAGTCCAGTCGTTTTGATGGTAACGAACTCCCAAGGTTGAATCGAGCAACTCCGGCGGGATTCCCCCCCCTCAGTGACCTGATTCCCCGACCGAATGACAACATGCCAAACAGGGCTTCAATACGGGAATTGTGAAATTCTGCCGATTTCAGTCGGCAATCTTCCGGATGGCCATGGCTAATAATCCCACCAGAACGGGAACCTGAGTACCGGCAGCGAGCCGAAAGTCCCTAGCGCAGTCGTGACCGGGCCCAGGCCGCAACCCGGACCGCATCTGCCTGGCTCTTCTCCGGTTTTTCCTGCGGATCAAACTCCGGGGGCGAGTCGGCAAGAATCGCACGAATCCCTCCATATGCGAGGACGCGCAATCCCGCCGAGCGGGAAGACAGATCTTCGATCAGCAGCTCCACGGCCCCTTCGCAACCCAGCTGTATGGCGGCTCGCAGAGAAATCTCACGCATTGCGTCATCGGATTTCTCAGCCGATTCGCGGGCAAGATCCAGCAGAGCCTGCTCGTGCTTTCCGGCCTCATAGAGTTCGGGAGCAGGCGGGTCATCGTCCGTCAGACCGTGGTCACTCTTTTCACGGCGAAGAATTTCCTGAACCATCGCCCAGGAGCGTCCCCACTCTTCCATTTCTTCGGGAGAATCAAATCCTCCCGGGCGGATCAATTCCGCAATGTGCTCCAGACGCTTGACCACTCCCCGCGCCGTCACACGCTCCTCAATCAGATTCAGATAACGGAGCATTTTCGGGCGCTCGTAACTCGGCATCGTCAGAATGACTTCTTCAAATATCTTCAGCAGCTTGGCCTTCGGTCGCAGGCGCAATTGACGAACAAGAGTCGGCAAATGAATCGATCGGCCGGAATCCGCCAGCAGGGCCCATTCATCGGACTGAACTTTTTCCGAGGATGAGCCACCACCCGAAAAGATCACGAAGGTCGTGGCTGACCGGGTCAGCATGGCACTGGCCCTTTTTAGAATCAGCAGGGCAAAGGCAGTATCGACCCGGGTCGAGTGACCGGCGTAGTTGCCCATGTTGATCCATGACCCCTCCGAGGTCTGACGCGACAGCAGGTGATCACTGATCACCTTGTACCAGTCATGGCCCCCAATTTTCTCAATGCCCCCCAGATCGCCGACTTTTTCGAGGCTGTACATGCCGTAACAACTGTCGGTGGCATTCCAGGTCTCGGTCATCCAGGCGATGCCATCACGAATCGAGTCTCGCACGGTCCTGCGAAATTCCGGTACAAAGCCCTCTGCACCGTAGTCGTAAGCAACCATCAGTGAAGAGACTCCTGCGCAGGTCATGTTCCAGGTGGCGTTGTCATTTGTGGCGGTGTAACGAAATCCCCTTCGCTGGGCTTCCACGAGTTCTTCACCGGTCAGCGGAGGTATGATCTTGGGTCTTTCCCTGACAACGGTCCCATCCTTTTTTCGACGCCGCCCCGACTCTTCTTCGAGAGGTTCACTCACGGGAGGGGCTTTGGTGATCTCCGGCTTGGCCACCGGTCCTTCCGCGTCCTGACAGGAGAGGATGTAACGAGAGACCCCCTCCCAGACCTGAGGCTCAATCTCAAAATTTCTTCTGGCCAGAACCGCCAGAGCCAGAACCGCAAACTGGGTGACAGAAGTATCCGCATCCGTGCTGGTCGACTGATAACGCCAGCCACCGGTTTCATTCTGTCCCTTGAAGAGGATTTCAGCAGCCACCTTCAGGTTCTTGCGATGATTTCTTGCGAGACGACTCAGGACCGAGGGCGGCAGGGAGTCGACTCCCGCTTCCATCAATGCATCCTGTTCGGCCTGCGTGATGGCCGCATCCAGAGCGAAGACCCAACAGGAGACGTCGTACATCCGCTCCGCGGAAGGGATGGAATCCTCGATCACCTTAAAGTGCTTGCGCAGCACGGGGTGATCGCGATCGACCCCGGCGGTAATCAGGGCATAACACTCCAGAGCCCGGGAGCCGGGAATCGCCTCCGGATGAGAGCCTGCCAGGATTCCCTCTGGATCTGCCTGAGATTCGGTGAGCAGAAAATCGATGCCCGCTTCGAGACTGAGGGTAATGCGGTCATCTTCTCTCAGAGCCGCCAGAGCTTCATGATTCAGACGAATCGTTCGACGGCCCTCGCGGAGATTTCCAGAAACGCGGAAACGGTGCACCTGCATGTCACCATCACCGGCGATGACCCCGATTTCTCCAATATCGTGGCGAATCCCTTCGACTTGATGGACCCGCTTGTTCTCGACGAACACCTGTAACTTCTGACTGCGTCGACGCACCACGAGAGTAAAAGGCTTCCCGGCCTGCACCACACTGCTGAGGTCGGTGATGATCTGGCGGGTATCCGATTTGGGCAAACCCCGAAAGATCAGCTTGCCGTCATCTCCCCCCAGAATGACCCTTGCCTGTCCCAGTTCGAGAGACGCGTAGTTGGCATCCGTGCGTGAAAGGGTGAGATTCAGTTCGAGATCAAAATTCCCTTTTCCGATCTCATGATCAGCGATCAGGAAACTCTTTCGACCATTCCCGGTGACTACTCCGTCCACCACTCTCCAGCCACCGGCAGGATTGAAGCAACCGGACATGTCTGCCCCATCAACAAACTGCCGCGCCTTCGGAGGGGAATGCACAAGGAGAGTCTCTGAACCCACTGCTTCACCATGAGCGTGGCCAACCAGCAATGAATTGAACGTGCAGAAGATGATTCCGCAGAACAGCAAGAAAGCGGGAGTCGCTGTCCTGAGAGAGATCATGGGCTGTGCCTTTGGCAAATTCATGAGTGCGGGTCCCCGTGAAAAGTCTGTGGGCAAACCGTCAGTTTAACGGTGATTATCCCCGTGAAAACCACCGAATGGCGGATCCAGACCTGTTCCCTCGATCCCGGGGGATCTGGTCGTTATATTCGTGAATCGTTGAGGAAAGAGGGAGCTCCATGTCTGACGCCATTGAAAACCTGTTTCATGAAGAACGTCGTTTTGACCCCCCTGGCAAGTTCTCCGCCGAGGCCAATGCCCAGTCAGGGATACACGAGGAAGCAGCCCGGGATCCGCTGGCCTTCTGGTCCAGCGAGGCCGAAAAGATACATTGGCGAAAGCCCTGGGATCGTCTCCTCGATTCCTCGGATGCTCCTGTTTACCGGTGGTTTGAAGGTGGACGTCTGAACGTGACCGAATCCTGTCTCGATCGCCATGTCGAGACCCACCCCGACCGGGTCGCCTTCCATTGGGAAGGGGAGCCCGGCGACTCCCTGAGCCTCACTTACTCGGAGCTTCTTGCCAAAGTGTGTCAATGCGCTGCTACCCTGAAGCAATTGGGAATCGGCAAAGGGGATACCGTCGCCATTTACATGGGCATGGTTCCCGAAATCACCATCGCCATGCTCGCGTGCGCCCGCATCGGTGCCGCCCACTCGGTGGTCTTTGGAGGATTCAGTTCCGACAGCCTTCGTGAACGTCTTGACGATGCGTCCTGCAAGGGCGTCATTACCCAGGATGGTGCCTGGAGACGGGGAAAGGTCGTCCCCTTGAAAGAGAATGTCGATCTGGCACTCGAAGGACAGGAAACCGTGACTTCCGTTCTCGTTCTGGAACGCTGTAAAAATGAAGTCACCTGGTCTGAAGGCCGGGACCATTGGTGGCATGACGTCGTCCCCGCACAAGACGAGTTTCTTGAGGCGGAGGAGATGGATTCCGAGGATTTGCTCTTCATCCTCTACACCTCTGGCAGCACCGGCAAACCCAAGGGAATCGTCCACACCTGCGGAGGCTATCTGACCGGAGTCAGCAGCACCTTCCGTAACGTCTTCGACATCAAGGATTCGGACCTGTACTGGTGCACAGCGGACTGTGGCTGGGTCACCGGACACTCCTACATCGTCTATGGGCCGCTGGCCAATGGTGCCACCAGCCTGATCTACGAGGGCACACCCGATTTCCCCGATCAGGGTCGCTGGTGGGATCTGGTCGAAAAGTACGCCGTCACCATCTTTTACACAGCGCCCACTGCGATACGGACCTTCATGAAGTGGGGAGAGGAGATTCCCAAATCCAAGGACCTCTCCAGCCTTCGCCTTCTCGGCTCTGTCGGTGAACCGATCAATCCGGAAGCATGGATGTGGTACCACGAGTTCATCGGTGGGGAACGTTGCCCCATCGTCGATACATGGTGGCAAACCGAAACCGGCTCCATCATGATCACACCCCTTCCCGGAGTGACGACGACCAAACCCGGATCCGCCGCCACACCCTACCCGGGCATCGATGCCGTCGTCGTCGACGATGAAGGCAATGAAGTGGAACCCGGACACGGCGGACTTTTGGTCGTGCGTTCCCCCTGGCCATCGATGCTGCGCGGGATTCACGGGGATCCAGAGCGTTACAAGGAAGTCTACTGGAGCCGTTTCGATGGTCTGTACTTCCCCGGAGACGGCTGCAAACTCGACGAAGAAGGATACCTCTGGCTACTCGGCCGGGTGGATGACGTCATGCTCGTTTCCGGCCACAACATCTCTACCACCGAAGTCGAGAGTGCGCTGGTCGATCACCATGGAGTGGCTGAATCTGCGGTCGTCGGCAGAAAAGACGACACCACGGGCCAAGCCATCGCCGCCTTTGTCGTTCTCAAGGGGGGTTCAGCGGGTAGCGAAGAGTTGATTCAGGAATTGCGTCAGCATGTCGCAGCCAAAATCGGCCCCATCGCCAAGCCTGCCAGCATCGTCTTTACACCGGATTTGCCGAAAACTCGATCCGGTAAAATCATGAGGCGTCTGTTGCGGGATATCTCGGAAAAAAGGCAACTCGGGGATGTCACCACTCTTGCCAACTCCGATATCGTCGAGGCGATTCGCGACGGAGCAGCCCAGAGTTCAGAAGACTGAAACCAGAAAAAGTTTCTCTCGATCAGGTCAGTTGGAAGTCGCCTCGGAACTGACGGACTCGGCTTCGTTGGCCAGAAACCAGCTGGTCAGGAAGGCAAGTCGGGCCACGTTGGAGATCTTTTCCGGACTGACTGACTCCAGATCATCCTGGGGCATGTGGTAGTCGTCGTGGAGCCCACCAAAGAAGAAGACGGACGGGATTCCTGCCCTCAGGAAGGGAGCCTGATCCGATCGATCCAGAAACTCTTCCATGCCCTCTTCTTCAAGGGTCATCCCCAGCGCCTTTGCACTGCGGGCAAGGTGCATGCCAAGAGACACGTCGCTGGATCGTTTTCCGACCATGACCGACTGAAGGTCATTACGGCCAATCATGTCGAGGTTGATCATTCCATGGAGTCGCTCATGGTCGTAGCCGGAACTGGCAACGAACGCACTGGATCCATGCAAGCCCAACTCCTCGGCATCAAATGCAACAAACAAAATCGACCGCTTCGGTTTTTTACTGAGCAGGGCGTAGGCCTCAGCAATCTCCAGCATCGCTGCAACACCTGAAGCGTTATCGTCGGCCCCATTGTGGATTTCACCTTTACCACCTCTGGAAAGGCCATCGATCATTCCGCGCCCCACATGATCATAGTGGGCACCAATAACCACAAACTCGGATCGAAGTTTTGGGTCAGAGCCCATGAACCGGGCAAGGACATTACTTCCCTGGCTCAAATCCCTGCCCTCACGACGAATTTCCAGCTCAATCCGCGGGCGCCCCATCGGCAAGGGGCCATCATCCGTAGACTGAAAAATCCAGGAGCGCTCGGGGCGGCCCGAAATCTTCCACAACTTCTCACAACCTGTGGAGAAAACACGTACCACCGGAACAGGCAAGCGCTCTCCCGATCCGAGAGCCCATGAATCGGGCTGCAGGCGGTCTGCCGGGGCAGCTCCCGCGCCAACCAGAATCAGCCCTGTGCTTCCTCGGCTGGAGATCTGCTCACAGAAATCACCCAGATCCTTGCGCGAGAGTGCTTCGGGAACGGGAAGAACAACGATTCGGTTTTTCAGGGGATCTCTTCCCCGGGGATCACTCGCGACCAATTCACCAAAAGTGAAGACGCAATCACCGCTCAATTCTGAATCGGGTGAATCGGTATGGGGCAAGAACTCGGTGGCGTACTTCAGATTCACGGATCTCAGGGCTTCTTCCGAAACTTTCAGACGCAGAAGATTGGAAGTTTCCAGCGGGCCGCGCTGCCCCGTTCTCCCGGGAATGATGAAACTCTGGCGCCATTCACCGTTCAATCCACCCGGCTTGAGAGATTGATTCATGAAAAATCTCTCGATGTAGTTGGCGGAGTCGATGGCTCCGAGGGTTCCTGCAAGGCGTCCCCCACGTGCGTCATCTGCCAGCCACGCCACATGATCACGACATTCCCGCCCCGTCACCGACTGGGAAGCATGCTTGACCTCATGATCGATTTTCGATTTGACGGCCCGTTCTCCCAGAGGCCGCTGAGCGGAGAGTGGGAGAGAAGTGAAAAGAATCAGAAACAGGAGGACGATGCTCCTGGAACGCAAAAGGGAAGGAATCAACGCCATGAAATCCTATCGTTCCCGATAAACGATCCGGCCTTTGGTCAGATCGTAGGGTGAGATCTGCAAGGTAACACTGTCACCGGGATTGATGCGAATGTAGTGCTTGCGCATCTTCCCGCTGATATGAGCGAGTACGGTGTGGCCGTTCTCGAGTTCACAACGGAATGTCGTATTCGGCAAAGCTTCCTTGACGACCGCTGTCACCTCGATGGGCTCTTCCTTGGCCATGTGAGTCCTCTCTTTTGTCGCCCTCAGGAGGGGCAACATTGGCAATCTGCTGGGGAAAGTCTAGCGACACTCGGCTCTAACTGCCACCGCTCCTGGGCGATACGACTGAAATGGAGCGCCTGTCGCGCTGCCCACGGACGATGGCAACCGCCAGGGCGTCTGCGGCATCCGCCGGTTTCGGCGGCTTTTCCAGTCCCAGAATCCTTTGAACCATGGCCTGAACCTGCTCTTTACTGGCCCGACCATTTCCGGTGACACCGAGTTTGACTTCAGAAGCAGAAATCTCCCTCACAGGAAGCCCCGCTCTCCCGCATGCCACGATCGCGACTCCACGGGCTTCACCAGCGACGAGAGCACTGCGTGCATTCTTGCCCTGAAAGACCTCTTCCACGGCCGAAACTTCGGGTAAAAACCGGCGAATCACCGCAGAGATTTCCTCATCGATGGCAAGAAGTCTCTCTGCATGGGATTGGTCTCCACCGGTTTTCAGGGATCCGTATTCCACCAGTCGAAAGCCGGGACCGTCGACATCCACGACCCCCCAACCCATCTTTGCCAGACCCGGATCGATTCCCAGGATGCGTCCTTTCACAGGATCATTCATCCTTCTTGCCCTTCTCCCTGTAGAGAATTTTGACAGGAACCTCTGGGACCTCGAGAAGATCCCGGAATCGATTTTCGATCATGCGCTTCAATTGGGGCGTGAAATAGGAAGGTTGATTCACAAAGAGCGCAATTGTCGGCGGCATCACGGCTACCTGAGTTGCGTAGTAGATTTTCGGCTCCCGGCCATGCTTGACTCGGGGGCGAGGACCATTACGAATCTCATCCACAGCTCGATTCAACACTCCGGTACTGACCCGCTTGTTGGCCTGTTTGGCCATACTTTGAACCAGGGAAATGCAACGGGTGACATTTTTTGCCTTTTGCGCCGTCATGAACAACACCGGTGCGTAGGACAGGGAAGGAAGATTACGAGTCAGGTACTCTTCGTATTCTTCCGTCGTGGTCTTGTCTTTGGCGAGGTCCCACTTGTTGACGGCAATCACACACGGCTTGTATCGGTCCACCACTTCCCTTGCGATACGCATGTCCAACTGGGAGGTTCCATGCATCGAATCAATCACCAAGACGACCACATCAGAGCGGCCAATGGAGTGCAGTGCCCGATTCTGGGAGTAGAACTCCACGGATCCCTTGAGCTTGGAGTTTCTCAATAACCCCGCCGTATCGATGACCACGAACGGGATTCCATCTTTCTCAAATCGGATGTCGATGGCATCCCGGGTAGTCCCCGCCACATCGCTGACGATGACACGGTCTTCACCGATCAAGGCATTGACGAAAGTGGACTTGCCCGCATTGCGACGACCGACGATGGCGATCCGCAGAGCCGGTCGCTCACTGTGCTTCCCACCCAGAGGCAACAGATCCACACAGCGCTCGAGGAGTTCCACGACTCCCATTCCATGGGCTGCAGAGATGGGAATCGGCTCTTCCAGTCCCAGAGCCCAAAACTCCGAAACCATGTCTTCATCCCGGTCTGCTTCACACTTGTTGACGACCAGCAAGGTCGGTTTTTTGAGCGGACGAAGCCTCTTGGCCACTTCATGGTCGAGGGCCTGAAGTCCATCTTTTGCGTCGACGATCATCAAAACCAGATCTGCGCTCGCAATCGCAGTATCGATCTGGTGATGAATATCCTGATCCAGCTCCGCTTCATCGGTGATACCCAGACCACCGGTATCGATCACTTCGACAACCCGGTCACCGATTTCCACTTCGACCGTCACTCGGTCGCGGGTCACGCCCGGTTTATCGTGAACAATACTGATCCGCCTTTTGGCAAGCCGATTCAACAGTGTCGATTTACCGACATTGGGGCGACCGATGATGGCAATGCGTGAAATCATGTCTCCCCTTTCCAGTGATTCGTCACAATGAGGCGATCCACAGCGTGCAGTCTATCCGCTTCGGGATGGATTTGCAGGCGATCCCGGCTCCAACAGTCGTAAAGCGCTGACCATTCGGAACCGTGCGACCTTTTGCCCATCCGCAAAACAGGCATGGATTTCGTCGGTAAGGTCTGCGCGTCCGGTCTGATCCAGATCTTTCCTTGCGGTCTTAAGCTTGTCCGGATCGAGGTGAAAATCGAAAAAGACAGACTCGGTGGCAGGAATCAGAAAGGCCGAATCCAGACTTTTCAGCCATACCGACAGATATTCCCCCTTCTTGACCAGGCTTTTCCAATAAAGCAGCGGAAAGAGAGGATCTGCGGCAGACATCAAGGCCCCCCCAAAGGTGGTGCCCATAACATTTCGGGTCAAAAGACTTTTGGCCACACGAACGCGTGCCCCGTGGAAATCATCTTCGATGGAAAGCACCCGAATCCCCTGAAACAGAAAAGGGGGATAAAGATTGAGCAGAAACCGCATTCTCGATGCTGAAGTATCGGGGCCGATCAATCGATCGCTCCCTGCTTGGGTCCCGTACGCAAGACGACCAAAAGGCAGGAGATATCCGCCGGACTGACTCCTGCGATCCGTTGTGCTGAGCCAATCGAGTCGGGACGCAATCTTTGCAGCTTCTCACGCGCCTCGGACCGCAATCCGGAGATCGCTTCGTAATCAAAATCATCCGGGATCAGCCACTGCTCCTGTCGACGCATCCTCTCGACTTCATCCTGTTGCCGCTCGATATAATGCTCGTACCTGACCGCGATTCGTACCCGTTCTTTCAGAGAATCACTCAATGACCAATCGCTCGTCTCTGGTCGGACCGATTCAACATCTTCCCAGCTCGCTCCGGGGGCCCGGAGAATTTCATGAAGACTTTTGGTCTCCACGGAGGTTTTGTGCAAGCGCTGAACCGTCTCTTCGACCCTGCAGGATTCCGCTTCCACCGCTTCCGCCTGCTCCGGACTGATCAATCCCAGATCCGCTCCCTTTCGGGCCAGTCGGAAATCGGCGTTGTCATGACGAAGCTGAAGGCGGAATTCCGCTCTTGAAGTGAACATTCGATACGGTTCCCTGGGGTCACAGCGAACCAGGTCATCTGCAAGAACGCCCATGTAGGCCTCTTCCCTGCCCAGAATCAACGGAGCCTCGCCTTTCAAGGAGAGAGCCGCGTTGACTCCCGCAAGAAATCCCTGGGCGGCAGCCTCTTCGTAACCACTGGTTCCACAGATTTGCCCTGCAAGATAGAGCCCATCCAGAGCGCGGCATTCAAAGGTTCTGCGAATCTGATGGGGCGGAAAGAAGTCATACTCGACCGCATAACCATGCCGCAGGAAACGGGCGGACCCGAGCCCCGGAATTCTCGACACCAATTGCTCCTGCGCATCAGCAGGCAAACTGGTGGAGATCCCATTGACGTAGATGGAATCGGTATTGAGGCCTTCCCGTTCCAGATGCAGGGTGTGCCCCTGACGCTCGGGAAACCGGACGATCTTGTCTTCGATGGAAGGGCAGTAGCGCGGCCCCACCCCTTCAATTTGCCCCGAGTACATCGGACTCCGGTGCAGGTGCTCGCGAATCACCTCATGAACAGACTCGTCTGTTTTGGTGACATGGCAATCCATCCATTCGCGACGGGGTGGCGGAGTCCAGTGACAAAATCCATCCGGTTCCTGATCGGGGACCTGCGGAGTCAGAAGGCTCCAGTCGATGGACCGGCGATCCAGACGGGGCGGAGTGCCCGTTTTCAGGCGCCCGGTTTCAAGGCCCAGTGTTCCCAGAGCCCCTGTCAAACCGGCAACAGCACCCTCACCCACGCGCCCCCCGGATGTCACCTCTTCACCGATGTGCATGACCGCCCTGAGAAAAGTGCCATTGGTCATGATGACTTTGCGACTGCGAATCACTGAATCGTCTTCGAGTCGCACGCCGCCAATTCTGTTTCCGTCGAGATAAATATCCTCTACGGACCCCTCGACCACTTGCAATCGTTCCTGCGACGCCATCAACTGGCGCATCTTCAGGGAGTAAAGATCCTTGTCGACCTGCGCTCGCAGGGAGCGCACCGCTTCTCCCTTGGATGTATTGAGCATGCGATAGTGAAGGCCGGCGAGGTCGGTGACATACGCCTGGACTCCTCCCAGTGCGTCCACCTCACGGGTCAACTGTCCTTTCCCGACCCCGCCAATCGCCGGGTTGCAGGATAGGGCACCGATGGTTTTATCGCTCAGGGTGACCAGTGCGGTCTCAAAGCCCATTCGGGCACAGGCAAAAGCGGCCTCGCAGCCGGCATGTCCTCCACCGACGACGATGACGTCAAAGTCATGATCACTCAAAGTCTGATTCTCCCGGCTGTGGATCCCCGGCCTCGATCAGGCTCTCCAGTCTCTGGAAAAACAGGGGATCGGACTTGCTGATACAATCCGGTTGCAAAACCCGGGTCCCGGGAACTTTGAGGGCCAAGAGAGAGAAGGCCATCGCCATTCGATGATCTCCTGCGGGATCAAGGTCAGCAGGACTCAAATGTGCCCCATCACTCCCCACAACTCGCAACAAATCCCCCTGACACTCGGCGCGGATCCCCAAAGATCGCATGCCTTCACAGAGGACCTCCAGGCGATCGCTTTCCTTGACCTTGAGATGGGTCACGCCGGAAAAAATCGATTCCCCGCGACTGAAGGCAGCAACAACCGCAAGGGGGGGAACCAAGTCAGGGACCTCTTCCATGGCACACGAAAGTGGCCTGCGTGGTTCACCCTGAATACTGATCGAGGCGTCACTGATCTCCACCAGACAACCCATATCCTTGAGAAGAGAAGCGATTCTCTTGTCTCCCTGCAGCGTCTTGTTGCCAACCCCGACCACCGTGACTTCACCTCCGGTGATCGCAGCCCCGCACAGGGGAAAAGCCGCTGCAGAAGCATCCGCTTCGATGATGATTTTCCCACTCTTGAGTTGGGAACACGCTGAGACTTTCAGATCTCGTGCTCCCACCTCCGTTTGGACACCAAAAGCTTTCAGCACAGTCGCAGTCAGATCGATGTAGGGTCGAGAGGAGATCGGTCCCACCAAGCGAACCTGAAGTCCTGTTTGTGTATGGGGAGCGAGCAGCAAAAGTGCGCTTGCGAACTGACTCGACAGAGCAGATTGAAGGACCACTCGCCCTCCCTCTATTGCCCCCCCCTTGACCTTCACTGGCATATACCCCGGTTCACCGAGGTATTGGATGTCCGCTCCCAACTTCTTCAGGGCATCCACCAGAGGCCCTACGGGGCGATGGGTTTCTCCCTTGAGTGCGGTCTGTCCGGGCCTCAGGACAGAAAGAGCCGTCAGGAAACGCATTGCCGTTCCATTCGACTCAAGATCAAGCTCGATTTCCTCTTCCGACTGATCAGCGGGCCATGGAGAGGGATTGCCCTTGAGAATCCAGTCCCCGTTTTCTTCCTGTCTGAGATCCGCCCCCAACTTTTTCAGTGCCCCACAAAAGACTCTCAAGTCGCCGCATTCGGGAGCACCGACGATGCGACTTTCTCCTGCAGCAAAGAAAGCATTGAAAAGGACCCGTTGGGCAACAGATTTGGAACCCTGAACCGAGACCTGCCCTGTCAATCGGGCGTCGTCAGGGGCCTGCCAGGAATCGTGGGTCTTCAGGGAATTCTCCATGGCTACAGCATACATCGAGCCACCCCCTTGTCACAGTCAGCCGCCTGTTGCATTCGCATTTCTGGGTGCCATCCTGAGGCCAAAACCGGTTCGAGAACTTCTCCGGAGGGACCTCCATGATGAGCCATATGCGTGATTCACTGATTTTCTGGTTACTGTTGCTGGCACTCGCCCCCATGAGCCTTCCTGGGCAGGCAAAGTCCCCTACCGAATTCATGGGACGTGCACCCGGAACCGATTTCGAGTTGGCAGGCTGGGAAACCATCGGTGGTTGGTTTGACCAGTTTGGAGAAAACACTCCGACAGCGATGACTCTCAATGTCGGAACTTCCACCGAAGGTCGTCCAGTCAGAATCTGCGTGATCTCGTCCAAGGAAAATTTGGCCAATCTGGATCGAATCAAGGAGATCAGCAAAGCGATTGCCGATCCCCGCGATCTGTCCCCTGCCATGGCGGAATCACTGGTTACCGAAGCGGTCCCTGTCGTCTTTGTCTCCTGCAACATGCACTCGACAGAAATCGCCGCCGCAGAGTGGTCGATGACTCTGGCATGGGATTTGGGAACCTCCGACGCTGAAGTATGGAAACAGGTTCGCGATGAAGTGGTGACCGTGATCATTCCCACGGTCAACCCCGATGGCCTCGACCGGGTGGTCAACTGGTACCGTCGCATCGAGGGTACTCCTTACGAAGACGCCTATCTTCCTGAGCTGTATCAGTTGTATGCAGGCCATGACAACAACCGTGACTGGTTTGCCCTCTCTCTCGAAGAAACCAAAATCGTCACACGAATGCTCTACAAGGAGTGGTTCCCGACCATCTACTGGGATGTTCACCAACAGGGCTCTCTTCGGGAACGAATGTTTGTTCCCCCATTCCGAGATCCCCTGAATCCCAATCTGCACCCCCTGACCATCTCCGGAATCGGTGCACTGGGATCCCGTGCCATGCTCGACATGACCGCAGCCGGCTTCACCGGAATCTCCAGCGGCGTCAGTTACGACATGTGGTGGAATGGTGGCAACCGTAACGTTCCCGTTCGCCACAACATCATCGGCATCCTTTCGGAAGCGGCCTCCGCAAATCTGGCCAGTCCAATCTGGATCGATCCTTCTGACCTGATCGCACCGCGAGGCATCGAAACGGGATATGCGCCCTCCAACCGCTTTCCCGCACCCTGGCCCGGAGGCTGGTGGCGGGTCGGCGACATTCACCGCTACACAACCTCTCTCGGTGAATCTCTTCTGGGGAGCGTCGCCCGGGAACCAGAAACCTGGGTCAGAAATTCCCTGCGCGTTGCCCGTGACGTGGTTCAGAAAGGGCGCGACGAAGCCCCCCGTTACTGGCTGATTCAACCGGGCCAGCGAGATGCCAATGCGGTCAGCCGGATTTTGACGATTCTCGATTCACAGGGCGTCGAAATGTTTGTCGCACAGGAAGATTTTGAGGGGGACGGTCGACCCTATTCCGCAGGCACCCTGATTCTTCCGAGAGAACAACCCTACGGCTCATTCCTCAAGGATCTGTTCGAGGTTCAGCGTTATCCGGATGGGCCCGCTCCTTATGACGTGGCCGGCTGGACCCTTCCTCTGCTCTTTGGCATCGATCGGGTGGAGATTCTTCAGTCGATGAATGTTGCGATGAAGAAACCGGATGACCTCGAAGTCCTGACCGCCGCTCTCTCAAGGACACCTGAGAACTCCGAGGTCTTTGCCCAGTTGGGAGAAGACCATTTCAAGGCTACACAGCTCGATCTTCACGGTACCCAATGGGTGAGAGAGATCATGAAGGCCTGGGGTAAAGGTCAACAGGTCATTCTCCACGGAGGACGCAAACTCCAAGGAGTAAGTAAAAATCCGACAGTCCTGACGGTCAGCGCTGAAAAAACAGAGCCTGAGAAGAATTCGGTGCCCCAATTCTCTGCAAAATACGTCTACGCGGCCCCACCCCGGGTGGGTGTGTATGCCCCCTACGTCGCCAGCAAGGATGAAGGCTGGCTGCGCTGGGTTCTCGATCACTACGAAATTCCCTTCAAAAGAATCCGAAATGAACAGATCCGTGCCGGTCGACTTGAAGACTTCATCGACGTGCTGATCATTCCCGATATCAGCGAGCGGGTGATCCGTGACGGCCGCAAGCCGGGCAGTGTTTTCCCGGAACTGGCTGGAGGGCTCTCTCCCGAGGGTGTGATTCACCTGGAAAGTTTTGTACAGCGCGGCGGCCGATTGATCTGCTGTGGGCGATCCACCGACTTCGCAGTCGATCAGTTCAACCTGCCATTGGTAGAGGCCACTCAGGGAACCGAGGAGTTACCGGCACTGAGTTGTCCCGGGTCGATCCTGCGAACCCTCCCAGTCGAACAGGAAGTCGGTCCATGGACCCACCTGCTCCCCGAAATGGTTTCCATCTTCCACTCCGGATCCCGGGCCTGGCACGTCGCCGATACCGCTGAAGAACACCAACCCGAGGTGATTTCGCTCCTGGAATACCCCCGGAGTGAAATCCTCCTCTCCGGATATGCCAAGAATACGGCAACCATCGCTGGAGCAAGTACCTGGGTCACTTCCAGGGTCGGCGATGGCCGCCTTCACCTGTTTGGATTCAGACCCCATTACCGCTCCTGGCCCCATGGCAATTTTGAACTGCTGATGCGCGCCATCTTCTTTAAACACTGATCAAGTAGCACTCCGATTGGATCGAAGCATGTCCGCCGAAACCCACCCCGAAGAACCAAACCCAAAGGTTCGCCTCCACTCCCTCGATGGTCTGCGGGCGACGATGATGCTGCTGGGCCTGGTCCTCCACAGTGCATGTAATTACATGGATACCCCGATCAATGACGCATGGAGATTCCGGGATTCACAAACCTCTCCGGTTTTCTCACTGCTGGTCGGTTTCATCCACGCCTGGAGAATGCCCATCTTCATGTTTATCGCAGGGTTTTTCGGCGCACTTCTGGTGGAAAAACGCGGACTCTCCCAATTTTATGTTCATCGGCTCTTCAGATTGGGATTACCGCTGATTCTGTTCCTGCCGCTGATGCTCCCACTGACCATTTCCGGCTTTCAGTTTGCCAATCTCGCCCAGCAGATCGGAGTGGAAGCCGCCTGGAAGATGATCCAGCAATCGGATTGGGCCAATTTCTATTCTCCATTCATCACGATTCACCTGTGGTTTCTCTACTATCTGGTGATCTACTCTGTTCTCGCCTTTCTTCTGAGCCCCCTTTCACAATTACTTCCGGAGAAGCTCCGTCCCTCAACTTTGATTGCCAAAGTGATCGGCATCCCCGGATCCAGTCTGCTCCTGTCGATTCCTCTCGGTTGGGCTCTCGTCGATTCACTTCTCCCGGGCCTGTTGATTCCAGGAGTGGAATTAGTCCCTGATAAAGCGAGCTTTTTGGCATACGCATTTCTCTATCTCTGTGGGTGGGCACTCTGGAGTCGAAGAGACCTGCTGACCCATGTCGCAACATGGCCGCGAATCTTCCTCAGTCTGGGACTGGCAACAGTCCTCTTCATGGTCTGGGGATCCTTGCTGCAAAACCCGGAGATCTTCACTTCTGAAATGTGGAGACTTCTGACTTCCTGCGTCGCGGGAATGGTGATGTGGCAAGCAATCTGGGGATTCATCGGTCTCTTCGCGAAATTGACTTCAAAAGAGATTCCCGGGGTCCGCTATTTCGTCGATGCCTCCTACTGGATCTATCTGATCCACCTTCCCTTCACCATTTGGATCCCCGGTTATCTGGCCAACAGGGATTGGGGCAGCTTCGTGAAATTTGGACTCACCCTCACGGCCACCACTGTGATCGGCCTGATCACCTATGATCTGATCGTCCGCTCAACAGTCATCGGCAAACTCCTGAGCGGTCAAAAGTACCCAAGAGCACTCTTGAAGGCGTTACAGAACAAACCGCTGACCTGATCAGCCCGAAACGGATCAATCCTGTAAAATTTGCCTGAATGGCACTCTCACAAAGTGTTGGGGCTATTCCATGACCCATGAGTGATAAAATCAGGGGAATGAAAACTGGAGTCCCCCCCCAATGATCAGCCCCTTGTTTCTCACACTGGCCCTTTGTTTTTCCCTTTCGGACGGAATCACCGATTCGGTTGCGGATGGGTCCCTTCCCAACAAGGAAACACAGAGCAAAGAAACACAGAGCGTTGAGTCCACAGCGAACAACCTCTCAGCCGATACCCGATACTGGGCGGGTTCGGATATGGAAAAAGCCAAAACAGAAGCCCTCCATCGTAAGGTCCCGATTCTGCTGCTGATCGTCAGGGATGATGATCCAGTCTCCTCCTCCTGGTCACGACAACACCTCAACGATTCCGCATTTCTGACTGCGCTCGAAAAACATGGAGTCCCCGCTCTCGCATGTGTCCCGGGGCCCTCCGGAAAAATCCATTCCAGCCTGGAAGAACAAAGCGACTCTTGCCCACTGGATGGTTGCGGTAACTGCAAAGCGCATCAGGGAAGCACTCCGCTTCTGGAAAATCTGACCATCCCAAAACTGCTTCCGCGAATTTTCTCCATCGATCCCGCCACCGGTGAGGCACGTGCGATCCCGGAGGACTTGCCCTTCAGAGGATCAAAAGCTTTGGACAGCTACCTTGCTGGTCGCACTGAAACCACTCCGCCCACTCGACGGGAATACCGCTTCCTTCTCAAGCACCTCGACAGGGCTCGGGAATACAGTGGGTATGAAGAATTCGAAAAGGGCTGCCAGGAGTTGGTTGCTGCGAAGCGATATCTGTCACTCTTCGGTCAAGAGATGACGGGTCTCTGGGATCAAGCCTATGCGCCCTACCGGGGTCGGGGAATTCAGATGATCCGAAAGGCAAAGCATGCGCTCAAGACGAACCGTATGCTGGGCGCGAGATTATTGACCCGGGTCGCCAAGATGATGGCTGGTTTGCCGGAGGGAGAGCGGGCGAGACACCTTCTCAGTGCACTCCAACCGCGTGAAGAAAAATCAGACCAAGAAGCAAAGCCCGTGCAGGATCAGAACATCCCCAACTGAAGCTTGGCACCCTCGGTCATGCGATCCTTGGTCCATGGCGGATCCCAGACCACACCCACGATGCACTCTGCAACCCCGTCCACTGCACTGACCTTCTGCTCAACCTCCACCGGCAACGTTCCCGCAACAGGGCATGCCGGGGAAGTCAGGGTCATCTCTATATCCACTTTGGCATCTTCTTCGATACGAATGTGATAGATGAGGCCCAGTTCATAGATGTTGACGGGGATCTCGGGGTCATGGCAAGTTTCAATCGCCTTGACGATCAGGTCCTCCAGGCTCCCCTCTTCGGCCGCCTGAAGACCTGCGGGACGAAGGTCTTCCTCATTCACAGAATCAGACGTTTGTGGATCAGGGGTGTCGTTCATTCGGTGGAGGCCTCTCCATTATTTTCATCCAGAGCCTGGATCAGTGTATGCCAGGCCAGGGTCGCGCATTTGACGCGGGAAGGATAATCTTTCACGCCCGTGAAAACTTCCAGCTTCATCAACTCTGAAGGATAGGGATCTTCAATTTCACCGGTCACTGTGGAGTGAAAACGGTGGAAGATCGCCCTCGCATCCTCTTCAGATTTTCCTTTAAGGGTTTCAGTCAGAATCGAAGCACTGGCCGTGCAAATAGCACAGGCGGTCGCTTCAAAGCCGATCTCTGACAGAACCCCGTCCTCCCCACGCTTCACTTCCATATCGATTTCATCCCCACAAAGAGGATTGTATCCACGTGCGAAAAGGTCCGGATGATCCAGTTTCTTGTGATTTCGTGGAGAGCGAGAGTGATCGATGATCATCTCTTGATAAAGTTCCCTCATCGAACTCATGCGAAGATCTCCCTTACGGCTTCGACCGACTGCAGCAATGCCTCGACGTCAGCCTCATCGTTGTGCATTCCCACTGAGGCCCGGATCGTTGCGGGTAATCCCAGTCGCTTCATCAAAGGCATTGCACAATGATGGCCCGCCCTGATTGCCACCCCATTTTGATCCATGATGGTCGCGGCATCATGGGGGTGAACCCCGTCGAGGGTGAAGGAAACACAACACGCCCTGAGTGAGGGCTCTCCCACCACATTGACTCCATCCATGGACTTCAATGCGGATTCGATCTTCTGCAAAAGTCGGGTCTCGTGGGAACACACCTTGTCTCGACCAATGGAGTCGAGAAATTCAAGGGCTGCCCCCAATCCGATAACAGCGGCAATATCCGGAGTTCCAGCTTCAAACTTCCACGGAGTCTCGGCGAAACTGCTCTCTTCAAATGAGACGGTCCGGATCATGTCCCCCCCACCTTGCCAGGGAGGCATCCGGTCGAGAATTTCCCTCTTCCCCCATAGAACACCGGCACCCGTGGGGCCGTATGTTTTATGCCCGCTGAAGGTCAGGAAATCGCAATCGATATCCTTGGGACTGATCGACATATGAGGTGCAGACTGGGCAGCATCAAGAATTGTGATGGCCCCGACTTTGCGCGCCTCCGCAAATATGGCGTGGATATCATTGACCGTTCCAATCGCATTGGAAACGTGGCCAACAGAGACGACCCGGGTTTTTTCGCTGATCCACTGATCCAGATCAGAGAGGATCAACTCTCCTGCATCGTCGCAGGGAATCACCTTCAGAACCGTCCCCATTTTTTCGCTGATCAACTGCCAGGGCACAATGTTCGCGTGGTGGTCGAGAGAAGAGATCAGGATTTCGTCACCGGGTTGAAATCCCGAATCCAGATGACACAGTGTATTGGCCAACAGATTCATCGATTCGGTCACGCCCCGCGTGAAGATCACTTCACGGCTGTCACTGATACCGAGGAATCCGGCCACGACCTTGCGGACACCCTCAAATCGGGCGGTGGCTCTTTCGCTGAGGGTGTGAACTCCCCTGTGGACATTGGCGCAATCTTGGCGATAGACCGAGTCGACGGCATCCATCACGGCCACGGGCTTTTGGGTGGTCGCCGCGCTGTCCAGATAGACAAGACGGTGCCCGTGTACCTGTTGATTCAGACCAGGAAAGTGCTTCTGAATCTCGTGCACATTCAGAGACATGGGGTCACCCGCGTTCAAACCACTCCCGTCTTCAGGATCCCGATTCACCAGCAGCTGGCATCGCTTCCTGTAACTGCTCAATGAACTGCTCCTTCAAGGCCTCATTTCCGAGATCCTCAAAGACTTCTGCAGTAAAGGCCCTGACCAGCATTCGGCGAGCCTCCTCGAGGCTCACTCCACGACTTCTCAGGTAAAAGAGTGATTCATCATCCAACTCACCGACAGTCGCACCATGGGTACATTTGACATCATCCGCATAGATCTCAAGACGGGGACGGGTGTTCATCTCAGCAGACCGCGACAACAGGATCGCGTCGTTGGACTGCTCGGCATCCGTTCTCTGGGCATCCTGATGAACATGGATCATTCCGGTAAATGCACCACGAGACTCTCCACCGAGAACACCCCTGTAGATCTCTCTGCTGGTGCAGTCCTCGACTGCATGCTCGATGACCGTATGGTGGTCGATGATTTCATCACCATTGCTGACGTAACCACCCAGCAAATCGACATGCCCTTCCTGCCCCGAGAGAATCGCATGAATCTCATTCCGGACCAGTCGTGATCCGCTGCCCGCGATCAGATCGCGGAAGACGGCCTTGCCCTCCACTTGAACCCGGGTTCCGTGGTAAAGCACATCGCACCCGGGCCGAACCACCCGTTGACGGGAGAATTCACAACCGGATCCGATCTCCATGCCCCAACGGATATTTGCCAGAGTCGTTCCTCGGGAACGGAACTCCTCAAGGATTTCGATCTTGGCCCCACCGCTGAGTCGAACCAGTCCGGAGACATGGCTGGAGCCAGAAGAGGTAGATCCATCCTGTGCGTGAACAATATGAATTCTGGCGTCAGTTTCTCCTTGCGCGTCGATCACCAGACCGTCGCAGAGAAAAACATCGGCAAGATTCTGGAATGGATGGTCGTCACTGGGAATCAGGCGGTCGATAGATTCACTGACGGAATCAGGATTCTCGGCCAACATGCCTGCGAGTCCACGAATGGAAACCTCATCCGGCAATGCGGTCAGATCGGAAAGGTCATCCCGGAAGCGACCATTGATCAGCACGATGCGAATATCGGATGTGGTCGCCAATTCGTCATCTCCGGGCAGCACTCCGTCCGCCGGAAGCAGGGCAGAGTATTCACCTTGAGCCACCGATTTCAGCGGCGTGTATCTCCACTCTTCATGTTTCCGGGTAGGAAACCCGCTTTGCTGAAACATCTCACTGGCGGACTGGCGCCGCTGATCCAGAGAGGAATGGGCACCGGCAGAATCAGCAACTTGCTGAGACAGCATTGCATGCCAGGGGTCGACGGTTTCGGTGCTCACGAAGCCTCCTGGGTTTTCTCACGGGCGTGTCCGGATTCAAGCCATGAATATCCCTCACGCTCCAGTTCATGGGCCAGGGTCTTGTCGCCGGTACGGACGATCTGTCCCTCCGAAAGCACATGAACATGATCAGGAACGATGTAATCGAGAAGTCGCTGATAGTGGGTCACGACGATAAACGCACGGTCACCTCCACGAAGGGCATTGACACCTTCAGCAACGATTCTGAGGGCATCGATATCGAGCCCGGAGTCTGTCTCGTCGAGGATCGCCAGCTTCGGATCGAGAACCGCCATTTGCAGGATCTCATTACGCTTCTTTTCACCACCGCTGAAGCCATCGTTGACGGAACGCTGCAACAGCTTTTCGTCCATACCCACCAACTTCATCTTTTCACGGACGAGTTGAAGGAAGTCGACGGCGTCCACTTCAGACTCTTCACGATAGCGACGCACCGCGTTGAGGGCCGAGCGCAGGAAGTAGGCATTCGAGATTCCAGGGATCGAGACGGGGTACTGGAATGCGAGGAAGATGCCCTCACATGCACGCTCCTCAGGGTCGAGATCGAGGAGGTCGAGTCCACTGTAGCTCACAGAACCACTGTCCACCGTGTAATCCTCACGACCGGCAAGCACATTGGCAAAAGTACTCTTGCCTGAGCCATTCGGTCCCATGATGGCGTGAACCTCGCCCGGCTTCACCGAAAGGTTCAGACCTTTCAGAATCGGGCTGCCTTCCACGGACGCATGAAGATTGTTTACATCGAGAATCATTTTTTCCTCATTTTCATGGGCAGACATCAACCGACACTCCCCTCGAGACTCACCGCCAACAACTTCTGGGCTTCCACAGCAAACTCCATCGGCAGCTCGCTGAAGACCTCCTTACAGAATCCGTTGACGATCATCGAGACGGCATCCTCTGTCGAAATGCCCCTCTGATTGCAGTAAAAGATCTGGTCCTCACCGATCTTTGAGGTGGTGGCTTCGTGCTCAACCTTGGCACTCGGATTACGCACCTCCACGTAGGGGAAGGTGTGTGCGCCACAGCGGTCACTCAGAAGCATCGAATCACACTGTGAAAAGTTTCGTGCGTCTTCCGCACCCTTTTTGATGTCGACCAGCCCACGGTAGGTATTTTGCCCTTTACCGGCACTGATACCCTTGGAGATGATCGTCGACTTGGTGCGCTTGCCGAGGTGAACCATTTTTGTCCCGGTATCGGCTTGCTGGTAATTGTTGGTCAGGGCCACTGAGTAAAACTCACCGATGGAATCATCTCCCTGAAGAATGCAGGAAGGATACTTCCAGGTGATGGCACTGCCTGTCTCCACCTGAGTCCAGGAGATCTTTGAACGATCCCCTTTACAGAGACCTCGCTTGGTCACGAAGTTGTAGATTCCACCAACGCCGTCGGCGTCGCCGGGATACCAGTTCTGAACAGTCGAGTATTTGATGGTGGCCTCTTCGAGCGCAACGAGCTCGACGACCGCCGCGTGAAGCTGGTTTTCATCACGCATGGGAGCCGTGCAGCCCTCGAGGTAAGACACCGTCGAGCCTTCGTCGGCAACGATCAGAGTCCGCTCAAACTGGCCCGTTCCCGCAGCATTGATCCGGAAATAGGTCGACAGTTCCATCGGACATGCGACACCTTTGGGGATGTAGCAGAAAGAACCATCCGAAAAGACTGCGGAGTTCAGTGCCGAGTAAAAATTGTCGGTGTAGGGAACGACCGACCCCAGATACTTGCGAACCAGCTCGGGGTGCTCTTTGACCGCTTCACTGAAGGAACAGAAGATGATCCCCAGTTCTGCCAACTTGTCACTGAAGGTCGTCGCCACGGAAACACTGTCGAAAACCGCATCCACGGCGACATTGCTAAGGCGCTTTTGTTCCTCCAGAGAGATCCCCAGCTTTTCGAAGGTCTCCAACAACTCCGGATCGACTTCGTCCAGACTCTCCAACTGCTTTTTCGGTTTGGGAGCACTGTAGTAAATCAGGTCTTGGTAGTTGACGACATTTTTGTTGACCTTTGCCCAGGCCGGATCCTCCATCGTCTGCCAATGGCGGAAAGCCTTGAGAC
Source organism: Planctomycetota bacterium (assembly GCA_013911165.1). Classification (GTDB taxonomy): domain Bacteria; phylum Planctomycetota; class UBA8108; order UBA1146; family UBA1146; genus UBA12191. The sequence goes on along the minus strand of JACETR010000004.1, from coordinate 26,041 downwards.
GATATTCGAGAAGCCAATCCGGCTCGCCCTTTCTACGGACGATTTCCCGGATCGTGTCTTCATCAAGACCTGGTGGCAAGGAGTCTGATTCGACGTCTGTCACGAAACCGAATTCGTATTCCTTGTCTGCGAGTTTCTGTAACTCTTCTGCTTCCGACATCATTCCCCTTCTGGGTTTCTGGTGGAATCTGAATCGTTGTTGGCGGCTGCCAGCACGCCCCCTGGAATCGCCATCTGTTCGAGGGTGATACTCTCCAGGGTCTCAACGATCTTGTCGTTGATGTATTTCCAATTGGCGCTCATGGGGCACAGCGAGCTGACGTCACACTGCTCCGGTCCTTCACCGGCGCAGTCTGTCATCGAAATCGGCCCATCCAGCGCAGTGATGATTTGCTGAATCGAGATCTCGGCGGGAAGTCGTGAAAGTTGATACCCACCCTGAACCCCCCGCCTCGACTGGAGAATTCCTCCACGCACGAGGGCCTTGAGAATCTTGCTGACATTCGGGAGTGCCAGACCGGAAGCCGTGGCGATTTCCGGCGCAGAAAGCAAACGGGGAGGCATGGCCTTGTCATCTTCCCGGACCAGGCAGGTCAGGATCATGATCCCGTAGTCAGTCTGACGGTTGAGTCTCAGCATTCAGTCGCCCTGTCTGGTTGCACTCACATCCGGGCTGCCAAATATGGCAAATCCGCAAATAGAGGCCACTCCTGTCACTTTTAAAAAGGGGACCACTTTGGTCCTGATTAGATTCTCCCACTCCAGCCGTATCGGTCAAGCAATCCCGATGGGCCTCTTGGGTCCGGTGGTCGAATTGTCTTCCAGACCCTAAACTCACCTCAGACGGGAGACCACATTGTCCAAGCCTAAAGCCGAATCTGGGGATACAGGCATGGGTGAGGTTCAGCAGCCAACATTGCTGTCAGACCTCCTCCAGCTTGCCAAGCCCCGATTGACGATGCTGGTGGTGCTGACTGCCAGCCTCGGCGTGGCAACATCATGGGCATTCCCTGAAACCTGGAACTCTCGATTCACGGGCACCACCACTGCGTGGCTGGAACGCTGGACCGTTCTGATCGCCCTGAGCCTGGGCACTGCCCTCCTCGCCGCCGCTGCAAATTCCCTGAACATGCTCTGGGAACGAAAACAGGATCAGCTGATGCAGCGGACCGCAGTTCGTGCCACCGCAAAGGGGAGAATCGGAGCCGCAGTCGTTCTCCCCTACGCCACTCTGTTGGCTTCCAGTGGTACTGCGCTCTTGTGGTGGCAGGGCAACCCTCTCACCGCGGCTCTCGGTTTTGTCAGCCTCATCCTCTATGTCCTCGTCTACACCCCACTGAAAAAACGGACTCCGCTCAATACCATTCTCGGTGCAATACCGGGAGCCTTGCCTCCCCTGATCGGTTGGTGCGGGGCCGGAGGAAGTCCATGGCATCCAGTGGGTCTCGCACTCTTTGGAATTCTTTTCATCTGGCAAATCCCGCACTTCCTCGCCATCGCATGGATGCATCGGGAAGAGTATGAAAAGGCCGGATTCAAAATGCTGCCGAGTGTCGACCCTGAGGGTCACCGGACAGCGAGGATTTCGGTGATCTGGTCATTGCTGCTCTGGGGGGTCAGTCTCTCTCCAACGCTCACCGGTCATGCGGGACTTCTCTACCTTGCAGTTGCCAATCTGGGAGGATTCCTGATGACCCTGCGCTCTTACCAACTGGCCCTTCACAGGGATAAACCTGCGGCAAGAAAACTCTTTTTTGCCAGCCTGATTTACCTTCCACCAGTTCTTTCGGCTCTGGTGATCAGTTCGGGGTCATGATGAATCCAGAGACTCCTTCCACCGAAAACTCAGGGAATGGTCTCGGACTGCTTCTTGGAGGATTGCTCCTGCTGATTCTCGCTGTGGTTGCATGGCGCCTCCCACATCTGATGCGAGCAATTGAAGAAGTAGACCAGTTGGGACCAGAGGCTTTCAAAACAAATGGCTTCGCGCTTCCCGAAGAGTTGCTCAATGATCCTGACTTTTTGCGCTGGGGCGCACCCGGCCAAATCATTGCTGTCGATCTCCCCAAAACCTGGGGACAGGATAAAGTCGAAGAACTGTCAAAAAACTTCCGTAAACGCTTTCTCGTCTCTTCCAGTGAAGTGGTCGGAATCACCTTCGGCGGTCAATCGCGTGCATATCCGCTGCGCCTGTTGCAATGGCATGAAGTCGTCAATGACGTCGTCGGAGGTAAACCGATTTGCGTGGTTTATCACCCGTTGTCCGAGACGATTGCCGTATTCGAGCGAACCGTCAACGCTTCCGGTGAAACGCCCCCCCTCTTTGGAAACTCGGGCCTGGTTCTCGATTGCTGTTTATTGATCAATGATCGACTCGGACAGGGAATGAGAAGTCAGGAAAGCTTGTGGAGCCCCCTTGACGGCAGCGCACTCAGTGGCCCGAGAAAGGGAGAAGCACTCCAGTTTCTGCCCTTCACCCTGACCACCTGGGAAAACTGGCTTGAAACCGCACCCGATACGGATGTCATGGCCATGCTCGAAAACCATCGAAACTATTACAAGAAAGAACCCTATCTGCCATACCGCCAAAGAGACTTACCCAAGTACCCCTACTCACCCAAAGCCCCTGCAGGACCAAAAAATCTGGATCGGGTAATAGTCTCCGGAAGCGGATCAAAAAGGCAGGGAGTCCTGACGGCGGATCTTCAGAAGACCTACTCTTCCGAAAGCCCCTTCCTGATCAGTTCGTGGTTCGCAACCCATGCTCGCGAAATCCCTGTCGAAAGTCCCTAGACCAACCACAACAGGAACGCGAAAAGCCCGAACCAGACCACTCCCAGAAAATGCCAATAAAGATTGACCTGTTTCACCAGATCATGGTGAAGACTCCAGTAACCTCCGCTCAGTGAGCGGACGGTGACGAGGGACTGAAAAATCAAGCCACCCGCCAGGTGGAGAGCATGAATCAATCCAAGGGAATAAATGCACCAACCCAAAAGAGATGACGAGGCATTGAACTGGCCATTGCCTGATGCGAGTAACTGCTGCCAGACATTTTCCTGGAAATAAAGGAATGCGAAACCCAGAAAGAAAACCGTGAGCATGCAGGCCTTGAACCTGCGAAGGGCGTCTTTACCAATAAAGTGGACTCCCAGTTGGGAGAAAACACTCAACAGCAGAATGATGCCCGTGCTGATCCATGCAGTGTCCGGGAGAGATGGACTCCCTTGCCCCCAGTTGGGGGAAGAGTTTCTCACGAGAACGATTCCGATCACACTGGCGACAAAAAAGATCCCCAGTGAGGCCAAAAAGAGCCACATACCCATTTGCAGGACGGCAGGATTGGGAGGGGAAGGAATCTCCCCTACAAACTTTTCCTGATGCTCCACCGCTCCGGGCACGATCGCTCCTGTTCTCCCCCCACCTCTCGAATCAGTCCTTCAGACCTTGCGATTCAAGTATTGCACTGTCGGTGTACATATTCTCCTGATATTCCCCGGTATCGAGAAGGGCGAAGCCCAAAAAGATGCCCAGAAAGAGCAGAGATCCGACCAGAATGATGGCATTGAACGGACGATCCCACCGCAAGTGCATGAAGTAAAGCCCCACAAGGGTCGCCTTGATGGTTGCCACACCCATGGCCACAACGATGTTGAGATCTCCCATGTCAATATAGGAGACACCCACCGTCAGCCAGGTGAGGAAGAGCAACGCAGTCAAAATCGTCAACAACAGCGGAGTCGAAGTCATGTGACCGACCACCGGATGAGGATCCTTCTTGCCCTTGTTCGCCTTGGTCACGATCAGGGTCACGATCAGACACAAGAAAAACGCCGACAGAATCAGAAGATCCACATTATTCAAAAGAGCTTCCATGGATCCTCCTATTCAACCAGATAAAGCAGTGGGAAGAGGTAGATCCAAATCAGATCCACCAGGTGCCAGTAAAGTCCACCCAGATCCACCGGAGTGAAGAACTCCTTGCCGATCTTGTCCTTCATCACCAGCCACATCAGCCACACCATGACGGCCATTCCGATCAGCACATGAATGCCGTGAAGGCCAGTGAGGCAGAAGTAAATGCTGAAGAACACATGGGCATTCTCCGGTCGGGGTACCGTCGGAACATGGTAGGGAGCGATGTACAACTCATCAGGATTCGAAGGGTAGTTCGATTCCTCTTTGAGTTTGGCTTTCATCTCATCCTTGCCCATATTGACAGCCAACCCTGTTGGTGGGAGAGCCGGCCCTTTTGCCTGAGTCTTGGCAATCGGCTCGATCTCCTTGGGATTGGCTTCGGGAGCCTTGGGCGGAATCAGGGAATCGAGAGATTCTCTCTCGATCCTCGCACGCTCCTGTTCTGCAGCATCCACTGTGGCGTAGGAAAAACTTTTCCCCGGGAACAACCCCTCATGGAACTTCTTGGAATACTCAAGGTACTTGATTCCCATGAAGCCCAAACCACAGATGAAGGTCACTGCCAGAAAGAACAGAATCCTGTTCTTTCTTCCCAACTGGGCCTCCCTGACAGCCATCGCCATCGTCAGGGAAGAAAACAGCAGCACCATCGTGTTGGTGGCCCCCCACCGCTTGTCGAGGAATTGGCTTCCCCATTCAAACAGGTCAGGGTGGTTTGCTTTATAGACTGTGTAAAAAACAAACAGGCCTCCGAAAAGCAGAACTTCGGTTGCCAGGAAAAGCCACATTCCCAGCTTTCCTGCTTCGAACTGCTGATCGAGACTGTCGAAGTGGTGTGCCAGGTGCGGAGAGTGACCATGTCCATGGTCATGCCCTTCTCCGTGCCCACCGTGGTGGGTTTCGGCAGCCCCTTCGCTGTTGTCCTGATGCGCGTCGCCGCTCATCCCATCTCCCATCTTCAGGCCGAACCGGCAGTGGTTCGACTCGAGTAGTTCCCGGTGACCGGGTCGTAGTCAAAGTGATCAAGCTCGTATGGATCCGTCGCCGAAGGCACGCCATGGAAGTTTTCCAGCGGCGGAGGTGACGGAGTATGCCATTCCAGACTGTTACCACCCCACGGGTTCCTCGGTGCTTTTTTACCAGAGGCGAGTGACTGCAACAGGTAGAACGCTGTCATGAAGAAGCCAATAGCCATCACGTAAGCTCCCACAGTGGAAAGCTGGTGATAAATCTCAAACTTGTCCTGGTAGGTGTAGTACCTGCGGGGCATGCCAAGAGATCCCATGACAAACTGCGGGATGAAGGTCAGGTTGAAACCGATGAAGACGAGGGTACAGGCAATCCTGCCCCAAAACTCGCTGAACATCTTTCCGGTCATCTTCGGCCACCAGTGGTGAAGCCCACCAATGAATGCAATCAGTGCACTTCCCATCATGACGTAGTGGAAGTGAGCGACCACGAAGTAAGTGTCATGAAGGTGGGTATCGATGCTCAGCACGCCGAGGAAAAGACCCGTCAATCCACCGATGGTGAACAGGAAGATGAATGCAATCCCGTAGAGCATCGTCGTATTGAGGGTTAGTGACCCCTTGTACATCGTTGCGATCCAGTTGAAGACCTTGATCGCTGAGGGGATTCCCACAGAGAAGGTGATTCCACTGAAGACAATGTTCATCACCGTCGACTGGCCACTGGTGAACATGTGGTGTCCCCAGACGATGAACGAGAAGATGGCAATCGCGACAGAGGAATAGGCAATGTAGCGGTAACCAAAGATTCTCTTGTGGCTGTGGACAGAGATGATCTCACTGATCACTCCCATGGCAGGAATGATCATGATGTACACCGCAGGGTGACTGTAGAACCAGAAGAAGTGCTGATAGAGCACCGGGTCTCCCCCGTTTTGGGGGTCGAAAATACCGATGCCCAATGTCCGTTCAAGAATCAGCAGCAACAGGGTGATTCCCAGAACCGGGGTAGCCAGAACCTGGATGACCGCCGTGGAGTATGTTCCCCACAGGAACAGCGGCATATTGAACCAGGTCATTCCCTTGGGCCGCATCTTGTGGATCGTCACGATGAAGTTCAGACCGGTAAAGATACTGGAGAATCCCAGAATGAAGACGCCCACCACTGCAGGAATCACCGCAGTGGAAGTATCCGTGGAATAGGGGGTGTAGAAGGTCCACCCGGTATCCACTCCGCCACTGAAAAGGACGTAAATGAAGAATGCAGCACCACAGATCCAAAGGTAGAACGAACTCAGGTTCAGCCTTGGGAATGCCACATCTTTTGCCCCCAGAAGCAGAGGCAGGACAAAGTTGCCCAACGCCGCTGGAACCCCTGGGATAATCACCAGAAACACCATGATCGCACCGTGGGTTGTGAACCACTGGTTGTACAGATCAGCCTGAGCACCCGGATCAGCCGCAAAGAGAGGAGTGATCAACGGCATCGGAGAGAACAGCTCGGTTCTCACCAGCAGCGCAAAGACTCCCCCGAGGAAAAACATTCCCAGCACACCGACCAGATACATCAGGCCAATGCGCTTATGATCCAGAGTCAGGGCCCAGGAAGCGAAGGTCTTGGTTACAGTCAGGTAACTGGGACCAGACTCAGTTGTTTCCGGAGCGACCTTGGCGGTCTCCTGAGAGGAAACATCGGAGCCGGAAGGGGCTTGGTCGTTGGGATTCATATTCTCTGCTCCTTACTTGCCAAGGCTCTTGATGAACTCGGTGACCCAGAGGATCTCCTTGTCAGTCAACTTCACCACCGGCATCTGACCGGGGTAACCATCGGCAATCTTTTTCATCGGGTATCGGATCGATTCTTCGATGTAGGCTTCGTCTACGGTCGTCGATCCGGCGACACCGTTCTCGGTGTATTGACGCAGGGATCCAAATGCTCCCTGCCAAGTCGGTCCCACCTTGTTGGAACCATCCAGGCTGTGACAGGAAACACAGCCCTTGCGTTTCCAGACGATCTCCCCCAACTGCTCAAAGGGCAGGGTCTCATCGTAGGAAGCCGCCACTTCGAGCCACTTCTCGAAACTTTCCTGGCTCTCGTGAACCACCACTTTGCTGTGCATCAGGGAGTGGCCCTGTCCGCAGTACTCGGTACAGAGCAGGTCGTATACTCCGGGCTCCGTCGCCTCAAACCAGAGTTCACCGATACGGCCTGGCACACAGTCCTTCTTGACCCGGAAAGCGGGAATGAAAAGGGAGTGCAACACATCTGAGGCCATGACCTTGATCCTCACCGGAGTGTTCACGGGAACATGCAATCCGGCTTTCTCGAGAACCTTGGCTTCTCTCTCAGCTGCGGCTTCCGGAGTCAGGGATCCATCCCGGACTCCCATGCGGATCTCATTGAAATCCTCGGAAGCGCCGGGAACCACCGCACCGTTGGTCGGATAGGTAAAATTCCACAGCCAACGGGAAGCTTCGGCAGTGACGGTCATGGCATTGGAAGGAGCTGTGGCCATTGCCACATAACCCTTGTATCCGTACCAGAACATCATGAAGGACAGGATCACGGGGATACCAGTCCAGGCCACCTCAAGGATCAGGTTGTGATCATTTTGGCTGGTGGCTTTCTGCCCCTCCGGAGCCTTGAATTTCATCATGAAGACCACCAACAGTGCAGTGATCAAAACCAGGAAGAAAATGGAAACCCAGTAAACGAAGTAAAAGTCTCCGTCGACGGTATCCGCAAAGTTGGAAACAGGTGCCGGCAGCCAGAAACTGGGGCCGGTCTGAGTCGCCCAATGCGAAAGAAGCGGGTTAAAAAAGTGCATCATTTTTCCTGCTCTCTCTGAGAGTCCATGGAGTCGTCATTTTCAGAAACGGAATTCAATCGATCTCTTCGACGGAGAACCAATAAGAAGCCCCCCAATCCCAAGACCGTGACGAGACCACCAAGTCTCATCACCAAAAGTGCCTCCGGTCCGTACCGGGCCTTTTCAGGATCGTAAACAAAACAGGTCAAAATCATCTGATCAGCCCAGGATCCGACTTTACCGTCGGAGGCTTCAACCAGTGCGAGACGCAGCGTTTGCGGATCAAACTCAATCCCCTGCAGCGTTCGCGTCAGAACACCTTCCGGTGAGAGAATGAAAGCCCCTGCACCGTGAGCGTACTCCTGATTGTAGGTATTCCACTCGTAATCAAATCCCACGCTGTCAGCGATGGGACGAAGGTTTTCCTCTTCACCAGTGAGAAAGTGCCAACCCTTCTCAGCGGTCTCAGTGGAAACTCCCGTCAACTGTGCTTCCTCAAGAAACACTTCCAACAATGCGCGCTTTCTGTTGCGTGCATCGAGCGGTTTGTCTCTGGGGTCGATACTCATAGTCACGATTTCATAATCCTGACCCAATACCAAATCACACTCCGCCATCGACTTGAGGAGATTCTCAACAACCATGTTGCAAAGCATGGGGCAGCTGAAATAGATCGGATTGAAGATCACCGGCAATCCGGAATCGAGGATCGACTCCAGACTGACCCACTCTCCATCCGAACGACGAATCTTCCCTGCCAGCGGAACAGAATTTCCAAGGCGATCATGAATGGTGATTCCATCGATAGACTTCAGAACAGGATCGTGTTCCTGCTTGTTGAGCTGGCCCGGACCCACTGCCGGCGATTGAGCAAGCAGAGGTACCGCAAGAAGAAAGACTGACGTCAGCAAGATTCCCCATGACAGAACACAAGTCATCAAGACACGCTGCAGGCTCACTCGTGAGAGCGGGCCCTGAAGCTTGTCAGCCTTTTCTGATCGTGGACTGAGGATCATCGATTCCATTCGCGTCAGTTCCCCTGTTTCCCGTAACGTCTCAATACTTCATTTTTACCCTGATCAAGGGGAACTGAGACCCGATTGTTGTCACGATCGGTCCAGGTGTAGCCGTTTAATTGGGAGGTTTGGATACCTTGAACCTCTTCCAATTCCCGACTCTTGTAGCGATTTCTCTCTTCAATCACCGACTCTTCCTCGATCCCTGTGAGGAAAACCAGCAAGTAGGCGGAAACCACAAAGAGAATCGTGAAGACAATTCCTCCGTACCAGGTGGGAATTGCACTGGGGTCATCCCCTGCCCCTTCGAGGTTTTCAAGTTCCGCTTTTTGATTTTGTGAATCACTCATTGGGAACTCCCTTCTAGGCATTCTCGAATGCCAGGGATTCCGGCATTCTTGGGTCCTTTTCGGCGATCAGCGAATGCCCTCTCAAGGACAGAGCCAATCCGATCAGGAACAATCCGAGGAATCCGACGGGAATCGTCACGTCCAGAAGTGTGAACGGGAACTTTTCTCCACCGTCGATTTGAGGCATGACCAAGTAGTACATGTCCGCCCACTGCATGATGAGCATCCAGATCGCTGCCAAGGCAAGGGTCGCACGATTTCTCTTGATGTGCTTCGACATGATGAAGAGGAAGGGCACGAAGAAACGACCGATGATCAACAACCAGCCCCAGGAACCCCAGATGAAGTTCTCCTGACGGCGAAGGAACCAGGCGGTCTCCTCCGGAATGTTGGCGTACCAGTAAAGCATGTACTGGCTGAATGCGATGTAGGCCCAGAAAACTGTGAAGGCGAACATCATCTTGCCGATATCCTGCATGTGCTCATCGCTGACGGCTCTCGTCAATCTTCCATTCGCCTGCAGCCAAATCACAACCAATGCCAAGAACGCATGGAAGGACAACACGCTGCCTCCGAAAAGGTAGATTCCAAAAATGGTACTGAACCAGTGAGCGTCCAGACTCATGAGCATGTCGTATGCCGCGAAGGTAATGCTCAGGGCAAACAGGATCAGCCCCATCGGGCTGAAGTGTGCCATGCGGCTAGTGCGCTTGAGGTCACCGTCATGGTCCTGCTGAACCGAGTTCTTGTGGTACCACCACGAGAGACCGATCCAGATCAGGAAATAGACCGCCATACGAATCAGAAAGAAATCGTAATCCAGATAAGCAGCCTTGACGGCGATGATGCTGTCACCGGGATCGGGATGGATCCACTTGTACAACTTGTCCATCTGCGAAGGCAAAACCAGCGGCACAAACAGCAAGGCCAAAAGGATGAAGTTGCGTGAAACCGCCTCGGCGATTCTGCGAACCACGGTACTCCATGCCGCCATCGTCGCGTGGTGGATCAAGACAAAGAAGATCGCACCCAGACAAATAGCCAAGAGCCAAGTCGCGGCAACCAGATAAGGATGCCAGATCGACCATGTGGAGTTGTAACCATGAACTTCGTGGTGCCCGCCAGCGTGATCATCGCCAGCATGCCCAGTAGCAGAGTGACCAGCTGCAGAGTGATCATCCGCATGATGGTCGAAAGCTCCTTCGAGATTGCCCATCAGCAGGGTGCCGACCAGACCAATCACTGCGAGTACTGCACCGAAGCCGATCAGTTGTCCCGAAAGACCACCCAGGCTGCGATTTTCAGTACTGAGATCAATGGTGTGCTTGTGTCCCATCTCGCTCACCTCCCCTGCCTGGGCTGGGTTCCACTCCCCTGTTGGGGATCGGAGCCGGATTCGTCACTGCCTGCAGGCTTCTCCATCGCTTCCAGTCGTTGCTGCTCATTCGCAGGAATCTCTGCAACGTCAACCGACTGGCTAAACTGGATCGCCTTCACATGAGCCACGATGGCCCAACGATCCTCCACCGGGATCTGCGATTTGTAGCCCGGCATGGTATTGATGCCGTAGCCAATGATGTTGAAGAGCTCACCAATCGGGTGGGCCAGCCCTTTCTCTGACGAGAGGTCGGTCACTGTCCACGCTCCGTAATCGGAAACCGCTGTTCTGCGCGCGACCATTCCGTCTCCATGACCGGAGATCCCATGACAGGGAGCACAGTAGATTCCGTAACGGGCCTCACCTCTTGCGAGGAGTGCCGCATTCACATCCACCTGCGGAGGGAAACTGTTGGCCCACTCGCCATCGACCGTCCCCCAGTGGTAATGCGAGTCCTTGTTCAGTTCGCCCCTCGCCACCGTTCCGGGAACTGGCAAGCGAGCAGCGCGACCATCGCGGAAAAGATCATTGGCAGACTGGGCCTTGAACTTCAGCTGGTTGTCCATGTCGTAGAAGACATGGATCCGTGGGGAACGCGATGTACTGAAACGAGCCTTCGCCACGAGAACAGGCGGAATCAACAGGAACATATTGATCAGAATGATCGATCCAATGATCCAACCCGGTACATGAGTATCTTTGTTTGGAAGAGTCATTTGGCTACTCCTCGATCACTTCGATGGCGTTGGCACCGATGTCCCTGAGGAATCGGGCGTTCGCAGGTGCATCAAAACGGCGATCACGAGCCTCGATACTGATGAAGAATCGGTCGGCAGTCGCTCGGCGGAATCGATCACTTCTGAAAAGTGGATTGAACATCTTCGGCAATCCATTGAGGGCCAGCATGCCCCCGAAGGCACCGAAGGCACTCAGAAGAATCGTCAACTCAAAGGCCACTGGAATACTGGCCGGAACACTAAAGAAGGGTTTGCCACTGATCAGGAACTTGTAATCGACGCCGTTCATCCAGCCCTGCATGACGAGGCCGCCGATGAATCCGGTCATGCCTCCACCCAGAACCAGCCAGGGCAAAATCGTCGGTCGGATTCCCATGGCACCATCCAGTCCATGAATCGGATAGGGCGTGTGACAATCCCAACGCTTGAAGCCTTCGTCGCGCACCTTTTCAGCAGCAGACATCAACTCGTCTGCAGTCTCAAATTCAGCAAGAAGCAAAACCGGTTGAGGGTTCTCAGATCCCTCAGCGGTGATGGTCTCGTATTCCGATTCAGTGTGGTTTGAATCACTCATCATCGCCTCCTAGGATCCTGCCGCCGGAGAAGGAGCAGGATCTGCTCCCTCGTCCTCGGCTGGCTTGGGTTCTGCGACCGCATGAGCCTGATCCGCCATGACTCCCTTGACCTCGCTCATGGCGATGAAGGGAAGGAAACGACAGAAAAGAGCAAACAGGGTAAAGAAGAGGCCAAACGCCCCGATCATGATTCCAACGTCCGCCAATTTGGGAGAGTAGTAATCCCACGCCGCCGGGGTGTAGTCGTTTGCAAGACTGGTGACGGTAATCACGAATCTTTCAAACCACATACCGATGTTGACGAAAATACTGACGATAAACATGATCCAAAGGTTGGTTCTGGCTTTCTTGAACCAGAAGATCTGCGGTGAAATCACGTTGCAGCTCACCATGATCCAATAAGCCCATGCATACTGACCAAAGGCACGGTTCATGAAGGCGAACTTTTCGACCTTCACACCGCCGTACCAGGCGATGAAGAACTCCTGGGCATAGGCGTATCCCACGAGCATGCCAGTCAGCATGATGATCTTGTTCATGTTCTCGAGGTGGCGAAGGGTGATGATTTCCTTGAGCCCGAACAACTGTCGTGCCGGAACCAGCAGTGTCACCACCATGGCGAAACCACTGAAGATCGCCCCGGCAACGAAGTACGGCGGGAAGATCGTCGTGTGCCATCCGGCCACCTGGGAAACCGCGAAGTCAAAGGACACGACCGAGTGCACCGAAAGCACCAGCGGAGTCGCCAATGACGCCAGCAATAGGTAGGAACGCTCATAAACATGCCACTGGCGGTTGGAACCGGTCCAACCCAGTGAAAGTGCCCCATACGCGAGTTTGCGGATGCCATTTTTGGCACGATCCCTCACTGTTGCCAGATCAGGCACCATTCCCATGTACCAGAAAAGCAGGGAAACCGTGAAGTAGGTTCCCACCGCGAAGACGTCCCAAAGAAGCGGACTGCGGAAGTTTGGCCACAGCTCCATCTGGTTCGGCAATGGGAACATCCAGTAGGCAAACCAGGCTCGCCCGACGTGAATACCGGGGAAGAGGCCTGCACACATGACGGCAAAAATCGTCATCGCTTCTGCCGCACGGTTAATGGAGGTTCTCCATTTTTGGCGAAAGAGGAAAAGGATCGCCGAGATCAGCGTTCCGGCGTGGCCGATACCCACCCAGAAGACGAAGTTGACGATGGCGTATCCCCAACCCACCGGGTTGTTGACCCCCCATACCCCAACTCCCCAAAAGATGAGGAAAGGAACAAACACTCCCAGCAGTCCGAGGACCGAAAGGGAGAGAAGGAAGAACATCACCCAGCCAAAGGTGGGCTTCTCCTCAAGGATGCCACACACACGATCCGTGATCGTCGTGTTGGTGTTGTCCCCCGTGATCCACGGCTGTCTCTCGGAAGGAGAGTATGCGGTGTTGTCGATCTCCCGACTTTCAGCATTGCCGAGAATCTCGGGTTTCACGAAGGGGATTTTTTCGAGAAGATGCTTCATCGATCAGCCCTCCTGCTTGTCAACGGGGTTCTTCAACTGTGCCAGGTAACTGGTCCGCGGTCGGACATTCAGTTCCGCCAGCATCTTGTAAGAACGCTTCGATTTTTGCGTTTCGGTGACACGGCTGTCCGGATCGGAAAGGTCTCCGAAAGTGATCGCACTGGTCGGACAGGTCTGGGCACAAGCCGGAACGATATCACCGTCGCGCAGATCCCGGCGGTCGTTGTGCGCCTCGATCTTCGCTTTGTTGATTCGCTGCACACAGTAGGTGCACTTCTCCATGACACCACGGGCACGAACAGTGACATTCGGGTTGTATCCCATCTGCTCTGTTTTGCTGGGATCTGCGGTGTTGTTGTAGTAGTTGAAGCGCCTGACCTTGTAAGGACAGTTGTTGCTGCAGTAGCGAGTACCGATGCAACGGTTGTAGACCATGTCGTTGAGGCCCTCTTCGTTGTGAACCGTAGCTGCCACCGGGCAAACTTGTTCACAAGGGGCATTTTCACACTGGTTACAAGTCATCGGCTGGTGAACCATCTCTGGATTCTCGACGTCTTCACCCCTGAAGTAACGATCGATCCGCATCCAGTGCATTTCACGGCCGGTCGCCACTTCGTCCTTACCGACCACCGCAATATTGTTCTCCGCCTGACAGGCGATCACGCATGCGCTGCAACCGGTGCAAACGTTGAGGTCGATGGACATCGCCCATTTGTGCGATTTGTATTCATGATCGCCAAAGAGACTTTCCAGAGGAGGATGGTGCGGACCGGCGTCCTTGACCGCCTTGCCGACCATTTTTGCATCCGGAGCAAAATCGACATCGACAGTCCGGGCAAACTCACCCACACGACGCTTTTCGGCAACCCTTTGAAGGTCACCCATGAAAGCTTCTGGGCGAATCGGATTGTGATCCTGAGTCGTCGCCAGTGCGTACTCACCCTCACCACGGGTCACTGCGCAAGGAGCATAACCATTGCGCACCGCATCCGCATTGCGCAGGCCATAAGTATCAAAACCCACTCCATCCGCAATCTGGTAGATCGCAGGCTTTCGCGAGAGTCTTCCGGCGGCTCTTTCGGAGAGCAGGCGTCCATAACCCAGACTGACGGCGATGGTGCCCTCATTTTGTCCGGGAAGAACGAATGCCGGCATTTGCAACTCTTGTCCCTCGACCTTGAGCAGCAACATGTCGCCGTCTTTAACTCCCAGCTTGACTGCTTTCGCCGGTGAAATGATGGCGCAGTTGTCCCAGGTCACCTTGGTCATCGGATCCGGGAGCTCCTGCAGCCAACCGTTGTTGGCATAACGACCGTCGTAAAGGGAGTGGTCTTGCAGGAAGACGATCTCGTCAACGGTATCCTGCCAGGTGTCAAGCGCCTCCATGACACTCTTCAGGCCAGCACCCCAGCCACCCTGAAGAGCGGCCGGCGCCTTGCCAACAGCGTTGGAGGTTCCGGCGATGAATCCGTTGTGAAGCCACTCTCTCCAGGATTCTTCCAGATCACTGGAAGCAAATCCTTCGAGAGCTTCACGAGTAATGTCGTATCCGGGTCTCGGCGAGTCGTCGAGAAGGATGCTCAACAGTTCAATCGGACTGCGGCCGGAGAAGATCGGTTCGATCAGAGGTTGCCCCAAAGTGATCGTGCCGTCCCACGTTCTTGCCGCCCCCCACTGCTCAAGGTAATGGGAAGCATTCAGGTGCCACGCACAGGCCTTGCCAGTTTCGTCACGGTAATCACCGAGGTGAACTGTGGAAGCAACCTTGCCGATCAGGTCTCCCCAACTTTGCCCTCCCACGGCGGGAGCGTCGTAGACGGGGTTGGCGCCCATAATGATCAGGTGCTCGACCTGCCCACTCTGGATCCGAGCTGCAAGGGCCTCCAGGTCATTCATGTGAGATGGACGGGAGGGGTAATGAACTTCTGCGTAGGAGACGGTGGAACCCGCTGCGCCAATGGCATTCACATTGATGGCATGCACCAGAGCATGCACTTCTGGAGCCTGACGATCCCCGGCCATCAAGAGTGACTGCCCCGGGTAAGCTTTCAGGTCTGCCACCATTTGCTGGATTCTGGAATCCGGATCGCCAGAGTTGGCGACCACTTCCGCAACATCTGCCGGCAACCAGTCCGTGTTGACGTTCAGAGCCTTTGCCAACTGCGCCACCATGCGAGAGATCTCTCCGGAACGTGCAGTGATATGCACGTCGGCCGCTCCGCCGGTTACCGAGTAGGAACTCTCGATGGAATAGACACGGCTGAAAGCCGCTTCGTCGTCATCGGCGGACTGTCTCATCGAGGCCCAACCAGCACTGTGATGAAGGCTTGCCGGGTGGTTCATCAATGGATCGGCGTCGAAGCAAATCAGGACTCTTGCCTTGGAAAGATCGGCAACCGGTCTGGCAGGTGCACCGAAACACATGGCAGTACCCAGACGCTCTGAATCACGATTCAGCGGCGCCCACTCGTGCCATGAACTTTCCTTGAAGTTGCGCTGGAACTTCTTGCGCATTGCATCGAGAGGAAGACTGGAGCTGGGAGCGGCAAGAACTGAAACCTTGCTCGCGCCCTTGATGCTCTGCAAGGCTGCAGTGGCCTCGGCCCAATCGGACTCCTGATCTTCTCCGTTGACCTTGCGCATCGGAGCGTGACTACGCCCCGGATCGTAAAGGTTCAAGACACTCGCCTGCATTTGCGAAGTGGCGCTACCGCTGTGAGAAGGATGATCACCATTTCCGTCAACACGAATCGGACGACCATCAAAGCTGGTAACAAGAACCCCTTCGGCAACCTCCTGCTGCTCCCAGCAGGAAGCATAAGTCACCGGCACTCCCGGAATTCTTCCCTCCGGTCGACTGGTGTGGGGAAGGATGGTTTCCTTCGGCCAGCGACAACCGGCAAGACCTCCCGCCAATGCGACGGAAGCCCCCATCACTTTCAGGAAGTGACGACGGGATGTGGAGTGAAAAAGCTCTGGAGCGTGATTGGGAAATTCCTTATGAACCAACTCCTGGAATTCGGGGGTATCTGCGTAGTCCTCAAGACTGCGCCAGAGTGCCTTCCCCGAGCCGTTTTGAATGTTTTGATTTATCGATGACATGTGGAACAATTCGTCAGGAGAGTCATGCGCACGGTCGGATTTCCTTCCGCGTCGTACAACCCCAGGCCCTTCAAGAGTTCGATTCCTTCTGCGCGTTTCTCCTCTGGAGTCCGGTCCAGCCCCCACTCAAGATCGGTGACCTTGTCGACCGGACGCACATGCGGTGCAGGGTCGCGGTGACAGTCGAGACACCAACCCATACTCAGGGGAGCGTGCTGCCAAACCTCCACCATTCGATCCACCCGACCGTGGCACTCAACGCAGGAAACACCGCGAGTGACATGGGCACTGTGATTGAAATAAACGTGATCCGGGAGGTCGTGAATCTTCACCCACTCAACAGGCAAACCGGTTTCGTATGATTCACGAATGGGTTCCAGTTTGTTGCTGTCGGGAGCAACGTTCTGGTGGCAGTTCATGCAGGTTTCAGTAGGAGGAACCGCTGCGAAGCCGGCCTCCTCAACCGTGTTATGGCAGTACCTGCAGTCCATTCCCAACTCACCCACGTGAAGTGCATGACTGTAGGGAACGGGTTGCTCGGGCATGTAGCCAGCGTTGATAGTTTTGGGTGAAGCACCGAAGTTAATCATGAGGACCACATAGAGTCCCGAGACCGCCGCGCCTGCACCCAGCAGCTTGATCAGAGTATCCACCCATGGAGGGAAGATGGGGGTTCGCGTCGAAGTCACGCTTTGCCTCCTAAGTACGGGGATCGGACGCCATTTCCGACATCCCCCGGTTTGCAAATTGCGACGATCAGGTTCCCGGTATCAGACCCAACAATGGAAAAACCATTTCCCAAATTGCCCCCGTGCATACGGGAGTGCTGATAAGCCGTCGCATGCTCTGTTTAGGCTAGCAACAAGAGGAATACAGGCAAACGATCCCGCCCAGTTTCATAAAGTTTTTTCTTTGGGAGAATCGGCCCCAGAATGCCCGAATTCACCGGAATATCCATCCCGGAATGTCCAGCAGAGAAGGACCGCGGCCACACTCAGAATCAGTGCTCCAAGGCTCTGATGAAAGGTGGCCACCAGGGTCTCATGAACGCCGCTGGAAGCGGTTCGCACCTCGGCGCCAGTCACGGCAAGGGCATAGAAGCCCAGAGTGACCTGAATCGTCGCCAAAACACCCAATACAAGCCCTGAGCGTACTCTGGGAGCGGGCATCTTCGGCATCGTACAGCGGGCACCGACCACCATGATGAGCCCCAGTACCAGAAAGGCCCCGACGATATGGGGAATCATCCAGTCCCGGGAAACATGACGGGAAAGAGCGCCCAGAATCAGCTGACAAAGCAGGCCGAGGGCCATGGCGAGCGTCCAGTAGCGATCCGCCCTTGGAACCTCCCCCTTTGCCGGGCGGTTCCAACTCGCAGAACTCAGCAACAACAGAACTGCCGTCAGTGCGAGGAACAGTTGACCATCGACACCATGGATGACTCTCAAAGCCAGACTCCAGGACGATTCCTGCCAGTCGACAACCTGACCGCCCACTTCTGTGACAGAGTTAACTTCCGTCACCCGGATCCCACCAAGAATCCCCTGAAAGATGACCTGAATCGAAGCCAGGACCGCTCCCCAGCGCAATCCCCGACCCGCTCCCTGACGAAACAGGTAGACCATGGTTGAAAGGGTCACCAGCCCCACGAGGGTTCCATACAAGCGATGGGCATGTTCGTAGTAAATCCCGCCTGTCATGCGAGAAAGCGGCAGCAGAAACATGTTTTCGCCGAAGGAGGCAGGCCAATCAGGGACGGCCATACCCGCTTCCTCGCTGGTCACCAACCCGCCGATGGCAATCATGACCAGCGTCGCAATGAAGGTCGAAAGGCACATCCCGTGCTGGCCCTGCTCCCGACTCCAGGATCGCTTGACCGGAGAAACGGTCGCAGCCCCCAGTAACCCCAGAAGCATCATCGTCCCGAAAAATCCCGTTACGGCGAGGATGGCATGCCCCGTATCTGCAAAGTCCTCGGCCAGATAGGAACCGAGAACCAGCAAATCAAAGGTAGCAGCGGTACAGGTAGCGGTCAGCGCAGCGGACCAGCGTCGAGGATGGGCGAGAGCCGCGAATCGTCCCCCAAGAAGCACCAGAACCGCCAAAACCACAAACAGCAGGGCGGGGTGAGCGTCGACAAACGGCAATCTGGCAATATATCCCGATGTCCACATGGCCACTGCGACCAGAACTCCCACGGGAAAAGAACTCCCAAAGACCCCCATGGACTCTTTGGACGACAATCCAGGGTCGGCGGCAATCCCCATAAAATCCTCCAAATCCCACAGGAAACGTCTCTGAGGGCACAATTTCCAGACCTCACTGGCCGGGATTCCTGTCTTGCTTGCCCGAACTCATCTAAGGAGGGTTTGCGGTCTGGGGCAAGAAAAAGCACCCTTAACAAATCATCGTCTTGGGCACTTCAATAGAGGGGACGGACATGAGAGAATAGTTCAAATAGGGAGATAGTTTCCCCATGCCTTCTTTTCAACCGGATTGGAATCGCAAAACCCGGTTGCCTACAGGTTGTTGAGAACATTCTTTTTTGCACGTTTTTGAATAGCCCGAGTGTCTTTCAAATATCTGATTCGACCCCGCTTCGATCAGCATACATCACGGGAGAGCCCATGCAGGTTCCAGGGAAGGAACATGTTTTGAAGTTTCATACTTGTTTATTGGTGGCGATTCTTTGCCTCACCACAGGAGTGCTTACGGCACAGAACCCTGACGTGATCGTCGGTTCATTGCCGGCGACCAACGCATACGGCACCAACTCAGGCACGAATATCTATGCCTACTCGGTGGCGACCACTTCCTGCAATATCGGGGACGCCAACCTCGACTGGATCGCCAATAATAACCGCCATCCAGTTATCGCCCAGGATATGTTCCGCCTGCACAACGGGCGTTTCTCCCAGATCGGTTCTTCCTGGCTCAAGCACGGATTCTGTGCTCTGCAGATCTCTGGCCTTTGCACCGGTTGCGGTGGCGGAGGTGGCTGCCTGGATAACCTGACCCCCGGTTGCTCAGACCCCTACTCTGCAAGCCTGAATGGTTCGCAAAGCAATCTGGGTCCCCGTTCTCAGGTGAACGCTTTCTCCGGGTTCTTCCCGTTCCCCTACTCTGCACCCAACTGCCCCCCGAGTGAGGGCAACATTTGCAGAAGGCTTCAGGTTCATGTCGATGATCTGACCGCGAACCTCTTCCCGGGGGCACAGTACTTCGTCAGCGGACAGTACGTCGCACTGGACGACTCTCTTGCAGGCAACCAGGCAAACAACGCTTCCTACCGCCCTATCACCGTTTCTCAGACGGGTAACAGAAGCCTCAACTTCTCCGGTCCGACTGAAATGATGTCACCGCCGATTCAGGCCTGGCAGGATTACCAGCCGTCCGTCACCCTCGTCGATCTTCAGGTCCCCAATGAGGGTCTCTTCATCGTCGGCTATGACGTGATCGACAACGGCAATGGCACATGGAACTACGAGTACGCCGTTTACAACATGTACTCCGATCGTTCCGCCAACAGCTTCTTTGTGCCGGTCCCTGCCGGAGCAACTCTGACCAATGTCGGCTTCAAGGACATCCCCTGGCACAGTCAGGAGCCCTACTCTCAGGTCGACTGGGACGTCAACACCCAAAGTGGAGTCGGAATCACCTGGAGTACCGACGATTTTGTCACTGACCCGAATGCCAATGCGATTCGCTGGTCGATGCTCTTCAACTTCCACTTCACCTGTGATGCGCCTCCCGCTGACAACACTTTGTCTCTGGGACTCTTCAAGCCGGGCAATGTGGGTGATCCCGACTCCATGGACTTCAACGCTGCTGCGCCTTCCGGAAACTTCATTCCCTCAGTTCAGAATCTGACCTGCAACTCCGGCAGCATGACGAACCCGGTGATCAACCTTAACTGGTCTAACGGTGACATTTACGACAGCATTAGCATCTATCGTGATGGCGTCTTTGCTGCCACGATCGGTGGTAACGAAACCAGCTTCACAGACAACTCTGTCTTTGGAACTTCGATCTACACCGTTCAGGCTGTTCAGGGAAGCGTCAACACTGCTGCGGTTCCGTGTGAAAGCACCATTTCCCCGATGCCCCAGAGCAACCTCTCTTGTGTCCAATCCGATCCTGAATTCCAGGATGTCACACTGACATGGACCAACGGGATGATGTACGACTCGATTCGAGTTACTCGTGACGGTACTGAGATTGCAGTCCTCAACGGTGGCATGATGATGACCACCGATGCGGGAGTCAGCCTTGGTGAGCACACCTACACCGTCGAGGGAACTGTTTCAGGAGTTTCCGCCGGCATCAACGAGTGCACCGTCACCGTTCTGGCACCTCCCCCTCTGGGATTCACGGTGACCGCGAATGACGCTTCCGGCACCTACGAAACCGGTTCCGGAATCGGAACTGCCAGCATGGTCATCAGCGGTATCGAGTCCGCCGGTAACACGGGTTACCCCAACTCGGTTTCCGGTTACTCTCTCGCGCTGACCTTTGATTCCAACCTTCTGGCAGGATCGTCCATCAGCGATGGCGTGATCGGCACTCCGGTTGATTTCTTCGACGGCCAACTGGGAATCGGATCGGTGACCGTCGGCTGCGTTGTCAGCTTCCTGGGAACCAACTCACTGTCACTTCAGAGTGATTCACCGCTCGCAGAGGTCAACTTCGACACCGTCGCCGGATCCTTCGCCGGATCCACCGCTCCCGTCATGACGGAAGTGACTTTCCAAAACGGTGTCACCAGTGGATCTCTTCCCGTGGACAACCTGATCGTCGTCAACAGCTCACCGATGCCGCCCACCTTCGATAACGGAATGGTCACCTTGACCGCCGGTGGACCGGTGTTCGTCCGTGCCGACATCAATGGGGATGGCAACATCAACATTGCTGACGCTGTTACCGGGTTGAACTACCTCTTCAATGGAGCAGCCGTCAGCTGTGTCGACTCTGTCGATACCAATGACGACGGTGCTGCCAACGTGGCTGACGGGGTATACCTGCTGGCATTCCTCTTCAGCAATGGAAGCCCGCCTCCTGCACCGAACAGCTGCGGTGGTGACCCCACTGCAGATGCACTCGACTGCATTAGCTTCCCGGCCTGCCCCTAGGTCTGGTTGCCAACGAAAAAGAGCGTGCGGGCTTTCAGCCCGCACGCTCTTTTTTTTGACTTGTATGAAGGCAGGTCGCGGATGAATTCACATCCTAGAGTTTGATCTGTAACCAGTTCCGGCGACGAATCACCCAGACACAGAGGAATGATCGTACGATCCAGTCGAGAACCGTGGCAACCCAGACCCCCTGCAAACCCAGTTGCGGAAGCCCCCACCACCCGTAGGCCAGAATCCATGCAAAGGGAACCCGGAAACACCAGGACCCTATAGCCGTGATCCACATCACCGGAATGTTCGCCCCCGCACCACGCAGGGAACCGGTGAGTGTCTCTGTCAACATCAGGAACGGAACTTCACAGGCTCCGATCACCAGGCAAATGGCAGCCAATTGAGCGGTCGAGTCCTCCAACTTGAACACCGACATCAACTGCTCCGGCACGAAAAAGAGCAGCAGAAAGACTGGAATGATCGACACCAGCGCGAGGACACTGCTGCGAATGGCACTTCTCATGGCAGGCTCAGTTTGACCCGCCCCCAACAGTCGACCAGCAACACTCGCCGCCGCCGCCTGAAAACCGTGAGCGGGCAAAAAGGCGAGTGACTGAATTGCAATCGCTGCCCTGTGAGCGGCCATCGACATGGCGTCCAGTTTGAAGATCGCAAACTGGTAAACCACGAACCCGGAGTGAAAAAGAAATGCGGCTCCCAATGCAGGGAGACTCAGTTTCAGGATTTGTCGTGCTTCCTGAAGATCAAACTTCAACGCACCCGGGATCCTGAGTGTGACCCGGCCCCTCTTGCGAAAGAAAAGAACTCCCAGAATCAGGATCACTTCCACCAGTGGGGCCAAACCGGTCGCCAGTCCAACCCCTTCGACTCCCATTTTCGGGAAGCCCCACAGACCGTAGAGAAGAACCGCATTGCCAATGATATTGACCAGATTGGCGAGGATTCCTCCGGCGACCGGAAGGAGTGATTCCCCCGCCCCCCTGACCGTTGACTCCAGAGTGACCACGACCGCTCGCAACGGAAACAGCAACAGGAACCATGTGAGATACCCACTTGCCTCATCAAGAATCTGGGCCCTCGACTGCGGGTCCTGCTCAAACATCTCCTGGCCCAGCCATGCGATACCGACATCCCTGAATGCAACGCACAGTCCTGTGACCATCATTCCCAAAACCAGTGCCAAACCAAGGGATGTCCACAATGCCTGACTGACCCGAAGCGCTGACCCTTCACCGGTTCTCCGGGCGACTACAGCGCCGGCTCCGATCGCAGTCACCGTAAAGATCGTTGTTAGCGACCAGCAGAGGGGAGAAACCAGATTCAGGGAAGCCAGCGATGCATCACCCCCCCCGGACGCGTCCGAAACCATTCGGGTATCGATAAGAAATTGAACTGTGTGCAGGAGATATTGAAGAATCGCGGGAATGGCCAGTCGCAGAATTTCCCGGTCCATGGAGCGCCCAGGCAAACCTGATTGGATCAGGTCGCCACCGGGATGGTTCAGACTCATCCTTTCTGGATCCAGTCTGTCAGATGCTCCCTGACCTCTTCCCTCGACAGTTCCTTGATCAGCATCGATCCCGGCCTTTCAGGAAGAATCCATGAAACATGGCCGCCACGACTTTTCTTGTCTTTTTCAATACGATCGAGAAGTACATCCGTCTCGGGAGCGTCCTCGATTCGAACAGGCAAACCCGACAACTCCAGTAGAGTCGATACTTTTTCAGTGAGCGGGAGCTCAGCAAGCCCCATCTTCTCAGCCATGGCACAGGCGAAAACCAGACCTATGGAAACCGCCTCACCATGGGCCCAGCGGGGGCCCTGATCAGTCCGCTCCATCTCAAGGGCGTGGGCCAAAGTGTGCCCAAGATTCAGGATTTTTCTCCTGCCCGACTCCTTCAGGTCGCTATTCACAATAGAGACCTTGACCTCCATCGCTCTCTGGATCAGGTCTTCCGGGGGCAGCAGGTTCTCAGGGATTCCGTTTTCAAGACTGCTGAAGAAGGGTTCCCCACCTATCAAGGCCGCCTTGATCATTTCTGCCCATCCCTGTCGAAGCTCCCGGACCGGAAGGGTCAGGAGAACGTCGGGATTGACCCACACCTCTCGGGGCAAGTGAAAGGATCCGATCCGATTCTTGATGCGGCCGTGATGAAGAGCGGTCTTCCCCCCCAAATGAGCGTCGACCATCGCCAGAAGTGTTGTCGGAACCGCAATCCAGGGAATCCCCCGATTCCAGATCGAAGCAGCAAAACCGACAGCATCTCCCACGCTGCCTCCTCCGATAGCAATCATCAGACTGCTGCGATCCAGTCCCGCCTCCGCCATCTCGTCGAGAATCCCTGAACAGCCTTCAATCTCCTTGAGAGATTCTCCTGCAGTCAGAGAGGTGTGCCTGCAGGGCACCCCATCTGCGGAGCAACGATTGAGGATCGGCTCATAAAACTTGCTGGGTACCTTTTCGTCGACGAAGACCGCAACACTGCTGTAGATCGAAAAATCAAAGTTGTCCGGGACGAGACTGTCAGCGACAAACCGAAGGGTACTGGCGGCAGATTGTGGGTAAAAAGCCAGCGGTTCAGGACTCATCTTCGGTCCGTTTTCTGGATTTCCGGGTTGGCCTTGCCGAGCTCCTCTTTGGGGAACCCGTTTTTGGGACGCTCGCGGTAGATCGACTGTAGAAAAAGACACCGACCAGGAGCGTCAAAACCCCGATCCCCGAAAGTGCCCAGAACATTTCCTGAGCCCAATATGAACGACCTTCGAATGGGCTCTCGTAAGGCTCCAATTTTCCGCAGACCCATTCTGGAACCATTCCATCCATCCCCGTGACCGTTTCATAACGGTACAACCTGAGAAAATCTCCGGTCACCAAAACTTCACTGCTACGGGGAAGGTTTTTCGGTTTGCTGATGAAGTTGATCCTGTGAAGCCGGTTCGAGCGATCTGAACCAAAGGCCTCCCATATGGAAGTCAGGCCTGAGGGATTGTCTTCCAGAATTCTGAGCCGAGGGTTCTCTATCAGTGTGATCACAAAGAGGCATCTCCGCCCACGCATAAAGGCGGCCTGACTTGCAATCTCAGAGACTTCAGGGGGCTCTGTGATCTCTTCCGGTTGCCAATCGCTCCTCCAGCGGTGCAAAAGGTAATGAAGACCCGCCAACTCCGCGGGACCTTCGACTTTCGCATCGCCATCCCTGACCGCATAAAGAACCACAGGGTTCTCCTGAAAGGGTTCTGCTGGAGGCCCCTGATCTGGAGAGGGAAGTGAAACAGGCTCCGGAACTTCACCCCCAGACGAGGATCCGCCCAGGGAATCGGTATTGTCGGCGGAGAGACCACCATCGTCGTTGCTACCCGAACTCATCACTGGAATCGTCAATGACGGCTCGGGTTCAGGTCTTTGCATCGACCAGACCGTCAAAATGAGGACCAGCAAAAGAGCCAGGGAACCGAGAATCTTCGCTCGCTCCCGAGTCGTCGGGCCTACCCTTTGGGGGCGGTATCGTTTGGGACCAAAGTAAACCATGCCATGATCATAACAGGTTCGTGGATTCAGATCAGCGAAACACCGCTGTCCGGAATCTGCTGAAGAACAGATCTGGCGGCACGTAGGCTGGCACCCGGGTGAAACTTCTCCCGCTTGAGTTGCTCCAAACGGCTCACCTGAAGGCTCGCAACACTGTCGTCGAGTAGTGGCCTCGCCAATCGGGCCACTGCAGCCCCATCCCCCGGATCGACCAGTCGTTCCGGAACGATCTCCTCACCGGCAAACAGGTTCACCAGAGAGAAGAAAGGTGCCACTCCCAAAAGAGAATACAGGGATTTCTGCAAGTCGTTTGCAGGATAGGCCACGACCATCGGAACACCATGCCATGCTGTCTCCAGCGTTGCTGTACCGGAACAAACGATGGCCAATCTGGCTCTCGATTGCAAAGCCCGAGCCTCTCCAGAATGAATATGGAAGCCTTTTCGGTCGCCGATGATATCCCGGACGATCGGTCTCAGTTCTTCCCGTTGACAGGAAACCCATATCTCCAGTTCGGGCCTTTCGGCCTTGAGTTCACAGGCAGCACCCACCAATGCTGGCAACCCATGAATCAACTCTTGACGACGACTTCCGGGAAGCAGGGCCAGGATGGGGTCTCCGGAGGAACCGGGGATTTCAGGCGCCGGCCCCACATCAGAAAGATGATCAAAGACCGGATTCCCGACATGAATTACACGAGGATGGTAGGGAGAGTACAACTGCTCCTCGAAAGGGATCACGACCAGTAACTGATCTGCACACTGGGCAATCCGCTTCATTCTCCACGGTGCCCATGCCCAAACCTGGGGGCAGATGTAGTAGGTCACAGGGATTCCCAATCGACGCGCCATCAGAGCAAGATTGCTGTGCAAACCGGGATAATCGATCACGACGAGATGATCCGGAGGCGATTCCAGCATCTCTTCGACGAAAGATGCAGAGTGATCGATGATCGACCCCAATTGTGCCAACACCGGTAGCCAACCCATCACAGCCTTGTCGGTGCGATCCG
>JACETR010000039.1 GCA_013911165.1 Planctomycetota bacterium | reverse complement strand
TTTGCAGCCAGAATGAGGCCACTGCTGTTTGTGCGATCGATGTTCAAGAGCCGTCCGGTTTCTCGATCATTGCACCTCAGGTGACCACAAACTTTGACGGAGTGACCGGTGTCGGTTCAGTGAGTGTGGATCTGTCGGTGGCTGAAGAGATCAGCAACCCAGGGTTCCCCAATGCGACTCAAGGTTTCTCACTTTCTATCGCCAATGATCCTGCGTTGATCCAACCCGTATCTGTTCAGCCCTCGGCTCTCTTGGAGCAACTCAATGGAAGTTCGGGGCCGGATTTCTTCACGGAAGGGATCTTTGCCGGGGGGGTCACTCTTGGAGTGGTCTACTCCTTCACGGGACTGGATGTGATTCAGTTCACTTCGGAATCGTCGGTGGCCGTCATTTCCTACGACACTGTAGCCGGGAATCTGGCAGGGCAGGTCGATCCGGTCCAGACCCCGCTGACGTGGTCTGAGACTGTGGGTCCCACACCCGTCGAAAACATTGTCGTGGTCAATGCCGCAACAATCCTTCCGGTCGAGATTCACGGGTTGATCACTCTTGAGCCGCAGCTGGGTGGGGTCATCTCCAGAGCGGATTGCAATGCGGATGGAAGCTTCAATATCGCAGACGCGGTTGAGGCCCTGAATGGTCTCTTCAACAGTGGGCCCATCGATTGTGTTGACGCTTGCGATGCCAATGATGATGGACAGTTCAATGTTGCAGACCCGGTGTTCACCTTGTCTGCGCTCTTCAGCAATGGCGCGCTGCCACCGGCACCTTTTGGTGGGTGTGGAGTCGATCCCACTGAAGATGGTCTTACCTGCGACCAGTTTGACCCCTGTCCCTGATTCTCACACAGGCGTGATGACTGACCCCGTGGAGCGGAATCCGCTCCACGGGGTTTTTTTGTGACAGCGGATCAGCACCTTTGAGGGCATATTTCGGTCAATTCCCTCCTGAATGGCCCTCCGGTCCGCTTGCCCGTGGGGACTGGTCCTCCTACGATCCAATATGGGAAAAACAGGGTCAGCCGGACTCTTGTGCATGAGTGATCCGGGAAGACCAAAGGGGCGCGTCCGTCGCCCATTTTCAGCATTTGCGCAGGGGCACTGATCCCCGGGGAAGTGAGATCCAGAGATGAGCAGTGACGCTGTCTCCATCGTCGAAAACATCCAGAAAGTGACCGTCGTCGGTGCTGGAACCATGGGCAATGGAATCGCCCAGGTTTTTGCCTCCTCCGGATATCCGGTCACCATCATCGATCCCTTTGAGGCCTCCCTCGAGCGTGCCAGGGGAGCCATCGATCACAGTCTTGGCAGATTGGTCAAAAAAGAGAAAATCAGCGCCGAGGATGCCCAAACGATTCTGGGGAGGGTCTCCTTTGAGACTTCCATCGCTTCTGCGGCAGGATCCCAGTGGGCGGTGGAAGCGATTCCTGAAGAGGAAAAACTCAAGGAAGAGGTGCTCTCCGGATTGGATGAGCATGTGGAAGAAGGCGGAGTCATCGCCAGTAACACGTCTTCCATTTCGATTACACGACTCGCGAGTTACACCCAGCGCCCCGAGCGGTTTGTTGGCATGCACTTTATGAATCCGGTGCCAATGATGAAACTGGTGGAAGTGATTCGCGGACATAAAACCGAAGATGCGGTCCTTGAGGCAACCATGGAGTTGTCCCGTCGTCTTGGCAAGGAGCCGTGGCAGGCAGAGGACTACCCCGGATTTGTAGCCAATCGGATTCTGTGCCCGATGCTTAACGAAGCGATGTATGCACTCATGGAGGGCGTCGCGACCCGGGAATCCATCGACGAGGTTATGAAGCTCGGTATGGGACACCCCATGGGACCATTGACCCTTGCAGATTTTGTTGGCCTCGATGTTTGTCTCAACATTCTTGAGGTTTTGCATGAAGAGTTGGGAGACCCCAAATACCGTCCTTGCCCGCTCCTTCGCCGAATGGTGGCCGCAGGAGATCTGGGCAGAAAAACCGGGCGTGGTTTCTACGACTACTCCGAAAAATAGAAGCAGTTGTAAGGAGTTCGGATGGTGGAAAGTACCGGAACCGAAATTGAATCTTCCGGAAGACTGGGAGCGATTCTCGGAGTCTCTGTTCCTGAGACTCATCGCCAGATGTATGCGGAAGCCAAGCAGTTTGCCGATGAAGTTCTGATGCCTGCTGCCGATCTTCACGATCGGGAGGAATCCTTTCCCGAGAGCCAGGTGAACGCTCTCGCAGAAAAAGGTTTCCTCGGAATTCTTGCTCCTGAGCAATATGGGGGAATGGGCCTCGACAATCTGGCTCTGACTCTGGCTCTGGAAGAGATCAACCGCGGTTGTGCCAGTACAGGGGTGACTCTTTCGGTGCACAACTCATTGCTTTCGAGTCCATTGCTCCACTTTGGAACCGAAGAACAGAAGGAGCGATTCTTCCCCGGTTTGGCTTCGGGAAAATCCCTCGGCGCATACGCCATCACTGAGCCGGATCACGGTTCGGATGCCCTTTCCATCGAGACGACCTGTCGCAAAGAGGGGGATGAGTGGATCCTGAACGGGACGAAGGCCTGGATTACCAATGGTTCCCGTGCCGGGACCATCATCACCTTTGCCACCATGGATCCGGCACTGCGATCGAAGGGGATCAATGCATTTGTTGTTGATCCATCGATGCCCGGTTACTCGGTCGGCAAAAAGGAACTCAAGTTGGGAATCAGGGGATCAGACACGGTTCAGCTCGTCTTTGATGAGATGCGTGTTCCTGCTGCCAATCTTCTGGGTGAAGAGGGGCAAGGCTTCAAGATCGCCATGCACACTCTCGATGGTGGACGCGTGGGAATCGCCACGCAGGCTGTGGGTATTGCCCAGGCTTGTCTCGATGCCGCTGTGGAATTCGCAGAAGGCCATGAAATGTTTGGTCGCCGCCTGGCAGACAATCAGTTGGTCTCTCACAAGATTGCAGATATGGCCACACGTATCGAGGCGTCTCGCCTGCTTACCTTGAGAGCTGCCATGCTCAAGGATGCGGGGGCCCCTCACAGCCGTCAGGCTTCGATGGCCAAGTTGAGTGCGTCCGAAATCGCCAATGATGCCGCACGCATGGCATTGGAAATCCATGGTGGTGCCGGTATCGGTCGCCAGTCTCCGATCGAGAGACTTTTCCGGGATGCGAAGATTTGTGAGATCTATGAAGGAACCAGTCAGATTCAGCGATTGGTGATTGCCCGTCACGTCAGGCCGGAACGCAGTTAATGCCGAATCCGCCATTGGAAAAACTGGCTCAGGGAATCCTTCAGGGACAGCGACGTGATCTGGCGCAAGCCATCACCGCAGTCGAGACAGATGAGAGCGCAGCAGATGTTTTGCTGTCGATTCTTCCACCCAAATCCGGGGCTTTTCGTCTTGGATTGACCGGCGCTCCGGGAGTGGGGAAATCCACGTTTATCTCCCAGGTGGTTCCGAAACTGGTTGAAGCGGGCTCGAAGGTTGCGATTCTCGCTGTCGATCCGACCAGCCCTCTCACTGGAGGAGCCTTGTTGGGGGATCGAGCCCGCATGGTCAAGGATATGGGTGACGCCTGTCTTTTCCGGAGCCTTGCCAGTCGTGGATCTACCGGAGGAGTGGCAGGGTGCACCGATCTCGCAGCAGAGATACTGGCTCGAGCCGGCTTCGACATCATTCTGATTGAAACCGTAGGAGTGGGCCAACTGGAAGTGGAGATCGCTACAGAAGCGGACCAGTCCTGGTTGCTTTTGTCCCCTGAGGGAGGCGATGCCATCCAGCTGCTCAAAGGGGGGGTTCTCGAAGTGGTTCACCGGGTCATCGTTCACAAATGTGATCGTCCGGGATCCGATGATCTGATGCGTTGGGCAGATGAAGCCGCCCGCGATCAGCACTCCCCGGCTCCCATTGCTGTCAGCAGTCAGTCCGGTGAAGGACTGGAAGAAGTGGTGACAGAAATTCGCAAAGCCGCAGAAGATCAGAGGCAACAGCCGGATACCGATCGTGAAAGATCGCGCCTGCGCAGAAGATTGTTGCGCAGGGCTCGTCAGGAATGGATCAAAAAAGGTCTCGAACTGGCGGGTGGAGAGCCCGGTATAGACCGTCTCGTCGATGAGGTGATGAGTGGTCAAATGGACGTGGGTTCAGCCCTGTCCTCGATGCTCAAGTAACAGGAGAGGAACAACCGTGATTCGGTTCGAAGAACACCATCAGGAGATTCGCGAAATGATCTCCGATTTTTCCGACGAAAAGATCGCGCCCGGAGCGGAGCATCTGGATGAAACCCAGGGGCTTCCGAAGGAGTCGATCGGAGAAATCGCGGAATTGGAAATGCTCGGATTGACGATTCCTGAAGAACATGGCGGTGCAGGTCTCGACCTGTTGAGCGCATGTCTGGTCGTCGAGGAGATTTCCCGAAACTGTGGTTCCACCGGAGCAATCCTGGCGACTCACCTCTTTGAAGGTACCGCAGCCATTCTTCGACTGGCTGACGATGCTGGCAGGGAGCGTTGGCTTCCTGACATGGCGAGTGGAAAAACTCTCGCGACCTTTGCTCTCGCTGAGCGAGAGGCGGAGTCGGATGCCTCCGCCATCGATGCCTCTGCAGGTGCCGAGGGAGATGGATTCGTGATTCATGGGCGCAAGACCTGGATCATGGGTGGCATGATGGCGGGATTGACGACTGTTATCGCCCGTCGCGGTGAAGACAATCTGGAAGATCTGGGTGCTTTTGTGATCAATCCCGGGGTCGATGGCTGCGAGCGAGAGCCGATGGAAGACCTGTTGGGCTTGCGTGGAGCCGGATTCTGCAACATGAACCTGAACGGCGTCATGATGTCAGCGGATCAGCACCTCAAGGGAAGCAGTGCGGGCTGGTCTGCCATCACCAAGGTGATTGATACCGCTCGACTCGGTGCCGCTGCCGTCAGTCTGGGTGTGGCTCGGGGAGCCATCGCCCATGCGCTCGAATATTCCTCCCAGCGAAAAGCCTTTGGTCGTTCCATCGATCGATTTGGTGCGATCCGGGCGATGCATGCGGAAGCTGCGACCGCTGTCGAGGGAGCACGTCTGTTGCTATGGCGTGCTGCAGGATTGATCGATGCCGGAAAATCTGCGGGGCGGGAAGTGTCGATGGCGAACCTCGCTGCCAAGCAGGCCTCCTACAAGGCCACTCGGGATGCGGTGCAGATCCTTGGCGGTAATGGATACAGTCGTGAATACCCCGTTGAGAGAGCCTATCGGGATGTACAGGCACTGGTTCCCTTCGGTGGTGGTGAAGATCTGCAAAAGATCCTCGTCGCCCGTTCCATGACGGGGGTGCGCTCATGAGTCGCGCAGTGATCTGTTCTGCAGTGAGGACGCCGATCGGCAAGTTTCTGGGCGGACTTTCTGAACTGAGCCCTGCCGATCTGGGTGTGGCTGCGGTCAAACCGGCACTGGAATGTGCAGGAGTGCCGGCTGATCGTGTCGGGGAGCTCCGTTTTGGCTGTGGACGTCAGGCGGGTGGTGGCCCCAATGTGGCTCGGCAGATCGCGGTTCGCTCCGGGATTCCTGTCACGAGTACCGCTGTCACGGTCAACATGGCCTGCGGTTCCGGTTTGCTGGCCGTGATCGAGGCGCGGGACGCCATCGAACGCGGTGAGTTTGAAGTGGTGGTCGCCGGTGGGACCGAGAGCATGTCCCAGTTGCCCTTCTACATGCTGGGCGCACGCAAAGGCTACAAGCTGGGTCAGGGTGAGTTGGTCGATGGCATGTACCGGGATGGCTTCCACTGTCCCATGGCAGATCAACTGATGGGGGCAACAGCGGAGAATCTCGCCGAGGAGTATTCCATTTCTCGTGAAGAGCAGGACGCCTATGCCGTCGAGACTCAGCAACGGTGTGAGCGTGCCCGCGAAGCGGGATATTTTGAGAATGAAATTGCTGCTGTCGAAATCCCGGGCCGTAAAGGTCCCACGGTGGTCGCAAAAGATGAACACCCCCGCGATGGCGCCAATCTTGAATCGATGGCCAAGCTGAAGCCGGTCTTCAAAAAAGAAGGAACGGTCCACGCCGGAAATTCATCGGGTATTACCGATGGAGCCTGTGCATTGGTCATCGCCAATGAAGATCTGGCAAAGGCAGAAGGCTGGCCGATCCTCGCAGTTCTTGGTGCGTCTGCTCGTGGTGGAGTCGAACCCCACCGGATGGGAATGGGGCCTGTTCCGGCGATCCATGCCCTGCTGGAAAAGACTGGCTCCGCAATTTCTGACTACGCTGCTGTCGAGATCAATGAGGCCTTTGCGGCCCAGGTTCTCGCTTGTTTGCGTGAACTCGACATCGACCGGGAGAAGCTGAATCCTGTGGGAGGAGCCATCGCCCTGGGCCATCCCATCGGCGCCACAGGAGCGAGAATCCTGACGACTCTGGTGCACGGATTGCACAGACAGGGCGGTGGAAAAGGTCTGGCCTCTCTCTGTATCAGTGGCGGAATGGGGCTCGCACTGGAAATCGAAGTGCTTTCCTGACATCCTTGGGATCTACACAAGAGACGAAAAAGAGGGAGACGGATGATCTTCAGATTTCCAAGAAGGATTTTCGGGGTGCTTTTGATCATTTCAGGAATGGTGATCTTCGAATTCCCGGACATCATCCAATATGCACTGGCCGGTATGCTGGTTTTCTCGGGAGTAATGATGCTACTTGGCTCGTTTGCGCAGCCGGGGGGGCAGAACCCTCAAGAGTCGCCTGGCACGGAAGCTGAATTTCGCAAACTCGACTAATCGCCTCAACTCTTCTGGTTGTCGATGAGGATCAATCGGCGAATCGCCTCGTCCCCCGGAATCTGATACGGCTCGTCCAGCGCAACAAACAGTTTGCGCTTCCACATCATTCCCTCGACCGCAGCCAGTTCTTCGTTGGCAGCGGGGCCTTTCCACAAGAGTAACGGCCCATAGTAATTGTGAGTGCACCATTCCAGGAGCCTCTCGACGGGACCGACCGCCCGAGCCGTCACCAGATCCACCTCTTTGCGATGGGCACGGATCCAATCTTCAAAGCGACTCCAGACACACTGGACCCGGTCTGAGAGGCCCAGTTCGTCGACGAGTTCCTGCAGAAACTCGATCTTCTTTTTTCGGGAATCGAGAAGAGTGACTTTCAGGTGGGGGCAAGCGAGGGCGATGGAAAGGCCCGGATATCCCGCTCCCGTGCCGAGATCGAGAACGTGTTGGAAGAGGGTTTCGCCTCCCTCCGCCAAGAGTGGCAATGCTGCCAATGAATCAGCGGCATGCCGAATCGCCATCTCTTCAGGCTCGGTGATACGGGTCAGGTTCATCACTTCATTGCGTTCGCGTACTCGCCATGCGTGAAGGGCAAGAGCTTCTCTGGCAAAGCCGGGGGCAAAGGGCCCCAGAGCGGCAATGAAGCGCTCGCTGAATTCGGAAGAAGTGAGTTCCATCGTTCCCAACCTGAATTTCTGTGCTTCCCTTGCCCACAGCAGTTCGCTGTCCTTGGGCAACTGATTTTCAAAGGGTACCATGGAAAAGGATAATTTCATTTGAAGGAGCCGAAATGAGCAACACCGGAAGAGTTTCAGCCAGTGGTTTTCCTCTGGATCCATTGCCGGCTGAGGTACTTCAGGCCCGGGTCGGGGCCCTGACTCCAGAGCAGCACCACGTGACCCAGAAATCCGGTACGGAAGCTCCTTTCTGTGGTGGCTTTCTCGGTGAAAAGGAAGCTGGTATCTACTGCTGTGTCGTTTGCTCTCTGCCATTGTTCCGATCTGAGCACAAGTTTGATTCGGGAACCGGTTGGCCCTCTTTCTTCGACACTTTTGACAGGGAGCATGTTGCGGAGAAATCCGATGAATCCCATGGAATGATCCGGGTTGAAATTTGCTGCGCACGTTGTGATGCCCATCTGGGTCACGTCTTCCCGGACGGGCCGCCGCCTACCGGAGTTCGTCACTGCCTGAACTCTGCCTCCCTTGAGTTTCTCACTTTGGACAAGGAGATTCCTCTCATGCCTGATTCACCCGAAAACCCCGAGCAGGGATTGGCAAGCGCCTACTTCGGCGGGGGCTGATTCTGGGGAATGGAGGATCGCTTTGCGGCCCTCGATGGTGTCGTCGACGCCGTCTCCGGTTACATGGGAGGACATCAGGACAACCCGACTTACGAACAGGTCTGTTCAGGGGACACAGGTCATGCTGAGACGGTTGAGGTCAAATACGATCCGGCCGAAGTCAGTTACGCCAAGCTGGTTGCCCTGTTTTTCGCACTTCATGACCCGACCACTCCGAATCAGCAGGGGCCCAATCGGGGAACCCAGTATCGATCAGTGGTCTTCAGCCATTCGGAATCAGAATCAGAAGAGGTGCGTGCGCAAATCAGGAATCTTGAGGAGAAAAAAGCCTATGGAGGAAGGCCGATCGTTACACAGGTGATCGACACTGCTCCACGCTTTTGGGTCGCCGAGGATTATCACCAGGATTACTACAAGAAGCACCGGGGCTTCTGCTCTTTCTGACCGCAATCAGTCTTTGCCCACTCGTTGAACCACACCGAGTTCGTTGACGCTGCCGTGGAGGGATTCCTTTCCCTTGAGGGCGAGTAATCCCTCGGTGAGCATCCACGCCTGCAAGAAGATTCCCAATCCAAGGACTCCGACCTGATGCCATGGGATCGAATCCCCACTCAGCAGTTCCGCCATTTTCACTGTTGCCGCCCAGCCGACGATAAAGGTCAATGCGACCAGAGGAATCAGGGTCGGCAATACCGGTCGCCCGCGTCGGGATTGCCAAGTGGTCAAGACGACCAGGGTCAATGAAGCAAGCAATTGATTGGTCACACCGAAGATGGGCCAAAGCACGAGTCCACCCGTTCCTCCTTCTCCGGCCAGAAGCGCCAAGGCACCTGCGGAGATGACTGCCGTTGCTGCGGCGACATGGCGATTCTCGAGAACCCTGAGCCCACTGCTGCGCCCGAGCTCCTCCAGTACATAGCGTTGAATCCGGGTGGCGCTGTCCATGGTTGTCGCCGCAAATGAAATGATGACAACGGTGACCACTGAGGCGAGAAACTCGATGGCCGGAAACGGGACTACTTCCTGAATGAACCGGGCACCGCCATATATGAACCCGTCGAGTCGAACGATCAGAGAATCGGAGCCGACCCAATTAGAGGAGTACTTTGCAGTCCATGCGGCCTGATCAGCAAAACCTGCAGCAGAAACACAACAGAGGATGACGATGACTGCGAGGCCTCCCTCCAGAATCATCGCCCCATAGCCGATACTGCGTGCGTGGCTTTCAGATTCAAGCTGCTTGGAAGTGGTTCCGCTCGCCACCATGCAGTGAAAACCGCTGATGGCACCGCACGCGATAGTGATAAAGAGGAAGGGAAAGAGCGGGGGAGCCTCTGCGGGGAGGGACTGATTGATGGCAGGAGCAACAATTTCCAGATCAGAGCTGCCGGATACTGTGGCGACAACCATGCCGACGAGCAGAGCACCGATGGCGGCGAACAACTGATGGGAATTGATGGCATCCCGGGGTTGCAAAAGTTTCTGCACCGGCATGCTGCTGGCGATCCAGGCATAGATGAAGAGAACGAAGAGCCAAAAGAGGCGGGAATTTTCCTTGAGAGTCTCTCCCAGTGGAGAGTCGCCCCATTCGAATGCCAGGAGAGGTCGAACCGATTCGAGAGAGCCGATTCCGATGCAGAGGTACATGACGATCAACGCCAATCCGCCCCAGATCAACATCGATCCACCCCGAAGCAGTTTCCAACCGACGAGCAAAGCCAGCGGAATTTCGATCCATACTGCGAGAATGCTTTCGGGATGAGCCACAAAAAGACTGGCTATGACAAAGGCAAACACAGCCAGTACCACCCACAGCGCAAGCATGATGAAGATCAGAAAAATGGTCCTGACGCGAGGAGACAGAATTTCGGCGCAGAGGTCACCGATACTGCGACCCTGATTGCGAGCAGAAAGTACGAGGGATCCCAGATCATGAACGGCGCCGATAAAAATTGATCCAAAAACGACCCACAGCAATGCGGGGAGCCAGCCCCAGGTCACTGCCACAGCGGGCCCTACGATCGGACCCGCACCGGCGATGGTGACATAATGATGACCAAAGAGAATCGATCGCTTTGTGGGAACGAAATCGATGCCATTTGCCTGTTGATTACTGGGAAGAGAACGATCTTCAAACTCACCGAGGCCAAATACGCGGGTAGAAATCCACTTTCCATAGAAGCGGTATCCCCACCACAGGGCGATTGCGGACAAGAGAGCGAGGAGGGAAATTTGCATCGGTGGCCCTTTCCTCCGCTGGCGGATCACCAACGGGCCCGTCCAAGAGTTTAGTCCCTTGACCCCTAATTTCCATCTTCCATGATGGTTTGCAGTGAATCGGGGGTGGACATGGGCGCTGAATCGGACCGCGAAAATCCAGATCATAATTCGGGGGAATCTTCGAATCACCGTATCTACTGGCGCAAGAATCTTCAGTTGATCGCGATTCTGCTTTTCATCTGGGCTTTTGTATCCTTTGGAATGGGATTGGCATTTGCCGATGCTCTCCACGGGATTCTGGCTCCTCTTCCAGGGACCCCTCTGGGCTTCTGGTTTGCCCAACAGGGCTCCATCTTCACCTTTGTCATTCTGATCTGGGTCTACGCCTGGAGAATGAACAAACTCGATGATGAGTACTTTGCGGATGGAGATGAGTGATGGAGATTCAGCAGTGGACTGCGATTCTTGTCGGTGCCTCCTTTCTGCTCTATGTCATCATCGCCTTGAAATCCCGTGCGAACAGCACGGGTGAATTTTATGTGGCTGGGGGACATGTTCCCCCTCTGGCAAACGGCATGGCCACCGCCGCAGACTGGATGAGTGCGGCGTCCTTTATCTCGATGGCGGGTTTGATCTCCTTCTCGGGATTTGATGGTTCGGTCTATTTGATGGGTTGGACCGGGGGTTACGTGTTGTTGGCCCTGTTGCTGGCACCCTATCTGCGAAAGTTTGGTAAATTCACGGTTCCCGATTTCATTGGTGAACGCTACTACTCGCAAACGGCCAGAGTGGTGGCTGTGGTCTGTGCCATCTTCGTTTCATTCACCTACGTTGCGGGACAAATGCGAGGGGTGGGTCTGGTCTTCAGTCGCTTTCTCGAAGTGGACATCACCACTGGGGTGATCATCGGTATGGCCATCGTCTTCATGTATGCCGTTCTGGGTGGCATGAAGGGGATTACCTACACACAAGTCGCCCAGTATTGCGTATTGATTTTTGCCTTCATGGTCCCGGCGATCTTCATTTCCATTTATGTGGCTGACTGGGCGATTCCACAGATCGGTTTCGGAATGGATACCCCTGGTCAGGGATCCACGCTCCTTCAACGACTGAATGGCCTCCATGAAGAATTGGGATTCTCCTCCTACACCCGTGGGGGCGGCAATACGCTCAACCTTATCGCCATCACCTTTGCTCTGATGGCGGGAACAGCAGGCCTTCCCCATGTCATCATTCGCTTCTACACAGTTCCCCGGGTCAGAGATGCAAGGACCTCTGCAGGCTGGGCTTTGCTCTTCATTGCGATCCTTTACACGACAGCTCCCGCTGTTGCAGTCTTTGCCCGAACCAATTTGATCGACACGGTCTACACGGAGGGTCAGTTCCAATCCCATGAGAGCATGCCGGAGTGGTTCAAAACCTGGGAAGGGACAGGGCTGATTCGACATGAGGATCACAATGGTGATGGATTGGTTCAATACGTGGGGGCCGCTGCTGTCGATGGTGAGGGCCAGCCGATCCGCAACGAGTTGACCATCGATCGGGATATCATGGTGCTTGCCAATCCGGAGATCGCCGGCTTGCCCAATTGGGTGATCGGATTGGTGGCTGCTGGGGGTCTTGCGGCTGCACTCTCGACTGCGGCGGGACTGTTGTTGGTCGTTTCGACCTCATTTTCCCATGATTTGTTACGCAAGTGGCTCAAGCCCGACCTCTCCGAGCGACAGGAGTTGTTGGCTGCCCGTATCGCTGCAGGTGTCGCAGTCTGTTTCGCCGGTTATTTGGGAATCAACCCACCCGGTTTCGTCGGTGAAGTGGTCGCATTTGCGTTTGGTCTCGCAGCAGCCAGTTTTTTCCCGGCGATCTTCATGGGGATCTTCACCAAAAGGATGAATCGCGAAGGAGCGATCGCTGGCATGGTGGTCGGATTGGTTTTCACTGCGGGATACATCGTCTACTTCCGTTTCCTTCATCCGGAACTGGACAATGCAGAGAACTGGTGGTGGGGCATCTCACCGAAGGGGATCGGCTCTGTCGGAATGTGCTTCAACTTCATGGTGGCCGGAATCGTCCGCAGTCTGACTGCAGATCCCCCGGCCGAGGTGGTCGAGATGGTCGAGCAGATCAGAATTCCGGAGAAGCCCTAGACCGCGGTATCAGGTTTTTTTTGGCCGGGCAGTCCCAGTTCGGCGACCAACATGCCTGCGATCATCAGCACGCCACCGGAAGCCGCGGTCCAACTGAGGAGTTCTCCGATCAGCCACCAGGAGAAGAGAGCGGCCATGACCGGCTCCATGGCGAAGACCACCGCCGTACTGACAGCGGTCGTTGATTTCTGGGCCCAGGTCTGGATCAGAAACGCTGCAGCCGTGGCCAAAACTCCGGTCAGGGCGACCGCACCCCATACCGTCATCGACAATTCTGAGTAATCAGGAATCTCTTCAAGTGTCAGTGCTGCGATCACAGACAGAACAAAGACGGTGCCGATCTCCACAGTCGTCAACGCCAGAGCAGATAATTTTGAGGCATAGCGTGCCTTGAAGATGATCTGAAATGCGAAAGCGATGGTGCAGCCAAAGGAGATCATGTCACCGCGAACGATGTCGAGGTTGGCAGGGGGATCCGCCAGTTGCGCTTCACCTCCAAAAGTCATCAGTCCCAGACCTGAAGCGGCGAGAAGGACGCCTGTGATCACACCCCGATTCATTTTTTCCCTGAGGAACAGAAGTGCCAGTGGGGGAACGACCACGACCGAAAGTCCCGTCAGAAAACCGGAATGGGCAGGGGTGGTGTAAAGGAGACCGGTCGTCTGGCAGGTGTATCCCAGCCAGAGTGAGAGACCTGTCAGCAATCCTGCCTTCCACAGAATGCGTGGATCACTCTTTGACGGCTGGTTCCGGCGCATTCTCCGAAGGAGCAACAAAGGCAGGAGGATGAGACTGGCGACTCCGAAGCGCAGCACATGAAAGGAGTGGACCGGGATTTCCCCGATGGCCTTCTGAACCGAGACAAAAGTTGCTCCCCAGACCACGACCACCAGAAAGAGTGCGAATTCGGCTCTACGTGCCTTGGGAATCAATCTATCGGCCTTTCCGGTCCTTCGGATACGCTTCTCAGTTTCTGCCTTCCGTGTTATCTTGCACAGAATCCCGGAAGTCCACCGGGGAATCGGATTTAGTGAAACGATCCACAATCCCGATTCCCGGGCTCGTCGCAGAATTCCCCGCTGACACGGGGTGATTCAAGCTGTCGGCGACACAGGGGCTGACCCTCGATTTTTCGTAATTCCGCACCCTCCTTTCCAGGACAGGGGCAGGCAGGAGAGAAATGATTCGTAATTGCGTGGAAGTGACCCGGTCAAGAAATGCTGGCTGGAGTTTCAGAAGCGGGGTTCTTTTGGCCCTGACTTCATTGGTGTTCTTCGGTTCCGGTTCTTCATCCCTGGAGGCTCAGGAGCAGAGAAAACTGCGTCACATCCTTGTCGCCAATGAGAATGTTGCCAACAAGTTGATGGCTGCTGCCAAAGCCGGTACCGACTTCAAGGCCATGGCTCGCCGTTATTCTCTCGATGTGGGCACCAAAATTCTCGGGGGGGATCTGGACTGGGTTTCCCCGGGCCAGATGGAACCGGAGTTTTCCCGAGCAGCCTTCGACATTCCTGAAGTGGGTGGATTTACCACCTGCAAGACCCGTTATGGCTGGCACGTCATCCAATTTGTCGAGATCCGCGGTGCGGAGAAGCCGAAGCCGCCGGTCGATCAGCCGAAGGATACCCCGCCGGTAAAACCGGAGGCGGATGAGGCGGGGTCAGATGCCGCCAAAAAGCCGATTCCAGTGGATCCGATGGCGGATCGGAATGACGACCTGGGATGGGAAGTCAGTTTTTCAGACAGAACCTATTCACCGGGAGACGATATTCAGTTCACGATTCGTGTGACCAACAGGACGGATGGTGAGCTTCAGGTTCTCGATCCCAAACTGTGGCCATTGGGTATGGTCGTCAGGTACCAGTTTGGACGCATGAATGTCCCGGTCGTTTACCCCGGGGACGTGACGAAGATCGAATTCCGAAATGAAATGATCCCCGCCGGAGGAAAAATCCAGCGGAGTTACTCCCTCAAGGATTATCTCGGTTTTGAGGAGATGTGGCCCATCGTCCGTGTGATCTGGCGTGGTGACATTCTCTTCAATCGCCTCGAGGAGTTGAAAGTGAACGGGTCATTTATCGACGACCCGGAGAAGGCCCGCTCTCGCTGGAGGTTCTACCGCAGTGAAGAGGCCAACTTCAATCAACTGCCGATGGTCAAGACGGGAGATCGCTGGTTTCTTTGTCTCTTCTCCAGTGGGCGCACGTGGATCGAAATCGATCCCCAGTCCTACTCCCCTCTGCGAGAGTGGATCATCAACGATGTCCGAGAGGCAAAATGGGACAGGGTGGCGCTGGATGTAATTTCAGGTCAGGGAATCTTCTTCGGACTCGTGGATCGGGGCAGTGCAACGGGGGTTCCCTCCGACAAGCCTGTCGATCGCAGCAAGCCGTTGGAAGGTCTCACACGAGGAGATTTTGTTGCTCTTCCGACGAAACTTTCAGATGGAACGATCGGTTATGGCAAACGCTTCGGAATCGTTCTTGATGGTTCTGCCCGGCAGTTCAACGGCGGTATGAAAATCGGCAGAGTAGTCCTGGAAGAAGGGGATCCGATCAAGCGCATCGAAGGACGCAAGCGTGCTCAGCAGGATTCCCAGATAACCCTGGCCCTTGCCTGGCCTGAATCATTGCTTCCGGAACGCACGGCCAAATCGATTGAGGAAGGCACTGTTGCGCCTGCCAAAAAGAAAGTCGATCCGGAAATCGATCAAGGGCAGACTGGCGAAAAGCCGGGTGTTTCCCTCAATCCTCCGGGAGTATCCGCAAAAAATCCGAAGCCTGTAGAGCCGACTCTTCAAAAGCCCGCTCCTGTTCAGAAAGAACAGAAGCCTGCACCCGTGGCCCTGAAGCCGCTACCCACCGTTTTTATGGAAACGGATAACGGCAGTTTCCTGATCAGACTTTATGAGGATGAAGCCCCCAATACGGTGGCCCATTTCATTCACCTGGTCGAGAACGGCTTCTACGACGGCAAGAATTTTCACCGCAAAGTGCAGACGGGAAGCAGTAAAGGGTTTATTCAAGGCGGCAGTCCAGACGGCACCAGTGCTGGAGTTCTGGACTATACGATCAGGGATGAACCCAGCGCCAAAAGACCCGCAAAAATTTACTCGCTGGTGATGGCCCGTCACCACACGCGGCCCAATTCAGCGAGTTCACAGTTTTTGATCGCTCTTGATAATCTTTCCTACCTGAATGGTACCTATACCGTTTTTGGAGAAATCATCAGCGGACAGAAGAGTGCGATGCGTCTGTCAGAAGGTAGCAAGATCAAGAGGATCACGGTTCGGAACAAAAGGGACCGGGATTACACCTTTGAAAAGTACGCGCCCAAGTAGCCAAAGCTGAAGGAATCAGGAAGAGTCATGAGCCCAGTGAATTTGACCCGGGGAGAATCGGGGATCGCAACGGTCACCATCGACCGCCAAAAGCAACTTAACGCCCTCGATGATGCGACGATCGGCATGATCCACGACGCGTTCGATGAGATCGCTGCTGACGAGTCGATCAAGGTTGTCATTTTGACCGGAGCAGGTGAGAAGGCATTTGTTGCTGGAGCAGATATTCAGGAACTGGCACAGCAGGATTCTCTTGAGGCCCGCAACCGGGCATTGCAGGGGCAATCTGCCCTCGCAGCCATCGAAGGTTGCGGAAAACCGGTCATCGCCATGATCAATGGATTTGCACTGGGTGGTGGGTGCGAGTTGGCTCTGGCATGCCACCTTCGTTACGCCTCCGCCAAAGCCAAACTGGGATTGCCAGAGGTCACCCTTGGCATCATTCCCGGATATGGGGGCACCCAGAGACTCCAGAGAGTGGTAGGGCGAGGCCGTGCACTGGAGATGATTCTCTCCGGAGAGTTTGTCAATGCAGATAAAGCCCATGCCATGGGTCTCGTCAACGGTGTGTTCGAGCCTGATGAGTTGTCTGCAGGAGTCATGGCTGTGGCAGAGACCATCGCCCAGCGTGGACCGAAGGCACTTGGTTTCGCCATCGAGGCGGTTATTCGGGGTGGCGAATGCAACCTGGAAGAGGGCTTGGCCATCGAGGCGGACCTGTTTGGTTTGACCAGTGCAACGGAAGATATGAAAGAGGGAATGAGCGCATTCCTCGAAAAACGCAGCCCTGAATTCAAGGGACGCTGAATCGATTTGAATCACAAACTGATCCTGTCGGAGCAACCGTCGGGTGATCAGCAAAGGAACAGAATATGAACCAGAAAATCCAGGTCCTCGGCGGTGCAAGAACAGCGATGGCCGAGTATGTCGGAACTCCCGGCTTTGGCCTTTTCAAGGACCTCAGTGCGATTGAACTGGGGGCCATGGCTACCAAGGAAGCACTTCGACGCAGTGAAGTGGATCCTGCAGCGGTAGATCATGTCGTCATGGGAAATGTCATGCAGACCAGTGCCGATGCACTCTATGGTGCCCGCCACGTGGCGCTTCGCGCAGATCTCCCCATTGAGACTCCAGCCTTGACCGTCAACCGCCTGTGCGGATCTGGCCTTCAGGCTGTCGTGACAGGTGCGCAGCACATCCTGCTGGACGAAGCGAAGGTGGTGGTCGCAGGTGGCATGGAGAACATGTCCCAGTGTCCTCACGTCATTCGTGGTGCCCGAGAGGGTTTTCACCTCGGACAGGGCAAGCTTGAAGACCTTCTGATGGCCTCTCTGCTGGATCCGTACTGCGGATTGTTCATGGCCCAGACTGCAGAAAAGCTGGCAACCCAGCACGAAATCAGTCGTGAAGAACAGGATGAGTTTGCCATCACTTCCATCTCCAGAGCTCGTGCTGCCCAGGAGAAAGGGCTCTTCGATGCGGAGATGTTCCCGGTAACGGTCAAGCGCCGTCGTGAAGAAATCGAAGTCTTCCGCGATGATCATATTAAGCCCGACACCACCCATGAGAAGCTGGCCAAATTGCGCCCCGCGTTTGGTAAAGAAGGCACCGTCACCGCAGGTAACGCGAGTGGCATCGTCGATGGAGCCGCCGCTGTGGTTCTCGCCGCAGAAGGTGCTCCGGCTGCGGATGGGCGTGAAGTTTTGGGAACGGTGAACGGTTGGCACGTGGTAGGAGTCGATCCTTCGATTATGGGAATTGGTCCTGCTCCGGCGATTCGTGGCCTTCTTGAAAAGCATGGTCTCTCCATCAGTGACATCGAGATTTTCGAGATCAACGAAGCGTTCTCTGCTCAATATCTTGCCGTAGAGAAAGACCTCGGACTGGATCGGGATCGCTGCAATGTCAACGGTGGGGCCGTTGCCCTTGGGCACCCTCTCGGAATGACCGGTACCCGACTGATCCTGACCGCGATCCACGAGCTTCGCCGCAGGGGCGGTGGCTTGGGAGTTGCGAGTGCTTGCATCGGTGGAGGACAGGGAATCGCTGTCCTCGTAGAAGCTTGATCGAACTGACGAGGAGTCAACGTGACAACGAACTATAAGATTGCAGTATTCGCCGGTGACGGAATCGGCCCTGAAGTGACTCAAGAAGCCCTCAGGGTTCTCGATGTCACTGCAGAGCTGGCGGGGTTTTCGGTCGATTACAAACACTTTCCCCATGGTAGTGAGCACTAC
Organism: Planctomycetota bacterium; assembly: GCA_013911165.1. GTDB lineage: Bacteria > Planctomycetota > UBA8108 > UBA1146 > UBA1146 > UBA12191. Next base: position 9,286 of record JACETR010000039.1, on the reverse strand, counting down.
CTAGCGACTGGCGAGCTTCTTCCTGACGACGTTCTCGAAGAGGTCCGTGGCATGGATGCGGTTTACCTCGGTGCCATCGGTGATCCACGCGTCGAGGTTGGCCTCGTCGAGCGGGGAGTCATCGCCGGATTGCGATTCGGTCTCGATCTTTACGTAAACTTGCGTCCGATTCGCCTGATGGCAGACAAGTTTTGCCCTCTCAAGGACAAGACCCCTAAAGACATCGATTTTGTCGTGGTCCGTGAGAACACTGAAGACGCATATGCAGGCATCGGTGGAATCCTGAAAAAGGGAACCGACAACGAAGTCGCTATGCAGCAGATGGTTTACACCCGTCAAGGTGTGGAGCGGGTCATCCGCTACGCATTCGAAACCGCCCGCAAGCGAGACCGTCAAAAGAAGTTGCTTCTGGTGGACAAAGCGAATGCCATTCGCGCACAAGATATCTGGACCCGCATTTTTGCCGAAGTCGGCGAAGAGTATCCGGATATTGAGCGTGAGCACGCCTACGTCGACGCTGCCTGCATGTGGATGGTGAAGAATCCGGAAAGTTTTGACACGGTGGTCACCACCAACCTTTTTGGAGACATCATCACCGATCTTGGTGCGGTTCTTCAGGGTGGAATGGGTGTCGCCGCCAGCGGCAACATCAATCCTGGAAAAGTCTCACTCTTTGAGCCGATTCACGGATCGGCACCAAAGTACAAGGGACAGAATGTCTCCTGTCCCATCGCTGCGATTGCTGCGGTTTACATGATGCTGGATGAGTTGGGGCAAACCTCTTCCGCGGCCAAGATCGAACAGGCCATCGAGAAGGTGCTCAGCTCGGAAGACGTTACTTCTGTCAGCGCTTCCAGCGGAATCTCCACCTCTGAGTGGGGAGACCGGGTCATCGAAGCCTTGCGTCAACTTTAGGAGCCGTGTGAGCGACTTGAACAGCGAAAGCACTGTGTATCACCAGGGAGCGGATCGCTCTCTGGTGATTCTTTATGTCCACGGGAGTGACAGCAGGGACTATCTGCAGAGGATGGTTTCCTGTGATCTTGCAAGGATATCCCCGGAGCAGGGAAGTCGGGGAACCCTCCTCGATGGAAAGGGCCGTATTCAGGCAGTCTTTGACCTGTTGCAGTGGAACGATGGATTTCTGTTGGTGACCGGTGAGCAGGAATCGACGGCTCTCAAATCACGACTTGAGTCGCTGGTGATCCTGGAAGATGTGGAGATCGAAACCGATTCCCACATTTGGCTTCACCTGCATGGTGCCGGAGCCCCTGAGCGATTGCGTGAGCTGGGTTACACGGGGACTGACGCATTTTTGGCGACCACACCGACAGATGCGGCATTGTTGGTTTTCAGACCACGATTCCACCCCCGGGGATACGACCTGCTTGTAGCAGTGGATCACGCTGAGGCACTGGCTTCTTCAGTGGCAGAGATGGGTGAGGTTGCGACCGAAGCACTTCGAGAACAAGGGCGTATTCTTCTGGGGATGCCCAAGTCAGGGGCAGAGATGGGGGACCGAACCTTGCCCCCCGAGGTCGGCCTTGGAGATGCCGTTGCCTATGACAAGGGTTGTTACGCAGGGCAAGAGGTGCTGGCCCGAATCAGGACTTATGGTCACGTGAACAGGGAGATTCGTTGCCTCGACTTTATGGCGGAGACGGATTCGACAGGACCTGCAGTCGGTGATGACCTGTGGCCCGTTGACGGCGGCGATAAGCCGATCGGAAAAATCACTTCGGTGACTCCCACGCCAACGGGCTGGGCTGCTATTGCATCGTTGCGATACAAGTTTCTCCAAGAGGCGGAAGCCAGTGATGCTGCAGAGGCCAGTCAGAAGGTGGTCTGGAACAGGGGCGGGGACCCCGAGTTGATCGGGGCCCTGAAGCCGGTGTACTCGCCGCAGCCGCAAGAATCCTAGCGGGTCATCTCCAGAAGTTCTTCGTCGGAGAGAAGTCGGTCCGCTTTCTTGGCAGAATCGAAGATGCGTGTCACGAGTTCCTCAGTGGGTTCGATATGCCTTTGTTCAAGCCAAAAGATCACATTCGACTTTCCGCTCATGGGACCGATGCTGATCTTCTGTGCGAGCCCAAACTCGTCCGCAGGAACCCCTGAGTAAACACGATTGGCCAGCCAGGTGTCATTCTTGCGGAAGGCCTTGATCACCGCCGCAGCATGGACGCCAGTGGCCGTTTCAAAGGCATCACTGCCAAACACAGGGTAGTTGCGAGGAATGGGCACGTGACACCCTTCGCTGACCGCATTGACGTAATCCGGCAGATGGGTCAGGTCATTGTCGATGGCACCCAGCAGTTTGAGATTGACCAGAAGCAGGTCCATGGAGGTGTTTCCACTGCGCTCTCCGATACCCAGAGCTGCCGCATGGATGCGGTCTGCGCCTGCTTCATAAGCCGCGATGGAATTGGCCACATCGAGATCCCTGTCCCTGTGGCCATGCCAATCGATCTTGATCCCCTCGACACCTGTTTCCTTGACGACTTCCCTGATGAAACCGATCAGCGCTTTCACCCCTGGTGGAGTGGCATGGCCGACGGTGTCACAGACGCAAGCCCGCTGGGCACCATGCTCAATCGCGGTGCTGTAGAGAGCTCGAAGGGTATCGGGAGTGGCACGGGTAGTGTCCTCGGTCACGTACATCTGTGGGATGTTTTCACGGCGACAGAAATCGGAAGCGAAGCGGGTGTGTTCCAGCATTCGCTCGAGAGTCCAATCCTCGGTGTATTGGCGAATCGGGCTCGAGCCAATGAAGGTGCAGCATTCGATGGGAATCCCGACCTTCTGGCTGATCTCGGCGACCGCACGAATATCGTTCTCATGGGTGCGGGCGGCGCAATTGGGCGTAATGGAGAGATTCTCATCGACGATCAGTTGGCACAGTCGGGTGACATCCTCGACTGCCCGCGGGCCAGCTCCGGGGAGTCCGACATTGGCGGTGTGAATGCCCAGCTTGTCCATCAGTCGGAGGATCTCAAATTTTTCCTCGATGGGCGGGTCGACGACGGAGGGAGATTGAAGTCCATCTCGGAGAGTCTCGTCATCGAATTCCACAGGGGTGGTTCTTTTTTCACCACTGTCGACAAGGTTCCAGTCATGGATCAGATCCCGAATGCGGTCTTCTCCCTGATCGATAAAGCCATCATCCATCTCGGACACGCTACCCCTTTTCGTCATTGAAGGTGCAATGAAATTCATCGCATCCCCGATGATAGGTCGTGGGATTCTCCGGTCAAGAACCGGTGAAGATCATTTGAGTTTACAGACCCTGATACTTGGGCCCACCTGCGTCGGATGGGACCGTCCACTGGATCACCTGGTAAGGATCAAGAATGTCACAGGTTTTACAGTGAACGCAGTTGGAGTGATTGATCTGCAAGCGTTCACTTCCTGACCCATCATCGACCATTTCGTAGACATTCGCCGGACAGAAGTGCTGGCATGGATTGCCATACTCCTCTTTGCACTTGGTCACACAAAGATCCGGTTCCGCAACTTTCAAATGGCTTGGCTGATGTTCAGAGTGGATTGAGCCTGCATGGAAGACCTGAGTCTCCTTGTCGATCAGATGTTTTCCATCGTAGTCAGGAGCCTTGGGTTCATTTCGGGCTTCCTTGAGGGTCACCATTTCATCATGGTCTGCCTTGAGGGGAGCGAATTCGGCACCGACTCCACCGAGGACATACTTGATACCTGCACGAATCGCCCCGCCCCAGAAGCCGCGACCCTGAAACTCTGCGCGGTAGTTACGCACACGATACAGCTCGCTCTTGAGCCATGAATCATCAAAACGTTTCTCGTAGCCCTGCAGGGTTGCCGCACTGAAATCATCCTTGCGGATGGCGTCCAGCAGGGTTTCAGCAGCGAGGAGTCCTGTTTTCATGGCGGTATGCACACCCTTGAGGCGGCTGACATTCAGGTTTGATCCCGAGTCACCGATGATCAGGAAGCCATCACCGTAGGGACGGGGTCTCGACCAAAATCCTCCTTCGGGAAGACACTTTGCACCGGCCTTGAGGATTTCTCCTCCTTCGAGAATTTTTGCGATGTAGGGGTGGGTTTTCCAGTGCTGGAAATTCTCCCAGGGGTCAGTCCATGGCTGTCCGGCATCGAGTGCCGTAACAAACCCGACGGAAGCCCTGTTTCCGGAGAGACCATAGATCCACGATCCGCCATACTCTCCAGATTCAAGAGGCCAGCCTGACGTATGAATCACCTTGCCGGCGGGCAGTCTTCCTTCGGGAAGTTGCCACAGCTCTTTGCAGCCGGTTCCATAAATCTGTGGATTACGGCCCTCGAGTTTTTCTTCTTCAATCAGCTGTTTGGTCAGGGATCCGCGGACCCCTTCACCCAGAACCACGCAGCGGGCATGAATGTCCGCACCCGGTTCATAGGTGGAACCCGGTTCACCATTTTCATCGAGGCCCTTGTCCATCGTCCGTACTCCGGCGACGTGGCCTTCTTCATCGCGAATGAAAGAATCTCCGGGGAATCCTTCAAAGACCATGATTTCTGCTTCTTCGCACTGGTCTTTGAGGTACTGAACCATTTCGGAGAGGCTGATGACCGGGAATCCGTGATTCTTGAGCATCGGTGGCACCGGGATGCGCATGGCACCTCCGGCGGAGAGGTGTCGTACCTCTTCCTGATCCACCCAGGCTTCCACGGGAACTCCCTTGTCACGCCAATCTTCTCCGAGCAACTCTGCCAATGGGCGAGGGTCGACGACCGCTCCGGAGAGGATATGGGCACCGATCGACTGCCCTTTTTCAATGACGGCGATTTCCACATCGTCATTGCCCATGGCGAGCAGTTGACGCTTGAGGTGGAGGGCACCGGTCAGCGAGGCAGGGCCAGCACCGACAAAGAGAATGTCTACGGGGAGTTCTTCGCGCTCAGCGGTCATTCGGGCTCCGATCTTGGAGGATTGGGGACATCCTATACATGGATCCACGAATTTCCACTGTACCGGGTCTTGCTTGCCAAGTGGCGGCTCCCGGCTTAGTTTCCAACACTTCAGTGACGGAATTCCGGTGACCGGGAGGCACAAGTCTATGGCAAAGTCGGGCAATCAACGCAAAAAGACCGCATCCCGGGTTCAGACGGTGGGGGGGCGCAAGGGCAAGATCCGTCTCGACGGTCACTCCCTGACCCTGGAAGACCTGCGCAAAATCGCCCGGGGTTCTGTCACCCTGACCATCGCTTCCAGTGCAGCCAGGGAAGTCCGACATTCTGCACGATTGGTCGATCGGGCCGCCCACGGCGAAGACCCCCGTTATGGAATCAATACCGGCTTTGGCCGCTTCTGCAACATTCGCATCTCAGAGAAGGAGTTGCGGGAATTGCAGGTCAACCTCATTCGCAGCCATGCGGCAGGTGTCGGCGATCCCTGTGCCCCTGAAGAGGTCCGGCTTGCGATTGCCCTTCGGGCCAATGCCCTCGTTTCCGGAAATAGCGGGATTCGCATCGAAGTCATTCAGTTGCTCCTCGATCTCTACAATAACGATGTGTTGCCAAGAATTCCGCGCCAGGGTTCGGTGGGGGCTTGCGGTGATCTGGCCCCTCTCTCCCATCTGGCGCTGGTACTCATCGGTGAAGGAGAAGCGCTGGTTTCCGGAAAATGGATTTCCGGGAAGAGAGCACTCGCGAGTGCGGGCCTGAAACCGGTTCGTCTGGAGGCGAAGGAAGGTTTGTCCCTGATCAATGGCGTGCAGGTTTCCGTGGCGATGCTGGCTCGAGCCTGTCACCTGGCTGAGTTTCTGGTGGACGCCGCAGATCTGACTTTGTCGATGAGCCTGGATGGCTTTCTCGGTTCGCTGCAACCCTTCGATGCCAGAATCCATGAAGTACGACCCCATCCCGGACAAGCGATCGTTGCCGAAAATGTTCGCCGATTGCTCAGGGGGAGCAAGATTCTCAAGTCCCATGAAAACTGCGATCGGGTTCAGGACCCTTACTCATTTCGTTGTGCTCCCCAGGTTCACGGTTCAGTTCGGGATGCCCTCGAGTGGATTGGCCAGACCATCGAACGGGAAGCGAATTCTTCGACTGACAATCCACTCGTCTTCAGCCATGAGGGTGACATCCTCTCAGGCGGAAACTTTCATGGAGCCCCGGTAGCCCATGCAGCGGATCTGCTCGCTATCGTTCTCTGCGACCTGGCGTCGATTTCAGAGCGACGCTGCGAAAAATTGGTTAATCCGGATACTAGCAGGGGATTACCGGCATTCCTCTCCAGAGAAGAGGGTTTGCAGTCCGGTTGGATGATGGCCCATGTGACCGCCTCCGCTCTGGTCTCGCGGATGAAGGTTCTCTCTCACCCCGCCTCAGTGGATTCAATCGTCACATCTGCGGGGACTGAAGACCACGTCAGCATGAGTACCCACGCCAGTGAGAAAGCCCTCGAATGTGCCCACCAGACTTCGAGAGTCGTCGGCATAGAGCTGTTGGTCGCAATGGATGCTCTGGACCTGCGTCGACCCCTCAAGTCCGGCAAGAGATTGGAAGATCGTTTCAAGGCCTTGAGGAAAGTGTTACCCGGTCACGATGGTGATCGTGTGCTCTCTCCGGAAATCGAGCAGGCGGCTCAGGTCATCGAAGAAGGCTTGCTGATCAGACCCTGATCAGCGAGGCATGCGTGCTTCGAAGGCAACGAGTCTTTCATAGCGTACGCCGTCCCTGACCGTATAGGACCCGGGAACCGCAGCCATCTCCTTCAGGTAGACTTCATCTTCGAAGTAGTAATCGCGGAAAGGGAAATCCTTGTCTGCGAGGATCCGGACACTCAGACCGCACTCCTCCAGAAGACGGATCGTGCGTGGGACATCGCCCATCGTTGAGTGGATGAAGATCAGGCGACCACCCGGTTTCAGAAGTTTATGGGATTCCAGAATCAGTGTATCGATGAAATAGCGACGATAGGTTTTGTTCGAAAGGGCAAAGGGAGGATTGGCGACGACGGTGTCAAAGCCATTCTGATTGACCTGGATCCAGTCGGCGATCAGGAACTCGACAGGACAGGTGATGCCATACTTTTGCAGATTTCTCTCTGCATGTCCGAGAATGGATCCATCGACTTCAGTCAGTAACAGTTCACTGGCCCCGCGCAGTCCGAGAATCACGGCATGAATGCCACAACCGGTTCCCAACTCGAGCACTTTCTCATTTGAGAAATCCATTTGCTCAAGAGTTTCACCCAAGAGGATCCCGTTGGGGGTGGGGTTCCAGACCCCTGCAGGAACCTCGAGTTCGAGCTCGAGGGCGCCAAAGCTACATTTCAGGTGGCTCTCATCTAGATTCTTGTCTGGGATATCATCGTTCAGCATCGTAAAACTGCTCCTGGGAAATCAGCCTGAAGCGGTTGCAGGCTCGTGTTAATCTCTTCGGCTTCATGATCTACAGCGAGAATGTGACATCTACCCATTATAACGCCGATAAGATGCCAGATTCGGTTCATGTTTCCGACTTTAAGGGCTTGCACCACTGGAGTCCATTTTTTGGGGTCCACTTTTGACAGGATGAACGGTGAACGATTCCGAGAATGATCGCTGGAGCCTGCATCGACAGGCTTCTACGGGTGCGCTTCAGTTGGATGCGACCGACCTCGAAGAACTGTTGCCGATCCAACGTGACAGACTGTTGATTGACCGGGTTCTCGCATTGAGACCAGGTATGCATGCCATCGCTGAGAAAGCGGTATCGGCAGGTCCCCGGGAGCAGCAGTTTCGGGGACGGGAGGAGTTCACTTTTCCTTCGACTCACGCGTTCAGTGCAATGGAGCAGTTGTCTTTGGTCATCATGATCTCGGAATTACCGCTGGGGCAAACCATCGACGTTCCCGCACTGGTCTCAATTGCTTCGATGAATGTTTCAGCAGAGTTGGTAGAACCGGGCTTGCTACACCTGAACGTACGTTCGACCGGAATCGTCGATATTCAAGAAGTCGAGGGTGAAGTATTGGGCTTTGAGGGAACCGTCAGTGTCAATGGAGAAGATTTTGTCACGGCGACCTGGCATATGAAAAAAGGCAAGCCCTGACTCCCGCCGGTACGGCGGGTTGGCGCGCGTCAGGGCTTGCCATCGATTCCTGTCTCGTGAATCGGGGATCAACCGTCGAGGAAACCTTCCAGATTTCTTGAGCGAACCGGGTGACGCAACTTTTTCAGTGCCCGGATCTCGATCTGGCGAATTCTTTCGCGGGTGACTTTGAACTTCTTGCCCAACTCTTCCAGAGTGTAGGTCTCATCCTTGCCGATCCCGAATCGCAGTTTGATCACCTCACGCTCGCGAAGGCTGAGGGTCTCAAGAACGCGAGTCATTCTCCTTTTGAGGGCCTCCTCGGAGATGGCCTCGGAAGGCTTCTCGAAACGGTAGTCCTCAATGAACTCACCAAAGGTGGATTCGTCGTTGGGTCCGATGGGGGTGGAGAGGGAAACGGGAACCCGGCTCAGGCGAATCATCGCTTCCAGCTCTTCGGCCGGAACTTCCAACACATCAGCGATCTCATGGAGATCCGGACGACGGCCGGTGCGCTGAAGGTGCTCACGACTGACGCCGCCCAGCTTGCTCATGGTTTCCGACATGTAGACCGGAAGACGAACCATGCGCGACTTTTCGGCGATCGCACGACTGATGGCCTGACGGATCCACCAGGTGGCATAGGTCGAAAACTTGTAGCCTTTGGTGTAGTCATACTTTTCACAAGCACGCATCAGGCCGGTGTTTCCTTCCTGGATCAGATCGAGGAAACTGAGCCCGCGGCCACGGTATTTCTTGGCGACGCTGACGACAAGGCGCAGGTTTCCACTGGAGAGACCACCCTTGGCAGCTTCGTAACCCTTGAAGTCGAGGCTGATCTCACGGGCACGCTCCAGGAAAGCCGGGTAAGGTTCGAAAATTGCTTCGTTGATTTCATCGAACTCCTTGCCGATGGCGCGCTTGTTGCGGATACGCAGGCCAACGATGGCTTTTTCCAACTTCTTGCCCAGGATCTCGATCTCACTCTGAAAGCGACCGATGTACTTCATTTTAAGTTCGTAGGATTCGAGCATTCTGGCGAGCTTGAGAATCCTATTGTGAAGACGCTTCTCCAGTTTAGGGCGCGCGTTCTTGTCGGAAAGAGGCAGGTCTTCGAGGTCGAGGGCGTCAAGTTGATTGGAGCGGAACAGTTGCTGCATGCGCGGCAGTTCCTTCTCAAGGCGATCGAAGAAGGTTTGACGATCTCCTTTACGGGAAAGAGTCAGATCAAGGCTTTTTTCGACGAGGCGCGTAC
>JACETR010000038.1 GCA_013911165.1 Planctomycetota bacterium | reverse complement strand
GGGTTATCGGGACTCGTGATCCAACGGGCGAGGGCCAGTCTGCGCCCACTCGTTTCCCCATCACTCGGGGGGCTGATCGTGGCTTTTTCACCTCCCAGGAACTCGGGGAATCCTGGAAACAACTCTTCTGATTCGTCTGGACTGCTCGCGTTTCCTCTGATTCGCACGTAACTCTTTTTGACTCTGGACAGATCAATTTCCTGTGCGGAGAGTACCCACTCCGTATCGGTCGACGGTTTATCCATGCGGAGTATCCGGGACTCGGCCGCTCTCAAACGCTCTGCTTCAGGAACTCCCAAGCGCTCTTCCACGACCTTCGAGTATTGCGGCAGGAATCCGCCCTCCTGGAAAAGGTGAAGGATTTCTGTGGGGGAAAGAACCCGATTCCAGAACCCCAATTCATCCAGAGAACCTTTGAACCGATTTCCTCCTTTGGGTGATCGCCCAATGGAGAGGTGATCGGAAGCTGTAAGCGGTTGCGTGCTTCCCTTGGAGAATCGTTCGTCATAGGGAAGATGTTCGATTCCATCGATCCAAAGTCGAATCTGACCCGTGGATTGCTGACGAGTAAAGCAGACGTGGTGCCAGCGATCGTCAGTGATTCCTTTTGGGCCGGCAACAAAGGTTTCCGGGTTTCCGGTTCCTGCTGCGATCCGCGATCCAATAAGGGAAATTCCAAAGTCGTTGTGAACCCCATTGATTTCGCCATCCACCAATCCGGTTCCCATGAACCACCGGGGATCTTTTTCAGCGCCAGATCCCCGGGTTGAGGATTTAAACCAGAAAGCGATGGTGAAGTCATTGGCTACCGGTCGCTCAATGGAAAGGTGACCCTTTCCCTTGAGGTGAAGAGCCTGACTTCCTTCGCGACCTTCGGCGAATTCAATCGTGTCGTAAATCTCCGCTTCCGGCACGTCGCCAGTGTTGAAATCCAAATGAAGGACACGGCCTTCCAGCAAGGGTTCTGCTGCTCCTGCAAATGCTTCTGTGCCCCAACGGGCTTTGACCTCATCGATCAGATGACGTGCTTCCAGAAGGCTCTCTGTACGACTTCTCTTCCAGGATTCGAGTTCTGCCTCGAAGTCCCGAAGTCCTAATTCTGAAGGAAGTTCTCTTGTGAAGTTTTCAGTGTTGAGGGCATTGCCGATATTCTGGTCGTAAGGTTTGAGTCGCTCAAAAAAGGAGAGCATTCGGTAGTAGTCTCGAGTCGGGATGGGATCACCTTTGTGATCATGGCAGCGGGCACAGCCCATGCTGATCCCCAACATCGATCGACAGGTGGTGTCGAGCATGCTGTCAAAATCGGTGTAGACAGCCTGCAGGGTATCGGCAGATTCGTCGTTGCGAATCCCGAGGTGGAGGAAGCCGGTGGCGATGTGAGTGGAAACTCGCTCGTCTTCGAGTTCATCTCCCGCCAACTGTTCTGTCAGAAAACGGTCATAGGGCATGTCCGAGTTGAACGCGTCGATCACCCAATTCCGATATTTCCAGGCGTGGGGCTTGGTTCGGTCTCTCTCGTATCCATCGGTTTCAGCCCAACGCACGAGATCGAGCCAATGTCGCGCCCAGTGCACTCCGAACTGTTCTGACGACAGGAGTTTATCGACCTGTTTTTCATATCGGAGCGGATCGTCACTCTTGAGGAAGGTTTCGACCTCTTCTGGAGAAGGTGGCAAACCCGTGAGGACGTAATGCAGTCTGCGCAACAAAATATCCGCGCTCGCCGGCGGGGCAGGGGTGAGTCCTGCTTCCTCCAGAGGAGCCAGCCAGTAAGGGTCGAGCGGATGGGTCGCAATCCCTGACAAGGACTTCAGTGCCGGGGGATCATTTTCTGCCAGGGGCTGATCGCACCAGGATTGATCCAGTAAATCAGCCGACTTCACCTCAGCAGGTTTCAAATCTTCCTCATGGGTACTCAGGGCAAGCGTTGGGAAAACCCCTGCAAAAACGGCCCCTGTGATCAGCAAGAGTATTGTGCCCTTAAGGTATTGGACGAATCTTCTACCCATGAACTCAGCAATTGCCATAAATCCGACCCTGTTCCCAAGAGTGACTTCTGTTCTGCTGTGCAGGTATGCCTGCCAGTAAACCCTGCTGAGATTTTACCCGCGGGTATCAGCGAGCCAAGACTGTAAACGGCAGGAAGATCTGGATAGGGAGCGGTTCAGACGATCACTTCAGCTTCATGGGGACGCAATGCTTCGATTATAAACCGGATGTGATCGTCAAGTTCTACGCCAAGGAGTTCCACGCCGGTGTGAACTTCATTTCGATCGACCCCTGCAGCGAAGTTTTTGTCCTTGAGTTTCTTTTTTACCGACTTTGGAGTGAGGTCCTGAAGTTTGTTGGGGCGCAACCTTGCCACAGCAATGATCAGTCCGGTCAGTTCGTCGCTGGCGAGCAGTGCCTTGTCGAGAAGGGTCTCGCAGGTGTAGCCCCATTGGGTGTAGTGGCAGTGAATGGCGTGGGCCTTTTCCGATTCGCCCCGTTCCTCGAGCAATCGGGTGATGATCTTGGGGTGTTCTTCAGGATGCTTCTCGTAATCGGCATCATGAAGGAGTCCGGTGATCGCCCAATGATTTGCGTCTTCGCCATACTTCTCTGCATACGCTTCCATGACGATTTCCACAGAGCGGACATGGGCCAGCAGGGCGGGGGACTCCATCATTCCATGAAGGATTTCACGGGCTTCTTCACGAGTCATCATGGCAACCTCCTCAACGGGCCCTGTCAGCCATCGCGGCTTCAATATCCTCGATGGTTTTGGGAATGTTACCGGTCAGATTAACGGGACCATCGGCGGTAACGAGAATGTCATCCTCAATTCGGATTCCCATCTTTTCTTCCGGGAGGTAGATGCCAGGCTCAATGGTGATGATGGCACCCTCGGGGACGACCGTCTCCGGTTGGACATCATGAACCTCGAGTCCAATCGGGTGTCCAATTCCATGGGGGTAATAATCACCGAAGCCTGCGTCCGTGATGATCTTTCGTGAGATGGAGTCCAACTCCGAGTAGGCGATTCCAGGTTTCACTGCAGCGATAGTGGTCTCCATCGATTCGAGGACGATGGAGTAAACTTCTTTCTGGCGATCACTGAACCGGCCATTGGCAGGGTAGGTTCTTGTGACGTCGGAGCCGTAGCCACAGGGGCCTTTTCCATAACGTGCTCCGCTGTCGATGACGACCAGATCTCCGTCCTCAACCCGGGCATTGTTGGATCGGTAATGCAGTATCGTCGCATTGAATCCACTGCCGACAATGGTGCCGTAAAAGGGGCCACGGGAGCCATTCGAGCGATAAGCGTGCTCAGCGGCCTCCTGAAGATCAAACTCATTCACACCCGGTTTGAGGACATCGAGGATCGCCGCAAATCCCTTTGAGGTGATTTCAGCGGAGCGCTCAATCATCGCTCTTTCAGCAGCAGATTTGACCGCACGCTGAAGAGGAACCAATCGACTTCCATCCTTGATGGAAAAACCGGGGAGGCGTTGTTGCAATTTCTGGAAGGCTTCGAGGTCAGGTCCCAACGGTTGTTCATGATTGGCGATAGGGTGCAGGCACAAGCCCTGAAGTGAGACCTTGCATGCATTGAGCAACATCTGCGGAAATGCAGAGGTCCGCATGAGAGCCTTGAATCCCATCTTCTTTCGTAACTCGGCATCGATGGGTCCCCTCCAGCCATCCCACCTTTCCAACTCGGGGAGGTGAGGTTCCAGAAACAACATTTCTCTGCGGGCAGGATTGGGGTCTTCAGGATTGAGAAGCAGGATCGCTCCGGGTTCATCAATGATGCCGGTCAAGTACTGGAAATTGAGGTCGGGGTGGAAATCGTCATGCAAACCTCCCCCTTTTCCGGCGAAGACCACCGCAGTGGCTCCGTCCAGGCTTTGAGAGAGCTGTTCCCGTCTCGCGGCAAACTCCTCCTGGGGGATTTCCAGTAATTCATGCTGATCCATGTTGCTTCCTTTACTAACTGGGAGATCCCCACTTTGGACAATCGGGATCGTATACCGGGGGGCATTATCGATGATCTGGATGGGCATGGAAGAGGGGGGATGTTCTGGAATGATTCAGACCTGATCTTGATAAAATCTGGCGAGAACACGAAAATCAGGGTGTTGGAGGAACTGATGAAATCACCCCAAATGTTGAGAAGCGTCGCCGGGCTTCTGGCCCTGATCGCAATGTGGCTCTGCTATTCCCTGCTGTCCATCCATGCCGCCAAGTCACCGGATCTGGGTTTGCTCGCGGGGGTTTGTGGTGATTCGGGAGAGAGTTGCTCTTCTGTGGTCAATGGGCGTTGGGGTGTTTTTCCGCCAGGTGAGGAAGGGTCAGAGGGCCCCTATGAAGGGATTCCGGTCGCCGGATTGGGATTCGTATACTTCTCACTTTTGGCAGGCTGGTACCTGTTGGTCAGCCCTGCTGCCGCACGGGTTCCGAAATTGGCAAACGCAATCTTTGGTTTCAATGTGTTGGGCCTTTTGGGTTCGATTGCCTACACCGTGATCATGCTGACGCAGATCGGCACGACCTGCGGGCTGTGTCTGATCAGTCATGGTTGCAATCTCGGTATCCTCGGAATCGGCCTGTTTTTGAGGAAGCAAAGCCAGAATGACGCAGAAGTGACTGTCTCACTCTCCCGTCACCTGGTGACAGTCGGGATGGTCGTTCTCTGCTGCGCGACGATGGCGGTTCTGGTTTATTCCGAGGGCCAATTCCGATCGCGTTATGTCGCACTGGAAGAGCAATCGAAGGAACTGATGGATCTCGCCAGGGATGTGGAAAAGATAGAAACCGCCTATCGCAATTCTCCGCGAATGTTTGAACAGGAGGCCATTCGGAAGGATGACCCGCGACGCGAGACGACCGGCGGATTGCGATACCAGTTGGTGATCTTTTCAGATATTCAGTGCTCCAACTGCGCCAGATTTGAAGAATATCTGCAATCGACGATTATGCCGATCTGGAATGGCCATCTTGAAGTGGTCTGGAAGCATCTTCCCAATACCCGTGAACATGAATATGCCCAGATTTCTGCCCAAGCTCTCGAGGCTGCGAGGATTCAGGGCAAGTTCTGGGAGTTGGTGGATTATCTGTTCGAGAGAAGAAAAGTACTGGGAACGTTGGACTGGTCTGCGGTTTCTGCGGAGCTGGGATTGGAAACCCGGAAATTTTTGCAGGATATGGAATCACCTGAGGTCAAACGCAGGATCGCCGAAGATGCGGCCCTGGGACGCAAGGCCGGAGTGAAGGGAACCCCGGGAGTATTCCTCAATCGCAGGCCTGTGAGTCGCTTAATGCGCAAAAGTCCGGGTTTCTGGGAGATTCAGGCTGATTCCCTCAGGGAGATTCGGGCCTCCCGTAATTTGGACTGGTAAAGACTTTCCTGCCTGCCCCTGAGTGGGGCGTTGTGTATCTCGTTTCAACGAGTAAATTAGATCTACAGGGCTTTTTGCGAGGTGGTGTGTCTTGCCCGGCGGATTCCGGACCAAACCGATTCCGGTTTGGTGTGGAACATTTTCGGGCTTTCCATGGACCCAGGGTCGGGTTCTTCCTCACACAAAATTCTGTCGTTGACGCATGACATCCCGAAATTTCTTTCTTACCCGGCGTCAACGGGACAAGTGATTTTAAAAATTTGTAGGTAACCGGTGTGCAGTTGCACTGGGTGCTCTTTGATTCGCCCATAGAGGTGATTGATGAGGAATGAAATGTTTTCCAGATTCAACGTAGTCGTAGTTTGGCTGGTACTCGTCTTCGGTTTTAGCAGCAAACTGGTTGCACAGGATCCAACATTTGTTTTCTCCGGAGGAGATCAGTCTGTGGCGGCAGCAGGCGGGCAAGCCAATTTTTCATTGGATGTCAATTTGTTGCAGTCGACCGGCCTTCTTGAGGAAACTCGTGGATTCTCTTTCTCTGCTGCACATGATCCTGCGGTTTTGACCGTGGTTCAGGGTGGTACCGGAACTTACGTACCGGAAACATTGGGTCCGCTGAATACACTCAATGGTGGTGGTGGTCCTGACTTCATTCAGGGAGAGATTTTTCCCAATGGAGTGACCTGCGGAGTGATCTATGCTTTCACTGCAGTCACCCAGACGATTATCTTCGATGTTCCCCAGCCGGTGATTCGAATCAATTACCAGACTGTCCCCGGTGCATTGACCGGTGTCACAGGTGATCTGGTAACCCAGATCAGTCAGGGCTCCGGACTGGGTGATCCACCGACAGCCACAGTGGTGGTGATCGGCGCAGGAACCTCTGCTCCTGCGACCTTTGAGACCAGCAATATCACCATCCAGACTTCTCCTCCCCTTTCCTTCACCTGCCGTGCTGATGATTCATCTTCCACGTTCAATAGTGCATCCGGAGAGGGATCGGCGAGTGTGGGTGTGTCCGTCTTTGAAAACCTGCTTCCCGGAGCCAGTGCGAGCCCGACTCAGGGATTTTCGATGGGACTGTCTTATGAAGGCAGCCTTTTGACGGCAGCCGGTGTGAATCAGGGAGCAACTCTTTCTGCCCTTGAGGGTGGAAATGGAGCCGAGTTCTTCCAGGTCGACCTTCTGTCCGGCGGACTGACGGTCGGTGTGATCTACGACTTCCAGGGTCAGTCCCTGATCCCTTACGGTTCACCGGATCAGGTTTTGAGTATCGACTTCGATACCATTCCTTCCAGCCTTGCAGGGACTCCTCCGGGAACGGTGGTGAGCACCACGCTGACACCTGCTCCGGGATTGGGCCCCACTGGAGTGACTCTGGTGATGGTCGTGGATGGAACCTCTGTTTCCATGACCTCGGAAAGTGGCACCCTGTTATTGACTTCCCTCGGTGGATTTGACCGTGGTGATTGCAACACTGACGGTCTCTTTGACCTTGCGGACGTCATCAAACTTCTTTCAGGGCTTTTCTCTGGAGACCCGATTCCCTGTGAAGACGCCTGTGACGGAAATGACGACGAGCTTCTCGATATTGCAGATGCCATCAAGTTGCTCAGTGTTCTCTTCTCCGGAGACACTCCGCCACCGGGAGCAGGAACCTGCTCACCGGATCCGGCAGGAACCGCTCTCGACTGCGTGAGCTTCCCGCCCTGCGAGTAATCAAGAATTAAGATTCCGATGGCCTTTGCGGGTGATCTCTGCGAAGGCCATCGGGAATTTTGAATAGAACCCGACGATTCCCATGTCCATGGGGCTTCCGAGGATCAGGGCCTGAAGGCCCTGTCCTCAATTTGAGGGCCCTCCCTGTTTTTTGGGAGGGGGAGTGAAAACAGGGGGCAATCCCCCGAGAATTCCGCCCCCCGGCGGAAGAAAGAGGAGTTGGTAATGTCGCCCAGACCCTTTTTGAAATCTTGTGTGACAGCCGTGTTGTTGATTCTCGTGGTGTCACAAGCGTCTCTGATTCAGGGACAGGTGTTTGAAGTCTCATCTCCAAACCCCTCCGTTCCCGCGGGTTCCGGGTCTGCCAGTTTCGATCTGGTCTTTTCGATCGACCAGATTTCCGGAGCTCTTGAACAGACCTGTGGTTTCCAATTCCAGTACTCCCATGATCCTTCAGTTCTTTTGGTGAGTGGAAACGGCGCCATTCCTTCCGGTGATCTGGCTGCTCTTGACGGAGGAAATGGTCCGGGTTTCTTCGATGGGCAAACCTTTCCCACAGGGTTCACCGTGGGAACCGTCTTTTCGTTGTCATTTTCCGAGACTCTGACTTTCGATGTTCCCAAAGAGGTCATCACCGTTGGTTACACGGCAGTTCCAGCAGCGATTGCCAATCTCTCTCAGGATCTTTTGACGGTGGTGTCGATGTCGAACACTCTGGGTTCGCCAGTGATTGACAACATCATTTCGAATTGTGCCGGAGGAACCGAAACACTCTTGGGGGCTGATTGCACCGTGACCCTGATGCCGGCTCCGCCTCTGGACTTCCAGATCACTACCCCGGATCAAAACCTTCTGGCTTCAGAAGTGATCACCCAGGGGATCTCTGCAGATTTTGAAATTGTGCAGGTGGCAACAGACCCTGCAGATATTACTCCGACGGACGGCTTCAGTTTCGCCTATGGACATGATCCTTCGTTGTTGACCATCGATTCTGTGGATCTGGGGGCAGGCCTCGCCAGTTTGGATGGGGGGGCAGGCCCAGAGTTTTTCCAGGGAAGCCTTTTCCCTGCGGGAGCCGCTGTCGGGTGCCTCTACGACTTTCAAATTCAGGATACTGTGACCTTTGATTCAGCGATCCTGGTCGCTACCTTCAACTACAGTTCCGCTGGCGGGTTGGCAAACTTGACCAATCCGGTGACGACCCAGATTCAGCAATCCACGGTTCTGGGATCTCCGGCCATCGAGAGTGTTGTGGTGGTGGGTGGGGGAACTGCCATTCAGGCCACCGTCAATCCGGCTTCTTTCACTATTCAGCCGACACCTGCTTTTACTCTCAGCGCTCCTGATCAGACTGCCTCTTTCTCGCCCACTTCAGGTGCGGGCAGCTTTGATGTCACCTTTGATCTGTTGGAGGACCCGTCGAACAGTGGGTTCCCCAATGCGACACAGGGGTTTTCCATTGGACTGGGGCATCCTTCCTCGTTGTTGTCTGTTACCGGTGGCGGAGCTGCAGGAGTGACTCTGGGGTTGAACGGCGGAAACGGACCCGATTTCTTTGACGTCAACACGTACACGGCTGGTATCACTTTTGGTTGCGTCTACTCATTCACGAATCCGGGCACCAGCACACTCCTTTTTGATGTCGCCCAACCCATCGTCTCTGCAAGTTATGAGACGATTCCAGGAGCTTTCACAGGCCAGCAAAACCCGGTGGTTGTGTCACTGACCAGCAACAGTGGGTTGGGGTCTCCTCCTGTGGAGCAGGTAGTGGTTGTCAACAGTCAGTCCCAAGGTCTCTTTGTTGCCGGTTGCGATATTGAGTTGGCACCGGGTGGAGGCATCGATCGCGGAGATTGTAATGATGACGGCAATTTCGACATCGCCGATGCAGTGGTCCTGCTTTCGTTCCTCTTCCTTTCCGGATCCGTCAATTGCCAAAACGCATGTGACAACAATGATGACGAACAGGTCAACATTGCGGATGCAGTGACCGCCCTTTCAGCCCTGTTTACGGGAGGTCCGCCTCCTCCGGGCAATGGACAGTGCGGTCCTGATCCGACCCCTGGAACCCTGAGTTGCGATACGTTTAATTCCTGCCTTTAAGGGGGGATTGAGCGATTGTGAATCGATCGGATTTTCTGTTCTGCTTCAGGATCCGACCTGTCTAAAGTGACAGGTCGGGTCCTGAACTCTGCTCCGCTGACGGTGACCCAGCGCTTGACCAGTAATTGCCCATGGTGCCTCCCTCGAATACAATAGAAGTATTGGACTATGAGGCT
Source organism: Planctomycetota bacterium (assembly GCA_013911165.1). GTDB lineage: Bacteria > Planctomycetota > UBA8108 > UBA1146 > UBA1146 > UBA12191. The sequence goes on along the minus strand of JACETR010000038.1, from coordinate 18,100 downwards.
CTTTTTGTAAAAAACGACTGTAGAGGATCCCTGCGAATGTTCGCAGAGTTCTCGATTTGGTTAGTGTTCATTTCGAAAACTTCAGGTCGATTTTGCAACCCGTGTCGCCTTTTAGAATTCTGTCAGATCTCAGCTCTTTTCGTGAGGACGATTATTCATGAGGTTCAACTTCAGAAACTCACTGTTCCTGCTCACACTCATTCTTGCCCCCTTCTGTGTTTCGATTTCTGCACAGGGGCAGGCGCCGCAGGAAGATTCCCTGGTACGGCATTACCATCCCGCCACGGGAAAACTCCATTTCCTCGGTGGAGTGAATCATTCCCCTCTGGGGCTTCCGAAAGGGGTCACTCCAGACCTCGAAGATCCCCTGCAGGCACTGCGTTTATACGGTGCTGAATTTGGAATTCGCTACCCGGAGGTTCAGCTCCAGTTGTTGCGCACAGAAAAGTGCAACGTGGGACAGATCCATCACACTTTCCAGCAGGTTTACCGTGGAGTGGAAGTGTTGACCGGAAATATCAAGGTTCACTTGAAAGCGGATGGTACTCCTCTCTCCATCAACGGAGATTTTTACTCCGTGCCCAAAAAATTGGAGATCGCTCCGAAGATCGGTTCTGAGCAGGCTTTGGAGCTTGCTGCACGTGATTTGGGGCAAGAGCTTCTGATTGAGACCGATCAGCCGCGCCTTGTGATCGTCAACCCGGGTTGGTACGGAGATGATCCCATCGACCAGCCGGTCCTCGCTCATCATTTGGTCGCCGAGGGTGACGGAATGATGGCGAAGAACATTCTGGTCGACGCGAGAACAGGAGTGGTCCTCGATCACTGGCCCGCAGTTCACAGTGCCCTGCTCAGGGAAATCTATGACGGTTCCGGTGGAGGAGGCCTCCCGGGAACCCTTGCCAGAACCGAGGGATCTGCTGCCAGTGGAGATTTGGATATCGACAACTCCTACGACACTTGCGGGGACCTCTATCGAGTCCTTTCCGATTCACTCGGAAGAGACAGCCTCGATGGCAATGGCGGCCCGATGATCATCACCGCCAATTGGAGCAGCAACATTTGTCCCAATGCGATTTGGAACGGGACACAGGGTGCTTTCTGCAATGGGTTGGGAACGGATGACATCATTGCCCATGAGTTGGCTCATGGTCTGACCCAGTTCACTGCAAACCTGATCTACCAAAACCAGTCGGGCCAGTTGAACGAAGCCATGTCTGACATCTTTGGTGAGGTGATTGACCTTTACAACGGAAACGCTTCCGTAGCCGGCACCCCCGGAGGAACTTCCTGGCCTGTCCCGGGTACCAGTGGATCGGGTCTCGATACCCCGAACTCACCGCGTACCGGATGCAGTGACGGATCGGCACGCTGGAGAATGGGAGAGGAATCTTCTATCGGTGCCATCCGCGACATGTTCTACCCGGAGTGTTTCAATGATCCTCCGAGTACGACGGACCCGCTTTACAATCAGAATGCCTGCGGTCCCTTCGACAATGGAGGGGTCCATATCGGTAGTGGTGTTCTGAACCACTCCTTCGCCATGTTGGTGGATGGCAAGACCTACAACGGACAGACCATTACTCCGATTGGCATGACCAAGGCAACTGCGGTCTACTTCCGTGCTCTTTCAGTCTACATGACGGAGGGAACGAGCTTCCCTCAGGCAGAGATTCATATCAATCAGGCTGCTGCAGACTTGATCAACACCAACCCCATCGATCCTCGCACAGGCGTGGGTGGAGGGGTTTTCACCCAGGCAGATGCCGATATCGTTGCTTCGGTGATGACAGCAGTGGGCATGTCCGAGCTGGTTTGTGGGCAGGTGCCTCCTGGTCCTCCCCCGGCCAATGACAACTGTGACGCTGCTGTTCCGGTTTTCCTCGGGCTGAATGACGTCGACAGCAACAATGCCACCACTGGCGGACCCGCACCTGACGACAGCGCCTGCCCGGGCACCGCTATCGGTGATTGTGGCAATGACATCTGGTACAGCTACACCGCCCCGGAGAACGGGCTTATGAGTGTGAGCCTGTGCAGTCTCGTCAGCTGGGATACGGACTTGCAGATCTTCGACGGAAACTGTGGTGCCCTGAATCTGATCGCTTGCAACGGTGACTTTGGGGGTTGCTCCACTTTCACCTCGCAAGTAGATAACGTTCCCGTGATCGGCGGCAGTAACTATCTGATCAGGGTCTCCTCATGGAGTGACGGAACGACTGGAACAGGACAAATGGATGTTTCCTTTGTTCCTGATTCCGGCCCAGGTGTAGAGAACTGCACCAACGGGGTGGACGACGACGGCGATGGTCTCGTCGACTGTGAAGACGCAGATTGTGCAACCAATCCGGTGTGCATTCCACCTGCGACGGGTGACGAGTGTATCAGTGCAGAAATCGCTTCTTTGGGAACCAATCCTTTCGACAGCACCAATGCCACCACGGGAACCGATCCGATTCCGGATCCGGCGACCTGTAATCAGGGTCTCGGTGATATGCTCGGCGACATCTGGTTTGAGTATGTGCCAACTGAGTCAGGTTCACTCTTCGTGAGCACCTGCTCTCCTGGCAGTTTTGATACCGATCTTGTGGCTTACACCGGATCCTGTGCTTCCTTGATCGTCGTAGCATGCAGTGGTGACGTGACGCAAAACACCTCGCCGACCTGTCAGCAGTACTGGTCTGAAGTGACCATCGATGTGATTGCCGGTGAGACCTACTGGTTCCGTATCGGGGCATGGGGAACTCCCCACCCTGGCAATGGTCTTCCCGGTCCCGGAGCACTCATTCTTGATCTGACCTCTTCCGGGCCGATCGAGAACTGCAGTAATGGATCCGATGACGATGGAGATGGCCTCGCCGATTGTGAGGATCCCGATTGCCTGACCGACCCCGCCTGTGTCCCGGCGATTCCCGGTGACGAATGTGATACGGCTGCGGTCGCAGTTCTCGGTTCGAACGCCATCGACACGACGGGTGCAACGACGGGAACCGATCCCATCGATGACTCGAACTGTACGGGAACCTTCCTGGGCGAGTTTGTTCAGGATGTCTGGTACCAGTTCACACCTTCCAGCACCGGTGAGCATGTGATCTCCACTTGTGACACCATCAACTTTGACTCTGACATTCTGATTTACAGCGGCAGTTGTGGTGCACTGGCACCGATCGCCTGCAATGGTGACGGAACCGGGTGCGGCGGTCTCACGAGCAGTGTTTCTGCCAACTTGAATGCCGGCGAAACGGTTCTGATCCGCGTGGGAGGCTGGAATGCCGCTGCTGTCGGTACCGGTACTCTGGAAATCAGTTCGGTGGCTCCTCCGCCGCCGCCGGAAAACTGCACCAACGGTGTGGACGATGACCAGGACGGCTTGTCCGACTGCGAAGATCCCGATTGTTTTGCAGATCCGGATTGCAACTGTCTGCCCATTTCCAATCTTCTTTGCATTCAGGGCAGCGGAACCAGCGTCAATCTCAGCTGGAGCAATGGCGAAGCCTATCAGGAGATTTCTGTCATGAGAGGTGGGGCTCAGATTACCGTGCTTCCAGGCAGCAGCAGTAGTTATGTTGATTCTTCGGCTCCGTTGGGCAACCAGACCTATTCGTTGGTCCCGAGCTGTACCCCGATTCAGCAAGCACCCATGGAGAACTGCAGCGTGGATGTGATCCAGACGATCGGCTTCATGTTCAGTGCCGGAGACGTCAATGGCTCCTACAGTGCTTCAGGTGCCACCTTTGAATCGGAAATCTCCCTGATGGAGTTGGCAAGTAACGCGGGATTCCCGACCGACACCGCCGGGTTCTCCCTTGGTCTTGCACACGACAGCACTCTCTTTGAGGCGACGGGTGCACAGGCGGTTGGCCCCTTGGCTGCACTGGATGGAGGAGCCGGTCCGGCCTTCTTCGACACATCCGTTTTTGCGAATGGTATCGGCATCGGCTGCGTCTACGACTTCAGTCTCTCACAGTCGATTCAGTTCACTTCGGCAACCGGCATCGCCTCCGTCGCATATGCGGCTTTACCTGGTGCGCTGTCTGGAGCGAGTGGAACCGTGATCTCCAGTCTCGATTTCGTCCAGACTCTTGGAACGCCTCCTGTGGGAATGATTGTTTCGACAGCTGCAGGGTCTGCGGTTCCTGCCGGGGGTAACTCCGGTTCCATCTCTCTGAATCCGAGCGGGTTTGTCATGACCGCCGTCGATCAGTCGGTGGAGTACCCGGAATCCACCGGAGAAGCCTCCGTCACTGTTTCGGTCACCCTTGAGGAGGATCCTGGAAATACCGGATTCCCGAATGAAACTCAGGCTTTCTCATTCGGATTGGTCCATGATCCAGCGGTTCTGACCGGTCAGGGAATCAATGCTGCCTCGATTCTCACTGCATTAAACGGCAACACGGGACCTGATTTCTTCGACGTGAACAGCTTCGCAGACGGCATGACCGTGGGTTGTGTTTACACCTTTGTCGGTACTGACGTCCTGACCTTTGCCACCGCCACTGATTTGGTGACCGTGGATTACTCAACGGTCGCCGCAGGACTGATCGGGGCTGCGACTCCGACGGAAACCCAGTTGCAGTTTTCACAGACTCTGGGAACACCTCCGGTGGAACTGGTCGTGGTCGTCGGTGCAGCTTCCCAGGGAGTTCAGGGTGAGACAGGAACCATCACACTGACCCCAGTTACCGGTACAGGATTTGTCCGTGCGGATATCAATGACGATGCAGTGGTCAACCTTGCTGACGCAGTTCAGTTGCTGAATGCACTCTTCCTTGGAGGAGTGACCAACTGTGATGACGCCGCTGACACCAACGATGATGAACTGAAAAACATCGCAGATGCTGTTTATCTTCTGAGCTATCTCTTCACCAGTGGTCCAGACATTCCTGAGCCTGGTGGAAATGGAAGCTGTGGTACTGATCCGGTTGGTGATGCCCTTGATTGTGCACAGTACAACTCGTGCCCATAAGAAGTGACACCCATACTTTGGGGCATGCATCGAAAAGAGGAGTGACGCGAAAGCGTCACTCCTCTTTTTTTACAGCGAGCTCTATCAATCAGATCTCTTCGTAGTTTTCGACAGTGATCTCTGATTTGACATCGCCGGTATGCTGAGTGCTCATCGGTTCGAACAGGAGCAGGTGGGTTTCCTCTTCTGCAACTGGCTTGTGCTCCACACCTTTTGGGACGATGTAGAACTCTCCTGGATTGATAACCACTGTTTGGTCTCGCATCTCCAGCTTCAGCTGGCCCTTCATCACCATGAACAACTCATCCTCATCATCGTGTTTATGGAAGACAAACTCTCCCTGAACCTTGGCAATGATGACCTGTTGTCCATTGAGTTCACCGATTCTCTTCGGAGACCAGTGATCGTTGAAGAGAGAGAATTTCTCAGAAATATTGACGACATTCATGACGACCCACTTTCTGGAGTCAGGGTGAAACAGATTCAGTTCCAGAATCAATCTAGCGGAGAAGTGCCTGCCGACAAGTGGGGATCGTTCCTCTAACAAAGGAATCCTGATTCTCGACTTGACCTGAATCCTTCCCGGTTGAGGATAAAGCAGTCTTCGATTCCCCTCATTGGCCGGGAGTGCGGAGTGGAGGGGGCCCATGAAGATTGCTGTTTATTGTTCAGCAAGTGAAACGATCCGATCTCTCTTTCTGGAGGATGCGGCTGAACTGGGAACCGCCATTGCAAAGCAGGGGCATGATCTGATCTTTGGGGGAGGAAACATCGGTTCGATGGGGCGGCTTGGAAGAGCAGTTCATGAATCGAAGGGTAGAGTTGTTTCTGTCATTCCCAAATTTTTTGATGATCAGGGTCTGACTCTCGCTGAGTCGGATGAAATCATTCTCACAGATGACATGCAGAAGCGTCGGAAGATCATGTGGGAAAGATGCAGGGGCGCTCTGGTTCTTCCCGGCGGCCTTGGGACTTTGGAAGAAGCAGTGGAGTTCCTGGTGCTCAATCAGTTGTCTCTGATCGACAGGCCTCTGGTTTTCGCAAATGTTGACGGCTACTGGAATCCCTTTTTTGAAATGATCGAGCATATGCTCACGGAAAAGATGCTGACGGATGAGCATTCAAGAATCTTTGATCAGGCTGACTCCGGGGTCGGCGCACTGAATCAACTGGAGTCGTTAATTGCGAAAGATATGAATCCGCGATGAGCGACTTCTCTCAAGAAGACAGTTTACAGACCAACAGTATCCAGCGTTTGTCTTCTTCATTGGGAGCGATCACTGCAATGGTGGAATCGATTCCCGAATCCTCTTCTGACTGGGTCGCAGAATCGGACCAGTGGTGTTTGCGTGAGGTGCTGGGTCACCTGATCGATGGTGACCGGGAAATCTTTCGGGCTCGACTGGAGTTGTTCTTTTCAGGGTCTCTGGAGGAGTGGCCTGCGCTGAACCCTGAAGAATGGGTGATTGAGCGTAAATACTCTGAAAGACCTCTTCGGGAATTGTTGAGGTTGTTTCAGGATGAAAGACAAAGATCTCTGGCCTGGTTGGCAAGCCTTGAAGATCCCGATTGGTTTATGGAGAGATCTCTTCCAGACGGTTCATTGAAGGCGGGGGATCTCCTGTTGGCGTGGTGCACTCATGACGTGCTGCATCTGGAGCAGATCGCTCGCTGGTGTACTGCGAAGGCACTTCATGGCCATGACCCTTTCAGAGATGATTTCGCATTCTGATCGGGAATCTCCAGTCAGGGACTTTACCGTGGAGGAATCATGGGATCGGTCACTTCGATTTCCGTATCCCATTTCTTGTTGAGCCGCCGACCTTTCAAAACATGTCTGCGGTAGTTTTTCTCAGAGATTCTTGAAGACTGAAGAGCGGTCGCCAAATCAGATTCGATTTTCTGATCAAAAGCAGACTCAGGAATATATGAGATCACATTGGAAGTGAGTCCGAATTCTCCGGGTCTGACGATGGAAATCCCCGGTTTCTTTGCCGGCAATCCAATCTGCTTGGCTTCTTTTGCAGATTGGGTTAATCCCCAGGCAAGTCTTCCCCGGAACGGTTCTTTCCAGGCAAGCATTCGTAACTTGTTCAGCACGGATTCCGGGACCCGATCTGCAACCACAAGCAGTTGCCGATCGCAGGAGGCGACATTCAGGGATCTGCGCAGATCCTTGCAAGTGGGAAGAGGGGGAAGGCCTGAGATTTTGGACTTGGCGGGATACTTCTGGGAGATGGCATGCATCTCAAGGGCAAGGATTGAAGATTCCCAACCCACCGATCCTCCAAAGACCATCTGGGGAGAGCGGCCTGATTTACTGAGGCGTGTTTTTCCATCGGGAGCGAGGATCACAAAGACGGTGTTTTCCAACTCTCCGGTTCGTCCCCGATACAGGCTTTTAAGGAACTTGCCTTCGGCGGCATCTTCATAGGTGGCGAGTCGGGCACAGACAAATCGCTCTGAGAGTTTGATCACTTCCGGGTCGGACCAGTAACTCTGGTCCATTTCCTGTTTACCCGGTCACCAAACTCCGGGGATTCCCCTGCACTGTGGGGCAGCCGAAAGGAGCAGAATTGGCTTTTCTGTTCTCTCGGCTTCGGCTTTTGCTGCCTTCCAGGTGCCGATCCATGCAATGTTTTTGGGGTACTGGAAAGTGCTCTCGAGCGATGGAGGAGATTTCGGGGTTACTTTGGGGTCGTCATGATTCAATCCTGCAGCATTTGTCCACAGGGTCGTAAAGAGGCTGATTGTCAACAGATTGAACATGGAAATCTCCGTTCCAGTATTCCAAGATAACCCCGTGATCCGGCTAACGGTTTCACTTTGAAAAGGAATTCTGCATGTCCACGAAAATCATTCCCTGTTTTGCTGTATCCGTGGGGCCGTGTTCTGCGAAACCCCTCTGGCAAAGGGTATTGGTGTATTTCATTCTCCTGTTTGCTCCGCTATCGGCAGTGGCACAGCCGGTCAATGTGGAATCTCCCTTCCTGCACTGGGAGTTTCGCAGCTCTTACATGGGTGAAGACGGTTCCTTTGTCACTCGGGATGGGCGAATCAGGGGGCAAGTCAGTGGAGACCTCTCCCTTGGCGAATCAGCAGGAGGTGTGGCACTTCTCTCGGAGGGGGGAAGTGGAATGTTGCTGATGGGTGAAACATATTCTGATCTCAAGGACATCTTGCCCCAAAGGGAGATCACGGTCTCAGGTTGGGTCTCACAAGAGGAATCCCAGGAGTGGGGCGGCTTGCTGGGATACCTTCAGGATAATGCAGATTATGAAAAAGGTTGGTTGCTGGGTTCCAGAAAAGGTCAGGCTTGTCTGGCCATCGCTTCAAAAGACAGAGACGACGGTGATGGAAACCTGACCTACCTTGCCGGCGGAGAAACGATGAAGCCGGGTCAGTGGTATCACATCGCGGGTACCTATGACGGTCAACGAATGGTGGTATATCTCAATGGCAAGCAGGTCGCTGCCTCAGAGGAGCAGAGTGGCGATATCCTCTACTCGCAAAACGCTCCTTTTGTGTTGGGTGCCTATCGGGATGACAATGAATTCCATCCTCATGTAGGAGCTTTGCAGGATTTCCGATTATGGAAGACCGCGTTGAGTGCAGAGGTGATTCAATCTGTTTATCAAGAGAGACCAGAGTGCACAAATCATGAACCTCCCAGGCCGCCGCTCAAATTTGCGGTCTCACCATGGTTGCAATGGGCACAGGATGACGAAATCACGGTCAGTTGTGAAACTTCCATGGACTGTGAAGTGGTCGTTGAATACGGCAAGGATGACAAACTGGGAGAGGCTGTGTCTTCCTCCTCAGTAGGAAGGTTGCACCATATCAGGCTTCAAACTCTCTCAGAGGGAACGCCCTACTTTTACAGAGTCAGGGCGCAGAGGAGCGGAGACACGGATGAAGCACTGGAGTCTCCGATTTTGACCTTTCAGACACGAACCGCCAAAGATCAGGCCTTTGGATTTTTGGTGATCGGGGATACGCAAAACAATCCCCGTGTGACGGAGGCCGTCACCGATCTTGCCTGGGGGCACCGTCCCAACTTTGTCGTCCACTGTGGTGATCTCGTGGGGACCGGTTCCAACAAGAGAGAGTGGGTTCATGAGTTTTTTGCAGGCGCAAAAAATCTCCTTCAAAGAGCACCGATCTTTCCAACACTCGGGAATCATGAACAAAACGCCCAGTTGTACTACGATTACTTCACTCTTCCCGAACCAGAGTTTTATTACGACTATGTTTGGGGAAACACGCACTTCTTCGTCATCGACACCAACAAGTCCGTGAGTCCAGATACTGATCAGGTCAAATGGCTCGAAAAAACTCTCAAGAGGAGCAAAGCTGAATGGAAAGTGGTCTATCATCACCATCCGGCATGGACCTCTGACGAAAACGATTACGGGAACACCTGGAAGGGCAGTTCAGCCCAGGGAGTCCGGGCGATTCAGGATCATCTGGTTCCCATTTATGAACGGCATGGTGTGGACGTCGTTTTCAATGGGCACATTCATGTCTATGAGCGCACTTGGCCTATTCGGAACGGCAAGACGGTTGGTCCCGGCAAAGGTGTTGTTTACATTACTGGAGGTGGTGGAGGCGGCCATTTGGAAGGTTTTGCTCCCAACCGAACCTGGTTCAGCAGTAACAAGCGGGTTGATCACCACTTCCTGATGGTCAATGTCAACGGCGGTCAAATGGAGATTTCTGCCTATGACATCGAGGGAAGACTGTTCGATCGACTCCTTTTGAACACAACAGACAGGCGCAAATGATCTCTCTTCTTCCTTTGGAATCGGTGCCTGACCTCTCCCTGAATGAAGTGGGTGACCAACTCAGGGATCTTCTCGGCGATGAAACCATCATTCGTCTCGCGGATGAGGGCAGTACGGTGGTAGCGGAAATCGCAGGGGTTTCAGTCAAGGTCACCCTTTGCGAGGAGCCGATTCCTGCGGAAATCCTCGAAGGACCCTTGTCAGCCGCCTGGTATTGGGAAGATGGGGCCTCTGTCCTCCAACGTCATGAAGCCCATTTGTTTGTGGTGGTCAGTGATCCCCGCCTTCCGGAGCCTTCTTCTGAAAGTGCGTCCGACAGTGAAGCCGTGCAGGAGGTCAGCCCCAGCAAGGGGGTGATAGAGATCTACCCTGAGGCACCGGCAGCTCCTGTTCTCGATGAGGAGGCGATTCGTTTCTCAGTTCAGGATGCCCTGCTTTTGACGCGGGTTTCCCTGTTGCTGGGGGATTGCTGCTCTGCTTCGGCGGTTTATTGGGATGGATCAACTTCGATTCACTCATGGACCGCCTTTGAAGAGTCTTGCGCTGCGATGACCCCAACGAATTTGCCATTGAGAATCTGGATCGATTTCCGGCTTTGGGAAGCCAAGGATGGAACCCGGGGATTGGTTACACGGGGAATGTCCGCCCTCGGTCAGCGAGAATTGGAAGTGATTGGTTCGACCAGCAGCGCCCAACAGATCCGGGCCTGGAGCTATACCGTGGCTCACTATTGCCTCGAAAAGAACAAGGTTCTCGACCATGGTCAAGCTGTCGGTATCTCACCGAAGGAATGGATCAGGACATGGATCGTCAACAGTCGTCTCGAACCGGGTTCGTGGGCGATCTGGCTTGACCTTGAGGCGGAAGAGTAACCGCGGTGCGAAAACTGTTGGCCCTGACCACGAGCCGTGCTGATTGGGGACATTTGTCCTCACCCCTCAAAGCCCTGCGGCAGGTTTCCGGGCTACAGGTGTCTCTCGCAGCACTGGGCTCACACCTTTCACCCGAGTTTGGCTACACCGTCGATGACATTTTTGCCGATGGGTTTGAAGTGGATCACCGGGTGGAGTGTCTGCTCAGCAGTGATTCTGAACAGGGAATGGCGAAAACCATCGGACTGGCGACCCTCTCCCTTTCCGACCTTTTTGCCAGAGAAAAGCCTGACCTGCTTCTTCTGATCGCCGATCGTTATGAAATGCTTGCACCCGCCTCTGTTGCTTTGGCTCACAGAATCCCTGTGGCGCACATTGAAGGGGGAGAGGTTTCCGAGGGGGCCATCGATCATGCAGTCAGACAGGCATTGACCTCGATGTCGCATATCCACTTTGTTCCTACCGCCACTGCCCGCAAAAGGTTGCTGGCTTTTGGCGAAGAACCGTGGCGTGTTCATCAGGTGGGGGCTCCCAGTATCGATCATCTGGTGGCTGGGAAATCGCTGCCGGAAGTGGAAGTCCGAAAGACGCTGGAGTTGAGTGAGGGTGTTTCTCCTCTGGTGGTCGCATGGCACCCTACCACCCTTGATGGAAATGTGGCTCTGGAAACAGATCCATTTTTCGCTGCTCTCGAGACTGTCCAGGAACCTCTGATCTTCTGTTTTCCCAATGCGGATGCGGGCAGTCGGGCGATTCGGGATCGGGCCCGGGAGTATTGTTCACGTCATGACCACGCCTCGATGCACGTCAATCTTTCCCATCACCTGTATTGGGGGTTGCTGAGAATCGCCAAAGGGATCATCGGCAACTCTTCCAGTGGGATCATGGAAGCCCCGGCCATCGAATTGCCCTGTCTGAATGTGGGTCGCCGCCAACAGGGACGTGAACGTAGTCGCTGCATTGTCGATGTTCCTGCAGTCGAACAGGAAATCGTCACCGGTCTTGCGAAAATCTGTGACCCCGAATTCAAAGCGTCCCTGAACGGTATGACCCACGCTTATGGAGACGGAAACGCCGGGGAAAGAATCGCAGCGGTTTTGGCAGATCTTCCGAATCGCGAAGAACTGTTGTTGAAGAGAGCGATGCCAGCAGACAGGATTCCGGAAGTTCCGGAGTGGCGACCAGAGGATTGAACTGTCGGAGTCAGTTCTTGTTTTGCAGAGTCCTGCCAGCGGCTGCGCGAATGACCATCCACATCGAGTCAACCTCCGTCACCTTCAGCCAACGACCTACCCCTGTGGCCATCACTACTCCCAGCATGATCGCAGAACCCAGAATCAGGAAGGCCCGCCCCGGAAATCCAGGGGTCCAGTCGGTGAGACCCTGAATCCAGTGATGGGCGCCCTGATGAACGACGAGGATCAACAGGATCAATTTTAGTCCCTGGCTCCAGCGAAGGCGTGGGAGAGTCAATGATCGACGAATCAGTCCCTGCAGCGATAGCCAGGTGAAGACTGCTGAGATGACATAGGACTGGGCAATCAGGTCGGTGCTGACCTCGACGAATCCTCCGAACAGAATGACGGTTTGCAGGGTGAGACCGAGTAGCGTGATTCCCAGAACGGCCTTGCGAAGACCGAGTGTGATGGCGGTTCTCTGCAGGCCGACATTCAGGGCTGCAAAGGGGATCGCGAGGCAGTACCAGCCCAGGATTTCTGCGGTTTTTGTTCCATCCGCGGGTGTGAATTCGCCCCACACAAAAAAGGACTGAATCACAAGACCTGCAGTGGCCAGAAGCCCGGCTCCGGCGAGTCCCCCGACAAATGCGGTCAGTCGCTGATTGCGCGTCAGCATTCTGGAGAGCTGTCCCCGTTGTCCCCGGCTGAGGAGGTCTGCGGATTCGTCGGCGGCGACGATGCCGCTGCTGACACCGATCAGTGCGATGGGGAAAAAGTGAAATCGGAAAGCGGTTTCGAGACAGGTCAGGCTTCCGGTTTCCAGACCCGAGGCGAGATGAAAGGCGAGCAGGGAGTACGATTGGATGAGAATCTGACTGAGGAGGAGAGCTCCAAAGTCGAGAAGGAAACGGCCATGACCGGGGACCTTCCAGCGCAGGGTCGGCCAGGGGATCGGGGCATGACGGGAAACATCACGAAGCATGACCAGTGCCCCCAGCAAGGCCCCTCCCAGAAAGGCCCAGATCCACCCCTGTGCACGCTCAAGGTCAGAGACTCCCATGACCAACATGATGCTTCCGGAGACCAGCAGAGCCAGATTCTGGAAGATCTGTGGCCTCAGAGCCTGAGGGTCCTGACGATGGCAGTGCAGCAGCCCTCTGAAGACGGCAAAAATGGGAACGAGGGCGAGATAGGGCAGGAGGCTGCGCAGTCCGCTGACTGCCTGATCCCTGTTTTCGAGTCCGGGAAAAACCGTACCGATGATCCAGTCGGCCTGCCAGGCGAGCAGGGTGAGAAGGGTCAGCGACAGCAGGGTGATAGACCCCATCGCCGCACGGGCGAACTGATGACTGGCAGCGGAATCCCCAGACTGCTGCTGCTCCCGATAGGCCGGTGAAAAGGAGGCAGAAAGCGCTCCTTCAGAAAGCATGTCACGGAGGATCACCGGGATTCGGAGTGCCGCCCGAAGTGCATCCGCAGTGGCACTGGCACCCAACAGGGTGGTGAGAAGAATATCCCTGAAGAGGCCGAGGATTCTGGAGATCAGCATCGTTCTGCCGAGGGGGCCGACCCGACGTACCTCCGCATCGCCCTGTTCAATTTTTGGCGAGTTCTCAGGGGGCATCACTTCTCCTCTTTGCAGCCTCGAGGGCGAATGATAGCGGATTCCCGTAGAGTATGGCTATCGACGATTCGACACCGACAAAAAAAGAGGCCCGGGAGTGATTCTCCCGGGCCTCCAATCTGCCTAGTTCCTGAAGAAAGATCAGGGGCAGGGGTCGTATGCGCCACAATCGAGGCTGTCCGCAGTCGGGTCCTCGCCACATGCACCGAACGGATCGGGAAGGGGACCGGAGCCGCTGAAGAGGCTGCCCAATGCGGAAATCGCATCGGCAATGTTGATGCTGCCGTCGTCATTGGAATCGCAGGAGTCGACGCAGGTTCCATCAGGTCCTCCCGAGAAGAGGTTGCCGAGAAGGAAGACGGCGTCGGCGATGTTGAAGGCACCATCCGAGTTACAGTCTCCACGCTGGAAACCACCTCCTGGGGTGACACCGCCACCCGCCAGGAAATCACGGTAAGCCGCAACAAGGGCATTTTGGTCTCCACCGTATCCACCCAACTCGAAGGAAGAGCAGATGACGCGTCCACCGTTGCCGGGGATGTAGGCAGTGGTGACTCCGTAGGCGAGACCAAGGGCGTCATCGAACTGCCACACCAGACCCGCATCTCCGCCAGCAGGTTCAGCCGTGGCAGGGATCAGGATATTGGTGAAGTCATTGGGGTTGCCGGTCGCAGACTGGTTGTCCTGGTTGTAGGCCACGTTCTGGTTGGCGGACATATCGAGGCCAAGGCCGCTGTCCAGACCATCGAGGCTGACCAGTGAATCGGTATCGTCTTGAGCGTAGGGCTCAGCGACCCCGTCGCGGTCATCGAAGGCGGAGATCGGATGCTGGAAACTCCAGTGGTCTGCACTCTCGAAGTAGATGGCGATTCCCGCTTCCGCAAGGCTCGCAACCAGATTGGCTTCGTCCACGTTGAGTTTGGCGTTGGTGGGGAAGGTACCGAGGAGGATCCAGACCTGCGAAACCTGTGCCGGATCGAGGCAGAGGTATTCGTCGATCTGCATGCGAACCAACTTGGAGTTGGCTCCTGCAGCCAGAAGTCCCTGTTGGATGGCTGCACCGGTATCGTTGGATCCGGTATCGCCACCATCGAAGAGACCCTCCATGGCGATGATGATGGTGTCTTCACCGTTGTAACCGTAGTGATCGGTGGACCCGGAGGCTTCGCCGGCACCGGCAGTACAGTTGCCGCGTACGACGTAGCTCAGGAAGCCCTCAGGAGGAGAAGCGTCCGAGTAGGTCGTGGCATCACCGGAAAGATTGGCGATCGCGACACCGTCACGCTCGATGGTGATTCCGGTGTAGGTACTGTTGTTGATCCAGGCCAGATCGACGCTGTTGAGGGAACAGGAACTGGTGATGGTCAGATCTGTTGGAGCATTGCATTCCACAGCACAAACCTGCAGGGCCCAACTGGTGAGGGTTGCGGTTGCGGCTGTGTTGGCCACGGTCAGGGTCCAGACACCACCGATAGTTTCACCGTCGAAATCAGCCAAAGTGCCCGGACCGGACGGAATCAGGGATCCGAATCCGTCATTGTTGCCGGTGGCGTCATCGAAGCGTCCGATCAGATCGGTTCCTGCGCCGTTGTCATGCAGGCGAATACTGGTACCAGCAGGAGAGAGCAGGTCGATGGCCACACCGCTCAGATCCGGTGCTGCCAGATTCATGTCCACGTCGAGGTCGTCGATACCGGACAGCGAAGAGGGATCAACACTGATGGTAAAGGTTTCGACACCATTGATGGCCGCAGGCTGGGCGATCTGAACGCTCCAACTTTCGAGGGTTCCACCTCCGGTACTGGGGAAGATATCTGCGATCACGATGGCCCAGCTGCCACTGACCGGCTCACCGTCGAAATCGGCAAGGGAACCGGTGCCCTGGGAAAGGGCGTAGGGCTGCATGCGGACGCCACTGAAGGTGGTGTTGCTGCCGTAGGGAACTCCTTCGTCATCGAAGATCAGGTTCATGTTGTCATCGGAGTTGTTTTCGTTCTGGTACAGACGCACCTGAGTGTTGCTGGGTGCGACCACATCGATGTCGAGGTTACCGATGAAGCCGTGGGTGATGCTCACGCCGACGTCGAGGTCATCGATGGTTCCGGTTCCGGTGACATTGATGGTGTCAAAGGTGAAGTTGGTTGCAGGGTCACCCACATAGGCGATCGGTGCCGCGGGTGCACTGGTGCCACCGATACCGATGAAGCCGTCGAAGGAGAGGTTCGGATTCGGGAACTGGTGACAATCCGCAGGCGGGCAACTGACGGTCAGGGTGAGATCACCCCGTTCGCCATTGAAGCCACCAATCTGGACCAGGTAGGTTTCACCGGCGATGGCATCGAGGAGGATCTCCGGCTCGCCGGATCCGACGCAACTGCCGGCGTCGCAGGCCAACTCTGAAGCGGCATCCGGAGGGCAGGCAGAGGTTCCGGGGTAGATGGCCATCTGCGGGTTGAAGTCGGCTGTACCACAAGTGGTCAACACGACGATTCCACTGCAGGAAGCGGTGTAGAGGTACCAGACGTCATTGAGATTGCTGCCACCACAAGAGGAGGGGCCGTCGCTGGAGGCTCCCAGAGTGGTGACTGCGACGCTTCCCTCACCAATGGGGGTTGCGTCCGCACAGTTGTCATTGGCAGGCGGTGCCGCACAGAAGGGGTCACCGGTGCAGTCGTCGTCGAGGCAGTCCACAAGTCCGTCGCCATCGTCATCGCCACCGTTGTCACAGACTTCAGGGCAGAGGTTGGGCAGTCCCGGGGTATCGAGAGTGAGATCTCCGAAGGGCTGGATTTCCCAGTCACCGTTTCCGTCAGGACAGCGCACGGGGTGAGCCGGGACAAAGGTGCCATCGGGGCCCAGAGTGGTGGAGCAGTAGACGAGTTCTCCGCCAGTGGGAAGTCCGGTGGTCGGATCCAGAGGATTCTCGAGGAGGGCAAGGCAGTCGATGATGGAAGTCCATGGAGTGACATCGAGGACACCGTCGTCATCGGTGTCAAGGTCATCACCGGCAGCACCTGTGAATCCTTCGACGAGAAGGTGGGTGACGTTGTCACTGTTTTCAAAGGCAAGATCGGTGGTCAGATCTGCGCTTCCCAGAGTGAAGGTGCTTTCAGCAGCCACAAAGATCCCGGTCAAACCGATGGAGTTTCCGGCGAGATTGACGACGGCTTCTACGGTTCCACTGCCGGTGGAGCCATCACCGATGACGACGTAGGTGTAGGTATCCAGGCTCGAAGCCGCTGGACCCCACAACTCAAAGTACTCATCGTTGTCTGCGCCACCCTGATCGATGCGGAACTCATTGATCGTCACCTGGGCCTGGGCCGAAACGGTGAAGACGGTGAAAAGGAGCAGGAGCACCCCTGTTAAAACTCTGTTCATTTGATTTTCCTCCAGAGTGGAACCCTCACGTACCACTCAGTTGAAGTCTCATAAAACTCTGAATCTTGTTCTCTCAGATGATTGTCCATCAGTGATGGGGACAGTCGAAGGAACGATCAAACCGAGGTCTGAATCCGTGAACCCAATAGTGAACCCATATTGTGAAAATCACCCACATCTTATCGTAAGGGTCGAATAGGACTCTGGCAACATTCTCGGCCCTCGATCTTTCCCGGAATCCGCTGATTCCGGGCCAAATACAAAAAAATGGGTGGTGAGAGGAAAGCCTCTCACCACCCATCAAGCGGACCTCATGAGATCCGATTCGCCACGATGGCTTAGCAGCCGTTGTAAGTGTCGCAGGTCAGACCGTCGTCGGTCGGATCTTCGCCACAAACTGCCGGTCCCGGATCAGACGGTGCAGGTCCACCGGAGAAGAGGGCAGCCAGACCATAGATGGCGTCGGCGATGTTGACGCCGCCGTCGTCGTTCTGGTCACAGCTGTCGGCACAACCACAGGGGGTACCACCGGAGAAGAGGGCTGCCAGCAGGAAGACCTCGTCCGCGATGTTGAAACCACCGTCCTGGTTGGTGTCACCACGCTTGAAGACGGGACCTCCGCCGCCACCGCTCAGGAACTCAGCGTAGGCAAGAGACACTGCAGACTGGTCTCCACCGTAACCACCGATCTCCCAGGACTGAACCACAGTGTTACCACCGACGGTGGTCTCACTGGCGATACCGGTGTTGTACTGCGGAATCGCTGCGCCAGTAGTGGGGTCGACGAGAGCGTCGTCAGAAGCCCAAATGACTCCAGCAGCAGCCACTCCGGCATCCGCACCGGCAAGGGTCAACTGGTCAGTCCAGTCGTTGTCAGCCTGGTCCTGAGTGTAGGCCACGTCCTGGTTGGCACTCATGTCGAGTCCTGCACCAGAATCGAAACCGTCCATGGAGGTGAAGGTGTCATCTCCGTCACCGGTGTCGTAGGTGCCGTCATCGACACCGTCACGGGCGTCGAAGAGGGAGGCGACGTGGAGGAATCCGAAGTGGTCTCCACCCTCGAAGTAAACGCCTTTTCCGGCTTCACCGAGGAGGGCCAGCTCGTCACCTTCAGCAGCGGTGATGCGGTAGTCGTTGGGGACCGTTCCGGTCAGCGCCCAGATGTTGGCAACACCTGCGTCGCTGACACAGGGGTAATCGACCCAGCTGCCGCGAACGATGGCAGCGTCGCGACCAGCACCGACGAGGGCACTGAGAAGCAAATCGCCACTATCGACAAGACCAACGTCTCCGCC
>JACETR010000037.1 GCA_013911165.1 Planctomycetota bacterium | reverse complement strand
GTTTTGGCTGGTGGGGAAGAGTGAGGCGGCGGCGGAGGATCTGAACCGGAAGTATTGTGAGATTCGCAAGGAGAAGGATCCTCAACTGCGATTGAAGGATTGCCTGAGGAGGGGCCACAGTTTTGCGGATTATGTGCGCGATGGGGGTGCGGGTCTGAATACCCGTCGGGGTGAGCATTCAGAGTGGTCCGGTTTTATCATCACGATGTCTGCCAAATATCCCGGGCCAGAGGAAGAAGACTACAAGGCAGTCGTCCTGCATGAATACTTCCATATCTATCAGCACGCCCACATCTTCAGTCGCAAGGAATCGGAACGAAACAGTCGCAACCAGGTCAATCCCTGGTGGGCGGAGGGTGGGGCCGAGTACATGGCCCAACTGCTGTATTCCCGGCAGAAGGGAGTCCGCCCCGGATATCTGAAAGAGAAGATGCGGCAGAAGCTGCGTTCGCTGAAAGACCTCAAAAAAGGGGAGAGCATCACCGACATCCCCTACGGTGAGAGGGCGATGATCGCCTATGACCTGGGCACCTGGTTTATCGCCTATCTCATCGACCGCACCAGCGAGGAAGCCTATCTGAAGGGCTTTTATCGAGATCTGAACAAGGAAGGGTTTGAGGGGTCTTTTCAAAAGAACTTCGGTCTTTCATCGAAGGCGATGCTGGAAGCCTTTCACCAGTCGTTCCTTCCCCTCAGCGAAGAAGAGAAGCTGAAAATCCTGCCCTGAAGAATGAAGATTCTGTGAGATGGAGAGTGACGGTTCATAGTCGCTTGCGGCCCGCGGAGAGACTGCGATATCCTGCCTTCATCGGATCGTTTTCTGAATTTTGAAATGCATGAGAGGCTTAGCACCATGACCAGGATCGGATTCATTACCGTTCTTCTACTGCTTGCGACCCTGATCGCAGGCTGCTCCTTCTCCATCGACATTCGTCGCCCTGTGGAGGCAGATGATCAGGTAGAGGCGCTGATGCAGCGGTACTTCGACGCCTTCAACGCGGCTGATGTCGAAGCGGTGAAGGATTGCTGGCACGCGCCGGGATGGATCTCCAATGGCGAAGCGAACCGGTCCCTCGAGACCCTCGATGAGGTCGGGGAGCTGTACGCTGCCCTCTTTGAGAGAATCAAGGCGGAGGGCTGGGATCACTCGGAACTGATCGACGAAGAGATTGACGTGGTCAATGACACCCTGGCCACGGTGAAGATTCATTTCCGCCGAGTCAATCAGGATGGCGAAGTGATGCTGCCGAAGGTCCGTGGGGGGATGTACAAGGTGTTGCTCTTTGATGGTGAGTGGAAGATCACCACTCAGGCCGTGACCGCTCCGAAGTAACAGTTCCACCGGAATTGAAAAACCCTCCGCTTTTCGGCTGAAAAGCGGAGGGTTTCTTTTTTGCCTTGAGTGAAGTCTATAGACCCAACTCCCTAGAGACCCATGTCGCGCAGCTTCTTGAGTAGCTCCTTGCGGTGCTTGCTCGCTTCCTTGCTGAGCTGTTCGAGTCTTTCGAACTCTTCTTCAATCTCCTTGTAGAGCTTGAAGGAGTCGACGATCTTCTTCTCTTCCTTGAGACGGGCGGCTTCGATCAGCAACTCGCTACCGGTCTTCTCGATCTCCTCGAGATCCTGGTCGACCAGTCGAGAGACGAACCCGCTCATGATCTTGCGGTTTTCGACCATCTTGTCGAGCATGACGATGGCTTTGCCGTAGCGTCCCGCATCCATGTG
The DNA here is from genome assembly GCA_013911165.1 of Planctomycetota bacterium. Taxonomy (GTDB): domain Bacteria; phylum Planctomycetota; class UBA8108; order UBA1146; family UBA1146; genus UBA12191. Next base: position 25,818 of record JACETR010000037.1, on the reverse strand, counting down.
CTTGCGAGCCTTGGCTCGCTCCGCCAGGTGGGATTTGCGCAGTCTCAGGCGCATGTCGCTGAGCTTCTTGGTACTGCGAATCACCTTGACGAACTTGGGCGGATCAACACAGAGCTGCTGCTTGTGGAGCAAACCACCTTCGGAGTCGAAGAAGAGCAGAGCCGGCTTTTTCGGATCCAGCTTGAAGGGCTCGAGGAGTTTCTTTTCCTCATCCTTCAGGGACTCGATCACTTGCTTGTAGCATGCCCAGGATTTGAACTCCTTGACCGAGTCACGGTCACGGAAAAGAGCGCGCTCAAAGTTGGCGCAGCAGCAATCCTTGTTCATGGTGCCGGAGTAAAGGAAGACCACCATCGGCTTCTTCGAACCGGCTTCGCGGTTCATGGCGTGATGGAAACCCTGACCTTTTTTCCAGTCGAGAAGGGTGCTTTCACCGGGAACGTACGGGGCTGCGCCGCCGTGTCCGGATCCACCGGCACCGGATCCACCGGGTGCGGAGGGGGGGTTGGAGCCGCGGGAAACTCCCGTGGCAGGACCGACGCCTCATCACTGTGCGTGGAGGGTGGCACTCGAAATCGTGAACAGGATCACCAGGCTGGTGATCAGTGCCCACCGGAATTTGAGATCCATGTTGGCTCTTCCGATCCATCGTCATGGGAATGACGGTTTTGGGTCCAGATCAAGACTTGATTGTACAGAAACAGTGCCCATGCATCTACAGCGTGAATCCACGCAAACAGGCACCTGAGTATCAGAAACCAGAGGTAAGGTCATTTTTAACGAGCGAGGCCGGTAGCCCCAGCAAAAGCGGATTTGGGAAATGTGGTCAATCGACCAGCCATATCGAGTGTCGGTACCAGCCACTGGGCAGTTTCTCTGAGGTCATTTCTCCTCGGGCTCCGCGGAACTTTCCTGTTCCACCGATGATGGCGCGGAAAATTACGGTGTCGGTTTCCAGATTGCCGCTTTTGTAGGGATGGGAACCAGAGATCAAAAGTGAGTCCGGGGAGTCATCCCAGTCGAGCTCGATCATCGTCATGCGATGTTCGCGGTCATCTTCGGGGCCCTGGTTCTCCAGAGTGACTTGCATGGTGCCATTGCAGTGGCCAATACGATGGGCTGATTCTCCTTCAGCATCATCCAGATCGGCATGCCAGCTGACGATTTCACCGTGAGCGCGTTCCGTATCCCCCAGAGAAAAGTGCTCGATGGTAGGAGGAGCGTTGTAGACGACCAAGTCAGGAGAATCGTTGTCACCGAAACGAATGTTGGTGGTGAATCCACAGCCGCTCACCAAGAGAAGAACCAAGAAGCTCAATAAAAATCGACGGTAACGCAGGGTTGAGATGTTATTGAAGTTACTCATCTTTGAAATTTCCTGTTTCAGGTTAAGGGTCGCCTTCTCGCTTTTATTTGGTCTCCCCGTACAGAGCCTTGCGGAGATTGATGGGCAACTCAAAGTTATATTCCCGGGCCCGGGTAAAGAAGAGTCCATACAGCTGGTTGGCAGGGTCGATCCAGAAATGGGTGTTGTGATATCCGGACCAGCCAAAGCAGCCGACCGGTGCCAGACTGCCTTCCAGTTGTGGGTTGTTGAGAACGAAGACGCTGTCAGCCATATCGTAGGCCGGTGTGACGTCACCAAAGGCGGCCACTGTCGAAGTCGTGGTCATCTTCCGAAGGCTTTCTTCAGAGAGGAATCGTTTGCCGCGGAACATCCCGCCACCGGCGAGCATCTCACAGAATCGTGAGTAATCTTCCGGACAGGAGATGAGGCCTTCGCCACCGAAGTGGGCCTGGCTTTTGGGTGAGTAGGTCAGCTCGTTGAGCAGATCGGTGTATCCGAACAGGTCTCCGGAGTTGATGAAGAGGGGCTGGAAGAGATCGAGCTCGGATTCCTCCAGAACAAAACTGGTGCGGTTCATTTCCAGCGGCGTGAAGATCAGCTCCTGAAGAGAATCCGCAAAGCTCTTGCCCGTCAGGACCTCGACCAGTCGCCCGAGGATTGCCTGGTTGATGCCGTAGAGAAAACTGGTGCCGGGGTCAAAGGCCAAAGGGGTCTCTGCAGCAGCCTCGCAAAACTGCTGAAGGTTATCAAAGCGGGTCTGGGTGGTGTGAGGATGATGGTAGGAAGGTGGGTTGGTGGTTCCCATCGGCGGCATTCCGGGCCATGGGGTGTAATAGCCATATCCTGCACGGTGATTCATCAGGTGCTCGATCAGCAGTGGAGTCTTTGCCGCACGCACCGTTTCCCCTTCAGCCACAGTCAGGTTTTCAAAGCAGGGGATGTATTGGGACACCGGATCATTCCATTGGAAGAGTCCCTGCTCGTGCAGCAGATGCATGGCGACGATCGTTATGGGTTTGGACATCGACCAGATGGGAAACAGGGTTTTATCGGTGATGTCCCGGTCCCCGGAGCGACCGGAGTTGGTGGTGGAGCGATAGATCTCTTTGCCATCCCTGACCACCATCAGAAAGTTACTGCCGGTGATCTCCTCATCGATCAGGGAATCCTGATAGGCCTGCAGGTCCTCCTTAAATGAATCACTGAGGAGGGCAGGGTCAGTGTTGAGATTCCTGTCTTGGAGTGGAGCACAGGAAGAAAGAAGAATAAGCGAGCAAAGCAGCAGGCAGAACAACCGGCAGGAGGAGGCCATGGGTGAATCTTTCGTGAAGAGTGAACGTCATGCCCATCCGGATGCCGGATCAGGCAGGAGGTTCAAAGGTTATCACAGGATCCTGTTTTGACAAAAATCTCTGAGGGGAGGGCACCCTTCAGGAAACCCCATAGATTGGGGTGTGTGGGTCAGGATTCCTTCTCGGCTTTTGCGCGGCGCTTTTCGCGGCGGCGGTCCGCTTCCTTGAGAAGATGTTTGCGCACGCGGATGCTTTCGGGCGTGATCTCGACCAGTTCCCCTTCGACCACAAGCTCGAGAGCCTCTTCCAGTTTGAGTTTCTTGAGGGGGCGCACGCTGCTGTTGTCGTCCTTACCCGCTGCACGGACATTCGTCAGCTTCTTGGTGCGCACCACGTTGACTTCCAGATCGTTGTCGCGGTTGTGCTCGCCGACGATCTGACCCTCGTAAACCTGCTCCCCGGGCTCGACAAAGAAAACTCCACGATCAAAGAGGGCATCGAGACTGTAGGGGGTGGCCTGGCCGCTCTCGACCGCGATCAGTGATCCGGAATTGCGTCGGGGAATAGAACCCGCCTGGGGACCGTGCTCCAGATAACTGTGGTGCATGATCACTCGGCCTGCGGTGGCGGTCAGAAGTTTGGTGCGCAATCCGATCAAACCCCGTGCGGGGATCTTGAACTCCATGTGGACCATGTCACCGGTGGAGCGGGTGCTCATGTCGAGCATCTCTGCACGCCGTTCTCCCACCAGCATCATCACGGGACCCTGAGCATCAACGGGGCAATCCATCACCAGATGTTCAAAAGGCTCGTGCCACTTGCCCTCCACCTGGCGTTCAATTACTCGGGGCATGCCGACGCACATCTCGAAGCCTTCGCGGCGCATGTTCTCAAGGAGAATGCCCAGATGCATGAGACCGCGGCCTGAGACCATGAACTCTTCCGGTCGCTCACCCTGCTCGACCTTGAGGGCCACGTTGCGTTCCAGTTCCTTGTCGAGGCGATCCTTGAGCTGGCGCGAGGTGACAAATTTGCCTTCTCGTCCAACAAAGGGACCGTCATTGACCCGGAAGGTCATATGCAGGGTGGGTTCGTCGACGAGAATCGCCGGCAGAGCGGTCGGATTCTTGAGGCAGGCGATGGTGTCACCGATCTCGATGTCTTCAATACCGACCACTGCACAGATGTTCCCCGCTTCGGCGGTCTTGACCTTCTTGCGACCCAGCCCCTCGAAGAGGTGCAGCTCCTGAATGCGGGCCTTGCGAGGCTCAGCTTTAGGACTGAGGACTTGGACCTCTTCATGTTGGGAGAGTTTTCCGGCGGCGATGCGACCGATGGCGATGCGACCGATGAACTCGGAGTGGTCAAGGGTGCTGACCCGCAATTGAAGGGGGGCATCCAGTGTCACCGGTGGGGGTGGAACGTGTTCGATGATGGCATCGAAGATCTTTTGCAGATCAAATCTTTCACCACCCAGTTCTTCTTCGCACCAGCCGTCGCGACCGGAACAGTAAAAGATGGGGAAATCGAGGGTTTCGTCATCCGCTTCCAGGCTGACGAGCAGGTCGAAGACCTCGTCGACCACCTCGGATGGGCGACCGTCGGGGCGATCCGCCTTGTTGACGATGACCATCGGTTTGAGATTGTTTTCGAGTGCCTTCTGCAGAACGAAGCGTGTCTGTGGCATCGGGCCGTCAAAAGAGTCGACCAACAGCAGTACTCCGTCTGCCATCGAAAGAACCCGCTCGACCTCGCCACCAAAGTCGGCGTGGCCAGGGGTGTCGATGACGTTGATGCGGTAGGTGGTTTCCCCACGCTGTACCTCGATGGCGCAGTTCTTGGCGAGAATGGTGATCCCACGTTCCCGCTCGAGAGGGTTGCTGTCGAAGATCAGGCCATGCTGGCCTCCGGCGAGTCGATCCAGTTCCTCATTGCGGAACATTCCTGATTGATACAGGAGTCGATCGACCAGGGTGGTTTTGCCATGGTCGACGTGGGCGATGATCGCCACGTTGCGAATCTGTTCCTGCATTTCTGGTTCCGTCTCTCCGGTCAGGGGGTGCCGGCTGTTAAGCCGGGTCTTGAAACGCAAATCTTACTGATCCTGCCCGAATGGGGAAGCAAACCGGAGGGATCCAAACCGGTCACGGAATCTAGGATTTGACCTCTCTCGCACAGGGTTGGGCCCTGTCCCTCGATATCCTTGAGGCATGGCCAAGCAAAAGAAGAAATCCGACCTCGAGCAGAAGATCTGCCCCATCTGTGAAAAACCGTTTTCATGGCGAAAAAAGTGGGAAAAGAATTGGCCAGAAGTTCGATATTGCTCGGAGAGGTGCCGAAATCAGCGAAGAAAAAACCGAATTTAATGGAACCGTATGTTCTGCGCTGGCGTATGAGAGCGAGGTCGTCCCAATCCTTGCCCGGAACTCGGGGATTGTGCTAATCTGCGACCTTGGTAAATCTGTGAAAAGTCACGAGGAGGACTTATGCTTCGCCCGCACCTTTCGAAAATTTTATGGATCTTCTTCCTGATCCAGCTCTGTGCGGGTCCTTCTCTTTGGGCCCAAGGCTGACCCGCCTGAACCAATCCGGGTGCCCCTGATCCGGGCGCTCTGGGATCCGGTCTGGGTTCCATGTCACAGGGTTCTGGTTCGATTCAGACGCGCCTCTCCATTAGCCGGGGGTTCGGCTTTGATGGCACCCATTACGAAGACACGGGCATCGATGAATTCGGCAACACCATATCTGTGCCGGGTCATGTTCACGATGTCACCCTCGACCTCTTTCGCGTGGTGATGCAGTTTGACTACGTCATCGAAGATCCATGGAGTATTCGCGCTCGCCTTCCACTGGAGAGAAGAACCCGAACATCTTCCATTTCACAGATCGATCCGGCGGCAACACCGGAACAGATCGAAGCGATGGAGCGAAATCTGCAGATCCATCATCCTTCAGAAATTCTGACAGGCTTTGGAGATTTGGAATTACTACTCGGTCATCAGTTCCGCGATTTCGGTGTCGAAATGGGCAGCCTGTCCATCGCATTGGGTTCGACCCTGCCCACGGGAAAGACTGAAGATAATCCCTATGAATTGGGAGATGCAGGGGAGCGCCATGAACACATCCAGTTTGGCAGTGGCACCTTTGATCCCATCCTCGAGTTTTCCTACGCTCGTCCCTTTGGCGAGTCGAGCGTCTTCAGTTTCTACGGTCAGGGGCGCTTCCCCACTTCCACCAGCAGCAAGGGATACAAGGGGTCGCAACTGATCCAGGGTGGCATGGGTGTCGTGACTGCTTTGGGCGAGGTGGGCCCATGGGAACATCTGAATGGGGTACTGGGCCTGTTTGTACAGGATATGGGACGTGCCTATTGGGAGGGGGAAGAAGACCCGAATACGGGTTTCCAGAACCTATCCCTGCAGTTGGGAATCAACTGGCGTGACGAAATGATGAGAAGTTGGAATCTGTCTCTGATCCTGCCGCTGTCTGTCGAAACTTCATCTGGCCCTGAGGGCACCTATGATCCCGGGCCGGTGATCAATCTGGCGATTGGTTTTTGACGGCGGCATCCACCCGCGGTCGAATCAATGTGCGTACGCATTGAAGCACGACTTTTTCCATCAGTTCGGGAGATTCCTGAGCACAGATTTCCTCAATTTCATTTCGTGAGCGCTGCTTCTCCTTGAGAAGGCGTTTAGGAAGTCTGTTTCCGGATCCTAAGTCTTCTGGGGCGATATTTTTAAGCCCGAGTGTTTTGACCCTGACCGCTTCCAGGTGGTTGTCGATGGGGTCGACAGAAAGAATTCGGCTAATGGCACTGACCTGATCTCCAGGCGAAACAGGATGAAGATGGGAGCAGTGAAGGACCGCTTCATCCAGAACCTGCAGGAAGTCCCGATTGCTGATGGCAGAAACCAGTGAGTACACCAGTCCCCCGGAGATGATCAATCCTTCCTTGCCGTATCGATCGGCATCCCAGTGAATCGGGTGTGACTCCTGAAGCATCGTCGAAACCGATAAATTTTCTGACCAGGAGATGGGACGTTGAGAGCGGTGGTGATAGATATCTCCGCGAGCGAGCTGGAACTGCGGGGCATCGGGGAATGCGGAAAGACCCTGATAACGTTGGGTGAAAAATTCTGCCGCCTGTTGAAAGTATTGTTCAGCGTGGAATCGGGGGGCGGGCTCTGGTTTTGTTTTGATTGCGCTCAGCGGATCAAAGAAATATCGCATTTGAAGAGAATAAATGCGCTCGTTCCGTTGATTGACCAGAATGTGGGTCATCGACAGGACACTGGCGTCACCACGGCTGGTATTTCTGACCTCTTCCACTCTGGAGTAACTTTTCAGGGTATCCCCAGCGTAGACGGTTTTTTCCTGACGGGCGTTTTCAAATTCCAGTTGGTATCGGCACTGCTCCGAGAAAGGGTCCAGAGCAAAACTCAGGGCCATGTTCAAGAGAAGATCAGGGGGGAACGGAATCTCTGAAAAACCACAGGCTTTGGAGTATTCAACACTGGTCTGAATCCGCTGGGAAATCGGGAAGATGGAAGACCAGCGACTGCGCCATTGATCTTCGACAGTGATCTCGTGAGGGCTTTCCAGGATCAATCCCGGCCAGGCTTGATTCAGGTCAAATACGGGGGGATTTGCATAAGTCAACTAAGGCTCCATTGCATTGGGCGGCCTCGCTTCACCGATTTTTTTCTCAACGAACACCTCACTCTCAGAGTTCCCCAACTCTTCACTTTATGAGCCCCGTTTTTTATATGGGCCGTAATAGGGATCGGGTGGCCTGCATGGCAATCCTGCCTGCAAGAACAGGGCACCGTTCTCTGCATATAGACTCAATTTCGGAAGGTCGCAGTTGTTCAAGAGAGAGGAGCTCAGCCGGAATATCGACTCCTGGCAACTCTTCTCCAACATCGACATTTTTCAGCCCGAGCGTTTTCACAGTAATCCGTTCGAGCTTCTCTGAAATCTCTTCTGATTCGATGATTACCGAGATGGCTCCCAAGCCATCCTCGGGTGTCACGGTGTTGATGTGAGAAGAGTGAACCAGCGTGTCATCCAGAATTTGTCTCAGCTCACGATCAGCCGCTGCGAAAACCAGCGATTGCACGAAGCCGCCACAAACAACAATCCCATCACGGCCATAATGGTTTGAATCCCAGTGCACCGGATGGGTGTTGCGATAGATCGTCGACAAGGCCAGATTTTCTGACCAACCCAAGGGTCTCACCATGGGGTGAAGAATCAGCGCCCCGGGTGTCAATCGATTGGTCTGAGCAGGAGGAAAGGAATTTACTTCACTGTAGTGGTCAATCAGCGAGGTTGTCGCTCCGTTGAAAAATTGGGAGCGATCGTCTGAAACAGGATCAGCTGTGGCGTTCGACAAGACGGGCAGTGGATCATAGTAAGATCTCTTCTTCAGGGAGAAGACTCTCTCATCTCTTTGATTGACCAGGATGTGAGTGGAATGAATGACACTGGCATCTCCTCGTGAAGTGTTTGCCATACCATCGATTCTTGTGAAACTTCTCAGGGTGTCTCCACTATAAACCGGAGCTTCCTGACGAGCATTTTCCAAGCCCAAATGAAGTCGACAGCTTTGGGAAAACGGTTCAACGGAAAAACACAGGGTCATGTTGAGAAGCATTGCCTGGGGAACGGGAATCGAATCGAATCCGCAACGGGCCGCATATTCTGAGCTGGTATACAGATGTTGGGATGTCGGAAAGACTGATTGCCACTGCATGCGCCACGACTCATCGATGGTGACTTCATGGGGGCTTTCCAGAATCTGGCCTGGAGCAGCTGTATTCAAATCCAGTCCGTAGTGCGGCAGTTCTCCAATCATCAGGCAACCTCCACTTTTTCCAGGGCAGCCTGAGAAAGGATGCGTTGGGCGATTTTTACCATTGGTGGCCCGACCATTTCGCCGTCCAGCATGGCGATACTCCCCTGTTCCTTCACTGCAGCGATGACTCTTCGGGCTCGCTCAATTTCTTCAGCGGTAAGGGAAAAGATCTCCAACGCCCACTCTGCTTGTTTGGGTGTCAGAGCAAGGCAGCCGTCAAACCCCATTTTTTTCATGCGCTTGTTTTGATTTTTGAAACCCTTTTTATCTTCGAGATCCAGATAGACGGTAGAGACCGCAGAGATCTGGCAGGATCGAGCCACCTGCAAAACCGTTTGTTGTGCATTTTGATAGCAGTCTTCACTGATCTCGGAGTGCATTTCGACGCAGTAATCAACATGGCCGAATGCCAATGCAGCGACTCTTTCTGAACTGCGTGCAATCTCTTGCAGAGACAGAATTGCACCGGGTCTCTCAATCAGGGGGATCAGTGAAATTCTGCCTGGTGGAAGTCCCAGCGCGGACTCTCTTCTCTGGACCAGATCCACCACGTGCTTCACTTCTGCAGCGTTCTGGACCATGGGAATCATGACACCATCCAGGTCCTTGTGCAGGCACTCGATCACATCGGAGTGCAACTCTTCTGGTCGATCAGGTCCATTGACTCGCAAGATCACTTTTCGGTCCTGAAACAGACCCATGTGGAACATGCGGCGAACTCGGTGTCTTTGCCTGGATTTCTGGTCGTCAGGAATGCTGTCTTCCAGATCGAGGATCAGAGTGACCTCTGCGGGAATGGAGCGGATCTTCTCCGGGGAAACCGTGGATTTGACAAACATCAGTGCACGAAAGTGCTGCGGCCCCAGATTGTGGGTATGGATTTGTAAAGCCACGACGATCCTCCTGATGTTCTCATCGGGATCGTCAGGAGGATCGGACCGCAGATTTCAAAAAAACCTGAAAATCAGGGGCAGACCGGAGAATTGCATCCCAGGGAGTCGAAGCTGGGGTCTGGGCCGCATGCTCCAAACGGGTCTGCAGGCGGAGATCCACCAGAGAAGAGGTAGCTGAGCAAGAAGATGGTATCTGCAATGTTGAAAGCCCCATCGTCATTGGTATCGGCTGCATCTTCACAATCGACAGGCCCCGACCCGCTGAAGAGGGATTCCAACTGACTGATTCCATCGGAGAGGTCGATGGAGTTGTCCAGATTGACATCTCCGCGAATGAAGTTTTTCACAATGGGAGACATCATCAGAACGCTGTCTTCATGACAGGCACCCCCAGTGCCGAATCCTGTGAAGTCGATTTCATTGTTGACTCCCAGGGAGTTGTCAAATCGAAGCCAGCTGGAGACGCAGGCAGAGGGTGAGGCTGCGGCTGGAATCGTCGAATAGGTTGCTTCGACGGCAATGAGACCACCATTGAAAGAGACCACTTCGATTCCAGCGGTGTCGACGGTCATGTCGATGGTCCAGCCATTGTCGAGAATTTCGACCAAAACCAGGTCGGGTCCGGCTCCACCATTGGATTCGCCGAATTGGCCGGATGGGATGACACTGTCGACCTGAAAAAGATCGCCGTCATGGGAGACCGCCATAGACAGGCCATCCAACTCAAAAGAGGGCACAAGGCCTGCTAGAACCACGGGTTCGATGGAGATGCTGCCGATTCCACTGCCACCATCGTAGGTGCCGGCGGAGAAGGGCATGCGGTAAATCGCCATGGGGTCAACGACTCCATTAAACATGAAGGTGTCAAATGTGTAGGGGAGAGTGGCGACCGATTCCCTCAAGATCATATTCGAATAGGTCGATCCGCCAGGGTCACAAAAGGTCAGGTCTGTCCAATAGGAGCCTGAAGGAACCCAGATGTAATCCACGGAGTAAAGGTGGAGGTCTTCATCCGCCGGGAGTGTCATCGCCAGTGTAGAGTCAAGTATCGTCTCGACCGTAAAGCCGTTGGAAAATGGGGTGATGGCCTCGAACTCCGGTGGCGCAGGCAGATTCGTGACAGCGCTTCCGTAGTACAGGTCGTTCCACTCCACCTCTGTTTCTTCATGACAGATCGTGATGATCCAACCGTTTACAGGGCCACCGTGTTGGGTGTCGAGCAACACATCAACAGTGGGCAGTGGCGGAAATGGATGTTCCATCTTCAGCAGGTAGACGTCACTGGCTGAAGCGTAAGACCAAGAGATTCCCAGAGTCAGGATCCATACGCTCATGGCCCAGACCAGGGGTCGGAGTTTGGCGTTTTTGGTTTGGTGCTGATTCATGATTGGCATTTCTGCATGTGATTCAGGAGTTGAATCATAAAGGCGTTATCCAAACGACCTGAAAAGCGAACACATACCTGATTATACACAGCAATACCAAACAGGAGAACCCTCTAAACAAGAGGGCCATCTATTCGGTGTCGGAGGATTGTCCGTCTTTCCATACGAGAAAAGACTTGAAGGTTCCAAATGCAAACAAGGCAACGACTAAAGCAAAGATGCCCATGAATGCAGTATAGAAAAGAAAGTTCCCGAAATCGGAATCTTCGTCACCGGGGACCAGCAAGGACTTTTGTGGATCGTCTCTGTGATGGTAGACGAGAACTTCGTCATTAACCTGGAAGTCGCGAAGGAAACGGGTGACGGCACTTTTTGGTTTGTTTTCCTGAACCAACTCTACCAGATCATTTTCATAGGTATCGCCGTTGACGACATATCGATAGCGGATTTGCGGGTAGTACCTCCGCATGCTTTTTTCGTTTCTGGAGAATCCGACTTCGGAAGTGAGTACTTCGCCGGTGACGAAAGGCCAGCGGTAGGATTCCTGATAGCTCATTCCATCGAGATACCAAAAATTGAAACCTGCCAACCACGCTGATGAGATCAGCAATATAAAGATGATCTGCGCGATCAAACCCCGTGTGGTCTGAATCTTTACACTGCCCCGCGGCTCTTCCTGGTTTTCATGTTCCTGATTTTCCATGGGCCCATTCAAGCAAGAGCAGGATTAAAAACCAAGTAGAGAATTCCTGGTTGTAACAGCGATTTCTGTAGAAGCGTTCCACGAGAGCCGGGTTGGCTTACAACGCCAAATCTGACTGATATTGAGATTTTTCGGGTCCGAAAGATGTCAGATTCCGCATATCATTCATATGGCATTTTGGGGAGGGCCTGCCGATACGTATGTCCCTGCCCGCAATTTATGACCAGAACCACTGCGCGATGGAGCTTCAGGCTTCTTCGCTTCTTTGTGACAGGAAAGACCCATGGCAGTTTTTGAAATGGTGGAGTTTTTGGAAGGACTTACGGATCAGGATCGCGATTGGATTCTGAATGCCGGGGTCGAACGTCAGGTGATCGCCAATACCCAGATCATCGAACAGGGCGAAATGTTGGAGAAAGTTTTCATCGTTTTGGATGGGGTTTTGTCAGTCTTTACTCAGGAGTGCCCCCAGCACGACCTGGCACTTGTCGGGTTGGGTGAGTTTGTTGGTGAACTGTCTTTCATTGAGGGAAGAGCAGCGACTGCCAGTGTGCGTGCCAGGGAAAACAGCCTGTTGCTGGAAATCTCCACTGATCAACTGACGCAAAAACTGCAGTCGGATGACTCCTTCTCTGCAAGATTTCATGTCGCCGTCGCGAAGTTGATGGCGCAAAGACTGAGAAACAATGCTCGTCAACTTCAGCCCAAACAGGCAGGGGATCACCCTCATGATCTCGAAGTGACTCAGGTGTTGACCACCGCCCTGAACCGTTTCAAGGACCTGTTTTTGCAGGCAGAGGAGATGGAGCGAACCCGTAAGGGCGGCCTGACAGAAGAACTTTCCACCGAGTTTCTGGAGCACATGAAGCATCTCGAAGGGCTCATCAACGATCTGATTGGGTCAGAAAGTGAACTCAGTTCCGTCCGCTGTGAGCAACTGGGAAGAGAATTGATGAAGGAGATGTTGCCCTACCTCTTCTTCTCAAGGATTGCGGAACGCTCCTATTCCAAGCCGCGGGGATATGCCGGTGATTTCATGACCATCGAATGGATCTATCAGAATAAACCTGAGGGACAGGGTCCGCTCGGGGCTCTGATGGACCAGGCTTTCCTCGACTTGAGTTGTGCACAGGCAGTTCGAAACAGGCGCGGTTTGATCACAGAACAGATAGAGAGAGCGTGCCAGCTCAGTCCTGAAGGACCGATTGAAATTACCAGTCTCGCCTGTGGGCCGGCCCGGGAGGTTTACGATCACTATCAAGCCCACGGGATAGAGTCGAGAGTCAACAGCCATCTGATTGATATCGATCAACAGGCGTTGGAGTTTGTCGGTCAATGGCGTGAAGAGATGGGTCTGGAATCCAAAATCGATTTGCAGAGACTCAATCTCGTTTATCTGTCTCTGGGCCGCGGGCAACTCGATGTTCCCCCACAAGACCTCATATACAGCATCGGTTTGATCGATTACTTCAGCGACGAGTTCGTCGTGCGATTCCTGAACTACATTCATGGCCTGCTGCGTCCGGGTGGGCGCGTCGTGTTGGGGAACTTTCATACTTCCAACCGATCCAGGGCTCTGATGGATCACCTGCTCGACTGGAAGCTGATTCACAGGGATGAGGCGGACATGAACCGGATCTTCAGAGAGTCAAAGTTTGGCCGGGATTGCACGGAGATCCTCTATGAAGAGCAGAAACTGAATCTCTTCGCATGCTGCGAGCGAGATCACTAAACCACCAGATACAGCCTCTGCGGGGGGCTGATACGGATCCATGCTGTGGGACCTTTTACTTGCGAATCCACGCCAGGATGGTCATCCCCAGAAAAACAAGGGCCCCAACCCCGGCAAGAACAAGAAAGATGCCCGAATGCCCGGGGATCTTTGGTTGGAGGATGGAAGTAGCGGGGTTCGATTCGGAGTAGTAAACCGTCAACATGGGAAGCGCCTGATAACTTTTGAGGGCTTTTTCTGCCTCTGAACGATCACTGAAGTCATCGTCGAGGACCTGTATTTTGTCGTTCTGATAAACCTTGCCCGCCACTTCGTATCGGTATTCCAGATTGAGGCGGTAATTGGATGATCTTCCCCGTCTTCTTTTGATTTCCTCAATTTCGCCCGAGACCAGATCCGCACTGACGATAGGCCACTTTTCTGCATCGGCGTAGGTCTGCAGATCCATGAGGTAAAAACCAAACATTCCACACCAGACGACCAAAACAGCGGTCGTCACATAAGGATTCCGAAATCGGCGAGGGATGAGGTTGAACTTCACAGTTCCTCCGAAATGGTTTGTTTAGGGGCAGATGGGATTTTGGCAGTCGGGAACCGGGCCGCCGGGGTCAGCAGGGCCGCAATCCGGGAAGGGTGCCGGGGGATCGGGTGCTGCCTGAAACAGCACGTTGAGCATTTGGACCGTGTCGCCAATGTCGTCGTTCCCACTGAGATCCATATCACAGGCATCGCGGCAGGGCGGTGGTGGGCCAGATGCGAAGAGGCTGTGCAGGTGATAAATCACATCGGCAATGTTGAAGGCCATGTCGTTGTTGCAATCACCGCGAATGAACTCGGGACCACTGGCAGGATTGCAGCCAATGGGATCAAAAGTCCCACCACTGATGCAAAGTGTCGGGAAGCAGATGCCGACACAATCCCAGGCGGTGCCGCTGAGAAGGCCATAGCTGCCAGCAGGGGGCATCGGCAAAGCGCCCAAGTCGGCGGCGATGTCTCCGATTGCCGGATCGTCGGGGTAAAAGACGAGACACATCCCCAATGGGTCCATTTCAAAGGTGCCGCAGACTGCAACGTCAGTTTGTGCCTGTGAAGTCGTCGCCGGAGCAAAGATCAGCAACAGCAGTGCAAATGCGGGGATCAGGCCAGATGTGAACAGGGATCGTGGCAGGAAGAGTGACTTGCCCTCGTCGGTGGCCAAGAGTTTCTGATTCATGCGTACGATCCTTCCAGCGAGCGGTATTCCGAAATCTTCGCAGGATTCACACCTGCCATTTTACTCCCTGAAGAGACGAGGAGAACCGGCTAGACCGGTCGTATTACCTCGGAATTGCTACAAAGTAGGGGCTGAAATACGCATCATGGGTCCATAGGCAGGAATCCGCCTTGAAAGGATCGGTCATGAAGATCGGTGTTGTGAAAGAAGCGTGGCCCGGTGAATGCCGAGTGGCCGCTTCTCCCAAAAATGTCCAGCGCCTCATCAAGCAGGGCTTTGAAGTGCAGGTGGAATCGGGCGCAGGTATCGCCGCCAGTTTCACCGACCAGGCTTATCAGGATGCGGGAGCCAATATCTGTGACACCCGTGCCGCATGGGGGCAGTCCGATGTGGTGATCAAGGTCCGTGAGCCGATGGAGCGTGCGGATCTGGATCTCCATGAAGCGGATCTGCTCTCCGAGGGTGGAACGCTGATCAGTTTCATCTGGCCTGGCCAGAACAAGGATCTGGTGGACCGACTCTCCGCGCGCAAGGCCACAGTTCTGGCGATGGATTGCATTCCCCGAATCAGCCGTGCGCAGAAGATGGACGCGCTTTCTTCGATGGCCAACATCGCCGGCTACCGGGCGGTTCTGGAGGCGGCCAATGAGTTCGGCAGCTTCTTCACCGGACAGATGACCGCCGCCGGCAAGGTGCCGCCCGCAAAAGTTTTGGTCGTGGGTGCCGGAGTGGCAGGTCTTGCCTCCATCGGCGCTGCCCGCGGGCTTGGAGCGATCGTCAGTGCTTTCGATACACGCCCGGCGGTGGAAGAACAGGTCCAGTCGATGGGCGCCGATTTCCTGACAGTGGAGTTGGAAGAGGATGGAACCGGCTCTGGTGGATATGCCAAGGAGATGAGTCAGGCCTTCATCGACGCCGAACACGCTCTCTTTGAGGAACAGGCGAAAGAGATCGACATCATTGTCACTACGGCACTGATTCCTGGAAAACCGGCCCCATTGTTGATCACCGAACAGGCGGTCAAGAATATGAAGCAGGGCTCGGTCATCGTTGATCTGGCTGCGGAGAGAGGCGGAAACACCGCCGGTGCCGTTGCTGACGAAGTGGTAGAAAGCCACGGGGTCAAAATCATCGGTTACACCGATCTGCCCAGCCGCATGGCCAATGTCTCCAGCGATCTTTACGGAAACAACATCTGCCACCTCCTTGACGACATGGGCAAGGCAGAGGAATACCGTATCGACGAAGAGGATGAAGTCGTCCGTGGAGCTCTCGTGCTTCGTGACGGTGAAATGAAATGGCCCGCACCGGTCAAGAAATTGGCTGAAGAATTGAAAAAGCCGGAACCGGCCAAGGTTGAGGCTGCACCTGTTGCTGCTGCAGAACCCAAAGAAGAGAAAGACCGCGGACCATGGGTGCTGATGTTGATTGGTCTCGCACTGATCGCCGTCGGCTGGACCGGAAGTGAAGGCTTCCTGCATCAGATCACCGTGTTTGTGCTCTCCTGCTTTGTGGGCTACCAGGTGATCTGGAATGTCAGCGCTTCCTTGCATACCCCGCTCATGAGTGTGACCAATGCCATTAGTGGAATCATCATCGTCGGCGGAATGCTGCAGTTGGGTGGTTCGCTGAATGAGCCTGCAACGATTCTCGGGGTCGTCGCTGTTCTGTTTGCCACTATCAACATCGCCGGGGGCTTCCTCGTTACCCAGCGCATGCTGAAAATGTTCCAGGGTTAAGGGGGCACGATGATACCTGCAGGAGCCATTATCGCGTCTTACCTCGTTGCCGGCGTGCTCTTCATTCTCAGTTTGGGTGGACTCTCTACCCAGAAAACCGCCAAGCGTGGAAACCTCTACGGCATCATCGGTATGTTGTTGGCGATCGGTGCGACCACCTTGTGGATCACAGGAAATGCAGAAGGCCTCAATGCAGAGGCTTTGCTTAGTGATTCGGAAACCAAAACAGCCTTTGCTGCCGCGATCGGTGTTGGTGCACTGATCGGTGGTGTGATGGCCGCTCGAGTGGGCATGACTTCGATGCCAGAGCTGGTGGCGATTTTGCACAGCTTCGTCGGACTGGCAGCAGTACTCGTGGGACTCTCCATGTACAGCAACCCCAGCGTAGATGTGGCTGAAAAAGGATCCTTTGTCCTCAACATTGAGATCTATCTCGACGTCTTCATCGGCGCAATTACCTTTACCGGATCTGTGCTCGCCTTCCTCAAATTGAGAGGCAGTGTTTCCGGCAAGCCGCTGACACTCCCGGGTCGACACCTGATCAATATTCTGATGGTGGCGGCCTGCGTCTGGCTGGCCATCGACTTTGTTCCCTCGGATGTGAACAGCAATTGGGAACCCCTGCTGTGGATGACTCTGATCGCCTGCGTAATCGGGTTTCACATGGTCGCAGCCATCGGTGGCGCGGACATGCCGGTGGTGGTCTCGATGCTCAACAGTTATTCCGGTTGGGCAGCCGCTGCAGCAGGGTTCATGCTCAAAAACGACTTGCTGATTATCACAGGTGCATTGGTGGGGTCCTCTGGAGCGATCCTCAGTTACATCATGTGTCGTGCGATGAACCGATCCTTCATCAGTGTGATCCTCGGCGGATTTGGTACTGATGGAGGCGGTGGCGGCGCGAGCAAATCCCAGGATCAGGGTGAAGTTCAAACCTATGATGTGGGCGAAGCAGTTGAAGCGATGCGTGAAGCTTCCAGCATCATCATCGTGCCGGGCTATGGAATGGCTGTTGCGCAAGCTCAGCATTCACTCAGTCAGGCTGTAGACTTTCTTCGCGACAAGGGAAAAGAAGTTCGCTTCGCCATTCACCCGGTCGCCGGACGACTTCCCGGTCACATGAATGTTTTGCTTGCAGAAGCAAATGTTGACTACAACATCGTTCTCGAAATGGAAGAGATCAACGACGACTTCCCTGAGACAGATCTGGCGTTGGTGATCGGTGCCAACGACATCGTCAACCCCGATGCCCAGGAAGACCCAGCGAGTCCCATCGCTGGTATGCCGGTCCTCGAAGTCTGGAAGTCAGAGACGACCATCGTCATGAAGAGGAGTATGGGTACCGGTTACGCCGGAGTTCAAAATCCGCTCTTCTTCAAGGACAACACGCGCATGTTGTTTGGGGACGCAAAAGCAGTCGTTGATCAGCTGCTGACAGGATTGAGACAGTAATAAAATCTCTGCATGGGATGTGGCCCAAAAAGACCTTTTGGGCCACATTTCCTGAAATCCTGATCCATTTTCAATTTTCCACGCCTGCTTTATCCATTTCATGCCAGTTAACCGCAATTCAGCCCCCATCCCGTCCTTTAGCAAGTTCGTGGAAACCAAGTCCGGTCCTTTGTCGTTTTCGGATATGGGAAATACAGAACTTCGGAACAGCCTGGTGATGTTCAGGGAGTGACGTATCGCTGGTGAACGGGAGAGTGCGAGTGGGCCCTGAGAAAAAATCTGCTCAAAAAATCGCTCTGATTGCATGGAACAAATCCGTTGAAGAAAAAGAACTGACGGTCCTGCGAAAATCTTTGTCAGATTTGAACTACAGAGTGGATGTTGTCTACGAACTGTCGCAGTTGGATCAACAACTCTGCGAATACGAAAAAAATGGCGAATCCCCTCAAGAGATCGTTTCGCATTTCCATTTCCCCAAAGTCCCTTTGTCTGGCTTGAATCGCCGCATTTTGCGACGACTCAAAGCAGCAAACCCCAAAGCCCAACCTCGTATCACTGCTGTGACGCAGAGGTTACTCGGTGCAGACCTGAATCAATTCGCCATCGATTCGTCTGCAGATGAAATGGTCAAAGCAGCAGATCTCCCTCAGGCAATTATCGAAATCTTCAGAGAACCGAAAGACACCGAAAAAAGCGAAGCGCGAAACCTTCCTGTTGTTCATGCAGACGTGAGAAACCCGGGACTTGAGAAAAGCCTGATAGAATTGTTCAAAGCCCAGGATCAGCAATTAAAGCCGATCAATCTGGAGGAATGCGAAAACAAGAACAGAGTACGTTGTGGAATTCTTCTTGTTGCAGAATCTGTAATCAGAAGATTGGAATGCCAGAAACCTGCCACTTCTTTAATAAGTTTGACAGACGTTGCCGGCGTCGTTGTCGTCATGGATTCGCACAAGTCAAAAACGGAAACAGAAGAACGTGAGCAAGAGTTCTACTATCAGGGTGTACTGGATTGCATATCCCCGGATACCAGTGAAAAAGAGCTGGTTCATCGAGTCCTGAGCGCGAGAAGAAACAGGGCCAGAAGCAATCTTGAGAACCAGTACCACAACGCATTGAAGAAAAACTCCCGGGAATGGAAAGTCTTCCAGGAGGTTTCGAGCCTTGAGGCTGCAAGCATCATTCATGACGACAACGGCAAGATCTATTTCGTCAATGAAGCTGCGACAAACCTGTTTGGATATGACGAAAAAACGTTTGAGCAGATGCACATTCGCTCATTGCACCCGGCGAATTACGAAAGTACTCGTAAAGAGATCTACGAAACTTTTCTGAAGAATGGCTCTGTGAAGTGGGAAGCACAGTTTGTCAAAGCGAATGGCGAAACGTTTGATGCTCTGTTGACGGCGAATCCTGCCAATGAGTTTTCTTCTGAGGGGAAGCACCTGATTTGTGCTCACATTCACAGTCTGGAGCACTACAAATTCCTCAAGAACTCCGTTTTGAACATGATGGGTGCAGACCCCGGAGCTTTGGATGTCCATATACAGGCGATGTTCAAAGATCTCAGTAGTCTGATTGACGGTATTCGTTCCATTCAGGTTTTCAAAAAGGTCAAGAGCTACGCCCAAAAAGAACTGAGTTGGTGCAGCCCTCCTGCCAGCGACGAAGAGGCTGCTGATCCGATTTCATTGAGAAGGCTGTGGACGGTCTTCGAGAACGGTGAAAAGTTTGTTGAAGATGACAGTTCGTCTGTGCTTCCAGACATGCCGTATGCAGTGCGAGAGATTCGCAGTTTCATCTTCCCTGATTCAAACCGGGGGTTTGTCATCGCGCCGATGAAGGTTGGAGGAAAACTGCTGGGTTGTATCGCTGTGGAGCTGGAAGGCGAAAGACACGGTGTGCAGTGGGATGCTCCCATGACTTATCGAAAGCAGTTGGTTCGTGGCTACCTTTCACTGGTTGCATTAATGGTGGCCAGTGGAATTGAGCAGCAACGTAAAGAAATGAATCGAAAAAAGCTGGAGCAACTCAGCTTTCAGGAAGACAAAAAGAGAAGCATCAACAATATCACGGATGGTATTGCGCATGATTTCAACAACTTGCTTCAATCCATCAGTGGGCATGTCTCATTGCTTTTGCGTTCCGGGTCCATGGATGAAAAAGAGAAGAGATCACTGAAGTCGGTGAAGAGTGCCGCAGAACTGGGTGCTTCCTTGAGTAGTCGAATCAGGGATTTGTCGACACCTTCCAAAGAGGTTTCGAAGTTTTCTCTTCACAAGTTGATTCGGGAGGTCTCAGAGCTGGTGACTTCCAGTCTGGTTACCAATCAGAAGCCGGCTTTGAACCTGAACTCAGACCTGGATATCGTCAATTGCGATCGCTCTCAGGTTCATCAGGTATTCATGAATCTCTTTTCCAATGCCAATGATGCGATGAGAGGCTTCAACGATAACGGTCTGATCTCCATCTCAACACGTTTTAATACCAATGAATTCGGACAGCGAATGATCAAGGTCACCTTCAGCGATGAGGGGCCCGGAATTCATAGAGACGACGTTTTCAATATCTTTGAACCCTACTTTTCCACGAAAAAAGAAACCAAGCAGGGCACGGGGATGGGTTTGTGGATTATCTACCGAATTATGAGGAACCATGGCGGCAGTATTCGGGTGGGGAACAACCAGTCTGGAGCAACGTTTGAGCTTGAATGGCCGCTGGTTGAAGAAAGAGCCGACAGTCGGGAGTTGCCTTCAGAAATCATGAGTGGTCATGGCACGGTCCTGATCGTAGACGACGATTCCATGGTCAATGAATCCTGCAAGCTGTTGCTTGAACATATGGGATTCAAAACCTTGAGTGCGTTTGATGGGGTCGAAGCCCTTGAGATATACGGTCAGAAGAGCGATCAGATCGACCTGGTCATCCTTGATCAAAAGATGCCGGGCATGTCAGGGGCGGATTGTTTTGAGGGACTCGTCAGGCTGAATAACGCGGTCAAGGTTCTACTGTGCAGCGGGAATCAGATTGATGCCGCTGGCTTCAATCCGGAAAAAAATGTTGTCGGAATCCTCAATAAGCCGTTCACGCTCAGGGATCTCAGCAGATTGTTGAGAAGAGCAAAGGTCGTACAGGAATGACAGTTACAGCGGTGTTTCGAGAGCTTCATGGAGCATTTGAGAGCCAAGCCTCACAGTTGCGTCCCCGCGGGATCGCAGATACCATCGTAAATCGTTCTCTATTCTATGTTTGAGAAAATGAGATCCTTGCATCTGCAATTGATCTCGGGTGACTATGAAAACAGTGGAGGCGAAAATGGACCATTGTTCCCTTTTCGCAAGGTTGGGCTCTTGAGAGGGAAGAGGGAGTGAGGCTTTGATGGCTGATTCAACCCCGAATAAAAGTGTACTTCGGCTCTCCATATTGGCCTGCCTGATTCTTGGTGGTGAGGATGCTCTGGCACAGGCGGATCTCAATGTTTCTGATCCTGTTGCTTCAGTGATGGCTGACCAACTGGGTGTGACAGAGGCTTACCCACAGAGACTGCTCTTCGATCAGTTTACGGATGGGGAATTGCTGGTTGAGGTGAACCTTCCCGGTACTGGACCTGTCACCCTGAGTCTTATTCCCCATTCCGTTCGGAGTGACCGGTTTCAGGTTTTGGTGGATAACGGCAATGGATTGGAGCCTTATCCCGCGCCACCGGTTCAGACCCGCCGTGGAAGAATCCTCGAGATCCCTGGATCAACAGTTGCCGGCAGTTTTGATGGCTCTTCTTTGACCGCCCTGATTCGTAACGGGAATGAATTGTTTTCGATCGTTCCCGCAAAGGAAGCGGGATACGGTGGTGATTCCGAGTGGCACGTCATCATCGACGACAAGGATGTCATCGATAATGGTGAGTTGTGTGGAACCAGTGGTTTCTCGAGTCCCGGGCGACCGAACAGAAGCCCTGTACCCCAGTCCTTTGGTACGACCTTCTATCTGACGGAAATTGGGATCGACGCGGACTTTGAGTTCTTTCAGCAGAACGGTGGCAGTGTGAACAACACTGTCGCGGACATCGAAAATGTGATGAATGCGACGGCAGAGGTTTATGAAGACCTTTCCATCAGTATCACCTACGAGATTTCGATCCTGATTGTGAGAACCACCAGCTCAGATCCTTACGGAACCATTTCCAGTGCCGGTCAGCTGCTGAGTACATTCAGCAATGTCTGGTCTTCCTCACCTGAAAACCAGATCCCCAGAGATGTGGCTCACCTGTTTACGGGAGTGAATCTCGACGGGGGCACCATCGGGGTTGCTTACCTCGCGGATATTTGCACAAACAATGCATACGGTCTGTCGGAGTCTCGTTTCAGTTCTGTCTTCAGCAGGAGGGTTGCTCTGACCACCCATGAGCTGGGGCACAACTGGTCCTCTTCCCACTGTGACAGTCAGGGAACCTGCAGAATCATGTGCTCAGTGTTGAACGGCTGTAATGGAGTCAACCCATTGAGTTTTTCTCCGGCACCCGTGGGTCAGATCGTCAACTACCGTAATTCCAGATCCTGCCTTTCCAGCAAAACTCCGGCTTTGGCATTGCCCTTCTTCGATGATTTTCCAACGGGATCCGTCGATTCCAATCTGTGGATCTACAATGAGGGCGGAATCGTCAGTAGCCAGGGTAATGGTGAGCCGAGTGGTCCCACTTCCCTTCAGCTGAACAGAAGTGGTGGAGGGGCTTACGAATACGACGAGATTCGTTCCAACGTGATATTGTTGGGTGGCACCAACCCTGTGTTGCAGTTTTATTCGAACCACACAGGAGTTGAAGCCGGCGAAGAATTGATCGTCGAGTATCTGAGTGCGTCCCTCGCCTGGATTGAGTTGGACAGAATCGTCTCAACAGGAGGCGCACCATCTTCCTATGCGACCAACACCTACACTTTGCCAGCCAATGCCCGACATAATCAGTTCCGTTTACGCTTCATCACCAATACCAATGAGAACAACGATAATTGGTACATTGATGACGTCAGTGTTTCTGACGGCCCTCCTCCGACTTTGGATCCACCGCTGATCACAGGCATCAACCCGCCAGACGGATCCACCGCCGGGGGAGCCTTCATTACCATCACTGGCCAAAACTTTACCTCTGATGTCGCAGTGCTACTGGGCAACTCTCTGGTCGACAATCTCAATTTTGTCAGTGATACCCAGTTGGTGGGCAATGTGCCGCCAGCAACGGTGCCGGGATTTGTGGCGGTGATTGCAAGTCAGGCTTCGGGAAGCGATTTGCTGAACCCGGGTTTCCTTTACACAGAGGAGTACATCTTCCACGACAGCGCTGAAGGTGCTCCGGGAAGCCCTGTGGCAGTGACGGTCAGCGCCGATCACGATACCGTGATTGCCGGTTTTTCCCTGGCGGTCGATTTTGATGCCAACGACGTGATCGTCTCCTCTATTACCGCCGAAAACAGTGTCGCCCTGGGTGCCGATTTCTTTGAGCCGGCATTCAACAACGATCTGACAGCGGGAGGTGGCTGGTGGACTCTGGGTGCGATCCTCAGTTTTACGGGAACCACGACAGTGGCACCCTCAGATCAGACGATCCTCGCCACAGCCAACTACATTTTGCAACCGACCGTCACCGTAGGCAGTGAGGTCCTCTTGGAGATGGCCAATGGTGTGGGCCCTGCTATTCCACCCTCTGAAAATCTTTTGGTCGACCCGGGAGGCAATGCGGTTCCGCCGTTGCTGGAGGGGGGAAGCATCGTCGTCGGTGCCAACTCGTTCATCCGCGCGGATGGAAACAATGACCTGACGGTGAACGTGGCCGATGCTGTCTTCATCCTCAATTTCCTCTTCAGTGGATTGGCTTCCGATTGTCTCGACTCACTGGATGCCAATGACGATGGCGGAAATGACATCGCCGATGCGGTGGCTGTGTTGGCATTCCTGTTTTCTTCAGGGCCCGCTCCGCCGCCGCCCTTCCCGAATCCAGGACCGGATCCGACGGCGGACAGCCTCGATTGCAATAACTAGCACGGTTTCCTCGTCATAAAAAAAGCCCGCTCGTCCCCATGGGATGAGCGGGCTTTTTCAATTCCCAAACATTAACGCTGAGAGCCCTCGATCTTTTTCAGGGCCAAGAGGAGATCTCCTTCGCTTTGCTGAATTGCTTCGCAGAGGAAAGAGAGGGAAACCCCTGCCTGTTGGGCGCGAGCCAGTAACTGCAGGATGACTCGCTGTCCTTCTCCCACATGCTTGCGACGAATCGCCCGCCAGGTTTTGTCCTGTTCTGCCGTAAGGGCGAGTCGTCCCATGGAAAGCTCCAACTGCTCTAACGCCGCCCCTGCATTGGCTAGCGGCATCGCCATGATCGAGGGTTCGATGGGAATGACACTGTCTGGCTGCTGCGTCTCTTCAGCCTGGAATCCGGCCCACACCGACTGCAACAACGGTTCCAGAGAAGAATCGGAATCACTTTGGGTGATTTGCGGAAGGTTCCCATTCTCGATGTGGGATCGGTCATATTCGATTTCCTGAACTCCCTTGCGGGCGAGTTCGGCAATTCGATGATCGATGGGGTCGAGAATCTTTTCGATCAGGCCGTTGAGGGCACGGGCTCCGTCTCCCATCGCCTCTGCCTGTTCTGCGATGGTTTCCAGAGCCGCTTCCGTGAATTGCAGATCGATGCCGTGGGCTTTCCAGAATGTGATCTTTTGTGAAAGAACACCGTTTTGCATCTCTTTCAAAAGATGAACAAAGTCGGAAGTACCCAGTGGGTTCAGTAAAGACACCTTGTTGAATCTCGAAGCGAGTTCGTCGCTCAGACCAAGGGTCACGAGATCCGATTTCTGGATGAGATCCCGTATGTGTGTTGTCGATTCCGGTTCTTCGTCGATCTGAAAGCCGATGCGTGATCCTTCCTCGAGCCGCTCTTCTACAGCGGCCTGAATCCACGGGAAGGATCCGCAGCAGATGAAGAGCAGGCGGGATGTATCCAACCGGTTTTGCGGTTCTTCCTTGTTTTGAAGGATTACCCCATCCATGAGTGTCATGAGTGCTTCCTGAACTGCAAGCCCCGGATCTCCAGGAGAAGGGCTGGTGCGCAGGCAGTGATCGAGACGGTCGATGAGAACGATGCCGTGTTGGGCGAGATTCAGATCGCCTCCGGCGCGATGCAGCAGGGCATCGGTGATGCCTTGCAGTGCCTGCCCTGCCATGGCGGGCTGGACCAGCGACGAGGCATCGACCTGTACCCATGGCACACCGAGGAACTCCGCAGTCTTTTGAACAAGGAAGGTCTTGCCGACGCCTTCCGGTCCAGCGAGCAGAAGGTGCTGCCCTTGCGGTTTGGAGTCCTTGAACAGATGGTGATTCAGGTAGTGATTGTAGACCGCCACCGAGATTTCCCGTTTGGCGTGCTCTTGACCTCGAACATGGAGTTCCAGATGGTTCCAGATTTCCATGGGGTCGGGGAATGCGGATCGATCAGACATGGGAGTCTTCCTCTCAATTTCACACATGGCAGTCTAGCGAATCCTGTGAACCATGACATCGTTTGTTCTTTAGATCCGGCAGGGGAACCGCTTTTTTACGAAATCCTCATGGCGACAGAATCACTGCTGGATTCCAATCAGGGCGTCTCTGCTGAATGAAATCGAGGCTGACATGACATCCCCCTCTGAAGAGTTGCACTGGGATCCGGAAACGGTGAGAAAAAACGCCTACAAGGCGGTCGACTGGGTCGTCGACTATCTGAGCGGTGTGGAATCACGCCGGGTCTATTCTGATGTCGAGCCGGGATCGATTTTTGGCAGCCTTCCAGCGGCCCCTCCGGAAAAGGGCGAAGATTTCGACTCGATCCTGAAGGACATGGACGAATTGGTGATGCCGGGTCTGACTCACTGGCAGCACCCGTCCTGGTTTGCTTTCTTCAATGCGAACACTTCCGGGCCGTCCCTGGCCGCGGACATTCTCAGTTCGGGTCTCGCGGTTCAGGGGATGCTCTGGCAGACCAGTCCTGCCTGCACCGAAGTGGAAACCCGCATGATGGATTGGCTTCTCGACCTGCTCGGTCTTCCGCAGGAGTTTCATTCCAGCGGTGCCGGCGGCGGAGTGATTCAGGACACGGCGTCCAGTGCGACCCTGTGTGCCCTGATCGCAGCCCGGGAGAAAGTCTCCGGCTTTGCTGTCGATCAGGATGGAGT
>JACETR010000036.1 GCA_013911165.1 Planctomycetota bacterium | reverse complement strand
GATCCTCGTCGCCGGCGGTGGCCGCTGTAACGTCACTCACTATACCGTTGACCCTTCCGATTATGCCGGAGACAAACCGAACCGCATTCGCAAGGTGCTGCGCCGCTTTGATGTGACCGACACCATCGAGTTCTTCCGCGAGCAGGGTGTCGAACTGAAGCGGGAGGAAACGGGGAAACTGTTTCCGGTCACCGACAAGGCGCGCTCGGTGCTGGATGCCCTGCTGAATGCCTGTAACCAGGCGGGAGTAACGCTCGCCCATCCGCAACGGGTGGAAACGGTCGAACGACGGGAAAACGACTTCCTCATCTCCGGAGACTGGGGATCGGTGAGTGCCGATCGGGTGATCCTCGCCACCGGCGGCCGCGCCCTGCCCAAGTCCGGTTCCGATGGACACGGCTACAGCATCGCCGAAAGCCTGGGACACCGTATCTCGGACCGGGTCTTTCCCGCTCTGGTGCCGCTGATCCTGCCCGGGGAACATCCCCTGCGGGAACTCTCCGGGGTCTCCTTTGATGGCACGCTGACGGTGCGGGCTCCCGGCGGAAAGATCCTGCACCACACCACCCACAGCATTCTGTGTACCCACTTCGGACTGTCGGGCCCGGGCATCCTCGATATCAGCCGCCACTGGCGCGATGGCATCGAAGACGATGCCGGCACCACTCTCGATGTGGATTTCATGCCGCAGGTTTCGCAGGGAGATCTCGACCAGGCTTTGCAGCAGGCCGGTTCCAAAACACCCCGATCGATTCTGCGTCAGTGGCTCAGTGATCGCATGAGTGACACCCTGATCGCCCTCTCCGGGATCGATGGTCAAAGCCCCTGCGCCCAACTCGCCAAAAACGATCGCAAAAACCTGCTGCAGGCATGCAAGCAGTACGTGCTGCCCGTCCAGGGTGACCGCGGTTACACCTATGCGGAAGTGACGATGGGGGGAGTGCCCCTCGAAGAGGTGGATCTGAAGACGATGGCTTCACGCAAGACTCCGGGCCTGTCTTTGGTGGGCGAGATCCTCGATGTCGACGGACGCATTGGCGGATTCAACTTCCAGTGGGCATGGGCGACAGGTTTTATCGCCGGCAGTTCAGCGGTTTCTATTTCATGAATTGAACAGGGAACTCCCTTATAGTAGTCACAAGGAGTTTCCATTGAACGTGCCGCCCACCAGCCCCACCGGCTTTCTGCTGAAAACGATTCAGGCTTGCCCCGATCTGCAATGGGCAACGCCGGAACAGCAATTGCAATTGGCGGCAAGGGGACACCACCGTTCCCTCAAGGCCGGTGAAATCCTTTTTCAAAAAGGAGAACGGGGGGAATCGATCTTTCTGATTATTCAGGGAGATCTGGAAGTCTACCTCCCGTCCACCGCTGATCTTTCAGAGTTGATCATGGCCCGCCTCTTCAACCAGGGTGAAGCCCTCGGTGAATGGGCTGCCACCCGGGAAGGACAGACTCGCAGTGCTTCCGTTCGGGCCCGTGGAAACTCCACACTTCTGGAAATCCCCTACGAACTGATTCGGGAAGTCGGGGCTCTGACCGGCTTTCTCGGTCACAGTGCCAGCCGTGGCCAAAAGCTGGAAAGCCATGACACCCTGGCGACTGCCTCGCCTCTCTTCAATCTGATGACGCGACAGGGCTCTGCCCGGTTGAGTTACCTTGAAAAAAATTACTCCGGAGAAGCGGAGATTTTTTCTGAGGGCGACGTTTCTGAAGAGGTGTTTCTCATCCTTGAAGGAACCGTCGAAATCTATTCTGCCGACGAAACGGTGCGAACCATTCTGGGGAAAGGTCAGATCTTTGGCGAGTTGGGTGTCAGTCAGAGCGTCCCCCGATCCACCTCTGCAAAAGCCAAGACACCGTGTCGATTACTCGTTTTGAAGGCACAGGATTTCCTGGCACTGACCCGCGATAACGATGAGTTTGCCCAGCACCTCCTGACCCTTCGAAAAATTTACCAGACACGATCATCGGAAGTCGTTCTTCAATTCCACTATCAAGTGGGAGAACAACCCCGCTTTTCTTCCACCATTCAATTGGATGGAGATCGGAAACTGATTTCCGACTACAGCATCTATGACGATTCCGTTTCTGTCGAAACGCTTCCCGAAACCGGAGATGCCATCGTCTTCTCCTATCAGGATGAATCTCGAGATATCTCCCGGAGACTCGAGCTCCATGAAGGAAGAATCTCCGGTGCCCGTTTCCATGGTCCTCATCCGGAAGCGGGCCGCGTCGTCGAGGCGATAAGAAATGACCTGACGATCAGTGCCGATCAAATCCAACAGTTTGAATCCCAGGGGACACTCTTCGATCCCGGGATTTCGCAGGATTTGCTTTGTCACTGCATGCAGATCACCCGCTCGGAAATTGCCCCGGGTGGAGAAGTGGCCCAGTGCAGTCTCGAAGAATTGATGCAGGTTACTGGTGCGGGAACCGTTTGCGGAAGTTGCCGAGGCGAGCTGGCGTCTCTGTGTCAATCTTCCGAGAGCCTCGAAATGAACCTGCTCGAGGTTTCTGAATTTCAGCCCGACATCTTTCGCGTGCGGATGACCCCCAAAAATCAGGAACCACTCGCCTCCTTCACCCCCGGACAACACATTCAACTTGAAGCGACGATACGGGGTGAGAAGGTCAGAAGGACATACACCCTCACCAGCCCCGCCGGGGAAACCCGCTGGCGTGAAATCACTTTCAAAAGAGATCCCCATGGATTGTTTTCCCGTTGGTTGGCGAAAGCCAAACCGGGGAATGAAGTCCTTTCCGTCTCGGCACCTACCGGCGAGTTCACTGCGAATCTCGATCAAAGTGAACCGATCATTCTTCTCGTTGCCGGAATCGGGGTAACTCCCGCCCTGAATATCCTTCGCAGCCGGGTGCAAAAAGGGAGTGGTCCCCGTGTGATCGTTGATCATTCATTCCACAGTGTTGCTACAGGGCCTTGCCGGGAAGAACTGTTGTTGCTCACCGAATCCAACCCGGATCTTGAATACCACCCGCGGGAAACGATAGCCGGCCAACGCATTCAGAGCCGTGATGTGGAACGCTATCACTCCCTCTACCCCGCCGCCCGCTGGTTGATCTGTGGACCGGAGGGGTTTGAAACGGTCATGCAGGAGAAACTGGAATCCGCAGGAGTCTTCGCCGGGAATGTCGCCGTCGAACTTTTCCATGCACGCGGATCACTTCAACAGGATTCACTTCCCAAAGATCGGGCTTCACTGGTGCTCGGTTTGCTGACAACAGTCTTCACTGCATCGGTTCTCGGAATGGATCTGTTGCCCCAAAGCTGGAGAGATTGGCAAAGCTCCTTTGCTGGCCATTGGATTTCGGGCAGCGCACTGATGGTCTTTCTGGGTTGGCAATGGGTGTTACCCCTGAAAAGGATCGGCCGTTCCACCGGAAACTCCGCAAAGTCCCTGCAACTCCACCGCCGACTGGGAGCCCTGTCCCCGCTATTGCTTTTGTTGCACGGTAGTGGTTTCGGAGCGGGAATGCTGGGCCTGATCAGCCTGCTGTTTTTGACACACACGGTTTTGGGTGTGGCGGATCGATCACTGATCTCTGATACAACACGCCAGCGGCAATATCTGCAGGTGTGGCTCTACCCTCACATCGTGATCTCCCTTCTTCTTTCTGCCCTGGCCCTGTTCCATCTGTGGCTCATACTCGGACATGGAGGCCCATCATGAAGAAAGGGTTCCCGAGAACCGCCCCCCTGTGGGTGGGATTGATCGTGACGGTGACTTTGATCACCGCCTTCAACTCTCCTGAACAGGAACAATTTCTCAGCCCTGGTGGGGACAGGGAAATGCATGAGGGAATGGCCTGTAAACAGTGCCACCAGGAATCGCCGGGGACATTGCGACAACAGGTTCAGGCCAATGTGCATCACTGGCTCGGCTTCCGTGAGAGTGGGGTCGGCTTCATCACTGATCCCGTTGGTTCGGAGGATTGCCAGGATTGCCACGAGATGCCGGGGAATTTGCATCCAATCCACCGCTTCGCCCACTCCGAGTACTTTGAACTGCGAGAAATTCTTGGACAGCATGAATGCAGTGGCTGCCATGATCACCACTCCCCCGTCAACGTGGTGCACTCGATGACCTTCTGCCTGCACTGTCATGAAACTTGGGGAAACAAGCCGGATACCATCACTCCTCGACACACCACCCTGATCGCTGAAGAGCGCTGGGAAACCTGTCTGCAGTGCCATGAATTCCACGGCAGTCGAGGACACCTGGAGCCCACCCTGCTTTCTGAAGCTTTCTCAGTGGAGCAGATTCAGCAATACCTGGATGGCGATCAACCCGCCCCCTATTCCGGAGAACTGCCGCCTTACCCTGAAGAGAGGAAGAGCCAACGATGAAGATCACTCTCCCCCATTTGCTGGCCCTGGTTTTGGTACTGCTGATCGTATGGAGTGCTGCCAGCGCACCGGTGCCCCTTCCTGAAGAAGGTCGTCTCGGAGGCAGTGCAGAGGTTCCAATTCGCGAAGTCCTGACCACCATTGCTGCAGAAAATGATGCGGTTCGATCCCTCTACACCAAAAAGATTGTCGGTGAAGGCAAAAAGGTCGGGCTCAAGTTTGATGAAGACTGGGAAAAGGAAAATGTGCAAGCCGGCCCCTTGCCTGCCCTGTTCCTCAGCAAGGCAGCGGCCAGTCTTCAAAAACAGCAGATTGGAATCGAGTTGATTCTGGGATCACACATGCCGATCACACCGACCAATGCCTTCAAGGGAGATCAGGTCATCCGCTTTGAAAGAATTCTCGAATCCCGGGAGCCCGAATTTTTCACCGATTCCCGGACCAACCTGGAAACGGCCATGTTCCCCGATGTTGCTGGTGTGCAAGCGTGTGTCACCTGTCACAACGAGCACCCCTCTTCACCCAAAACCGATTGGGCCCTGAATGATGTCATGGGAGCGACCACGTGGTCCTATCCCCATAAGACTGTCAGTGAAGCGGAATACCTGCAAATTGTTGCCGGCGTCCGCCGTGCTTTCCGCGATGCCTATCGTTCCTATCTGAAAGAGATCGAGTCCTTTGAAAACAAACCGGAGATCGGCGCCCAATGGCCTGCGGATGGTTTCTTCGTTCCCAATGAAGAAACCTTCATGGCTGCCTTTGAAAAAGAGATCACCATCAAAACGATGAACAGACTCCTCCCGAAATGATGCAAATCAGCGGCAGCTTTCTGACACTGATCCTGCTGTGGATCACCCAGGGCACTCCCGTCACCCATCCTTCAGACCAGAGCCCGGCTCCCCTCGAAGCGGATCTGGTGGTTTACGATGCCACCCCTGCCGGAATCTCAGCCGCCATCGCCGGCCGCCGTGCGGGACTCGAAGTAATCCTGATCTCTCCCCATGAGCATCTGGGTGGCCTGACCACCAGTGGTCTTGGCGCCACCGATGTCGGAGCAGGATCCACCGTCGGCGGGATCGGCCGCGAATTTTATCAGGCACTGAGAGAGCACTACGACTCTCCGCAGTCCTGGAGTCGGCAGAAAAAGAGTGACTTCAAGGGAAGAGGTCACAAGGACGGCGAAGACGTGGCGTGGACCTTTGAGCCCCACATCGCCGAAGCCACCATCGAGTCGATGCTCAAGAAAGAGGGGGTCCGTGTCCTGCGGAATTCTCCCATCGATCGCACTGCCGCTGCCACCACCCGCTCCATCCCCTGGAGACTGATCGGCCTGCGCCTGAAGAAGGGTGGCATGGTTCGTGGCAAGGTCTTTATCGATGCTTCCTATGAAGGAGATCTCCTGCCTCTGGCACAGGTGCCCTACACCGTCGGTCGCGAATCCAATGATCAATATGAGGAGACTCTCAACGGTGTTCAAAACGGTCGTGCGACCAAACATCAGTTCAAGGAAGAGGTCAGCGCACGGGTGGATCCGCAAGATCCCGATTCACCATGGCTACCTGGGCTTCTCACTCCGCCCCACGCCGAAGATGGCACTGCGGACCGGGGGGTGCAGGCCTACTGCTTC
Source organism: Planctomycetota bacterium (assembly GCA_013911165.1). Lineage (GTDB taxonomy): Bacteria > Planctomycetota > UBA8108 > UBA1146 > UBA1146 > UBA12191. Next base: position 21,696 of record JACETR010000036.1, on the reverse strand, counting down.
CGCATGTGCCTGACCGATGATCCCGAAAATCAGATCCCATGGAAGAAACCCGCCGACTATGACGCCTCACAGTATGAGTTGCTGCTGAGACAGTACGATCAGGGATCCACCTTCACTCCCTGGCACATCGTTCACATGCCCAATCGCAAATCGGATGTGAACAATAATGGAGCAGTCTCCACCGACTTCATCGGCGGCAACATCGGTTACGTGGAAGGATCCGATGAGGACCGGGCCCGAATTTACGAAGCTCACCGCAGCTGGCAACAGGGATTGATCTGGACGCTGGCCCATCACCCAAGGGTTCCCGAAAAGGTACGCAAGTCAGTGAACCGCTGGCAACCGGCCGCGGATGAGTTCACCGATCACGACGGCTGGCCCTGGCGTCTGTACGTGCGCGAAGGGCGTCGCATGGTTTCGACGGTGGTAATGAATGAAAACCATGTGCGAGCGAAGGTGACCGTCGACGATCCAGTGGGACTCGCCAGCTATGGCATGGACAGTCACAATGTTCACCGGCGGGTCATCGACGGCAAAGTTCGCAATGAAGGTGATATTCAGGTGTATGGATTTGAACCGTGGCCCATCTCCTACCGCGCCATCGTTCCGCCCCCACAGACCTGTTCCAACCTGATCGTTCCCGTCGCCATCTCCGCCAGCCATATCGCTTTTGGGTCCGCCCGCATGGAGCCGGTTTTCTTCGTCCTCGGAGAATCCGCCGGCATTGCCGCCGCTGAAGCGATTCGAAAGGGAACTGCGGTTCAGAGTCTTCCGTACGACGAGTTAAGGCCGCTTCTCGACAAGGCGGGACAGCGGTTGCAATTCCAGCGCTGAGAATCGACCTCCACGTTTAGGGGTTGCCAACCTCTTCAGCGATGGAGATAGTTGGAAAGTACCGACCCGCCCCGCTGAGGAAGAGTTTCATGATTTGTCGCTGGTCCATCGTCTGGCTTTATTGCTTCCTGATCGCCGCCCCTCCTGCATGGGCACTGGCTGCGGATCCCTTTCCCACCACCGTTGAGATCTCCGGTAAAACACTGAAGAAGAATGGGGAGGCCCTGTGCGAATGGGGCATCTTCGGTCTCGATCTGTATCGCGTAGCCCTTTGGGTCGAAGTTCCCAGTTCAGAACCGGAAGTGTTGCTCCAGCAGAACACGATTCGCTGTCTGGAACTCCACTTCGTTCGTGCTCTCTCCCAGAAACAGATGCGCAAGGCGTATCGGGAGTCGATCAAGGCGAATCAGCCCGCGGACGAGGAAGAGTTGAAGGCCTCGATTGAGAACTTTCTGGAGACAGTCCAGGCCGCCGCCAAGGGATCAAAAATGCGACTGACCTGCTTGCCGGGAAAGGGACTGGAGATTCAACAGGGGAAAAAGAAATCGCTGATCCCCGGAAACCGTGAGTTCCTCGACCTGATCCTGAAATTGTACATCGGCAACAAACCGCCAACCCCAGCGGTCGCCCGGGGCCTGCTCGGTCAGCATCCCAAAACCGTCGCTGAAAAAGCGACAGGAACCGCGGAAGCCGAGGAAAAACTCAGGAAAGTGCCAACACCCGACGCACCACGGCGTTGACATCGGTATTGGTGACAAAGGATCCGAAGTTTCCACTTCCAGGGCCCCATGCGCTCAACTCGACAAACTCCCCGGTGTGATTGCTACTGGTGAAATTGACCCCGGTCCTCGAGATCGGGTCATGCCATTTACGGATCTGTGTCGAGACCCCGTAATCGGTGCTCTTGAGTCCGTCGAGGGTATCGAGTTGATCGTCGGTCAGAACCAATTGGATCGAATCCTCGACCAGTGTCCTGAAATCGCGGCGGGACAACACGCCAAACTGATTGCGAAGGTTTTCATAACTGCTTTTCAAAGCGTCGATGCCATTGAAGAAAGTCTGGTCCGTATCCAGATAGGAAGTGCCCATTCCATTGAGCTGACAACCTCCACAGCCGTGGTCTGTCGTGACCACCACCATGGTATCCGGGTTGTCGCGGGTGTACTCGAGGGCGACGGCGATGCACTCATCAAACGCCAACTGATCATGAACGATGGCACCCGGGTCATTGCCGTGCCCCGCATGATCGACTCGACCCGCTTCAACCTGAAGAAGGAAACCGTTGGGCTTGCGATCGAGAACCTTCAGAGCTGTTCGCATCATCTCCGCAAGAGTGGGAACGGTACTGGCGATTTCTTTCTGGTGGTTGCGGTCGAGAGTGTAGGGCAAGTGCGTCTTCCAGAAAGTTCCCAACAGCCGATCGGGAACCTCGGTCGCACTCAGCAATTCGTTTCGATTTCCGAGGATCTCGTACCCCGACTTGCGGAACTTCGAGAACAGATCGGCGCCGTCTTTTCGAGTCTCTGCTGAAAAGTGGCGACTGCCTCCCCCGAGAAGCACATCGACACCCTTGTCCAGATACTGGAGAGCGATTTCGTCTTCCATGCCCCGTTTGGGCACGGAAGTGGCGAAGGAAGCCGGGGTAGCATGGGTCATCCGTGTGGTGGTCACCAAACCCGTAGCACGACCGCTCTTTTGCACCAGATCGTGCAGCGGAGTCAGGATCTTGCCCTCGGGGCTGACATTCAGGGATCCGTTGTTGACACGCTGGCCATTGGCCCAGGCGCTGCCAGCAGCGGCAGAGTCGGTCACCAGGGAATTGGCAGAGCAGGTCTCCATCAAAGCCCGATTGACCTGTCTTTCTGCGTAGAGATGAACCCACTCACTTCTGCGGGTGCCACGATTTTGAGTGCTGTTTTGATGTTGAAGATAGTAATCGGCGAGGGACCAGGTCCCGGTGTTCATGCCATCGGCAACCAGGAAGATGACATTCTTTGCTTGTGACTCGGACCCGGCATGCAATCCTTCATGGCCATCCTTCGCCTCAACGAGAGAGCAGCCACCGAGACTGGAACTCCAAAGGAGTCCTGCGCCTGCCGCTGCTCCGCTTCCAAGAAATCCTCTTCGGGTCAAACGATCGGTCGACATCGGTTCCTCTTTCATCAGTACCGGCTTTCGGACCTGCCGGATCACTCTGTCTGCACTGTACTCGCTGGGGAGAATTCCACCAACTTCAAAGGAGGTGATTCCCCGTCGGCAAACTTAAAGATCGTGTCAATGTTGGAAGGACCAATGTCGGCAACCAGAGATGAGAATCGACTCGGTTGGACTGATTCGTCCGCACAGGATAAAGCGAAAAGATGTAAAGAAAGGATATGAAGAAAGGATATGGAGGGGGCCGTACTGACCTTTCCCCTGGAACAGGACATCGCGGCGAACCGCAGTGTCTCATCTCCCCAGCCAGTTTTCGCCTCCGGAAATTCCGCGGACGACCCGGCCCCCTCGATCCTGATGTGTCGTTATGGTGTCCTGTTTACTTCGACAGTTCAAGCATCTGTTTTTCAAAACTGTCAATTGTTGAGTCGTCCACAATTCAGAAACGGGAATTGTTCGGTGGTGCGACCACGAAAATTACGGGAATCATCGATTCGGATTTGAAGTCTCTTTGAGTTTTCCAACCAATGGGAATTGCACGAAAAGTGCGAATATGACGCACACTCCTGCAGCGATCCACAGACTGGAACTGTAACCCTTTTCGTCGAAGCCCCATCCCAGGAGAGGTCCGAGGATGGCGAAGCCGATGCGGACTCCGAGGCTTGAGAGGGAGTTTGCGGTCGCTCTCAGTTCGGCGGGAACCCTCGAATTGAGCGCTCCTTTGGTCACGACCTGAGTGAGGCCACGACTGACGCTGAAGCTCAAACCGATGATGATTCCGCCGATCATGAATGCCAGCGAGGTGTCAGGCCCTTGATAAAACAGTGCCATCCCGCCGTAACCGGTGATCGGTAATGCCGCTATGAAGAGCAACACCGCCCTGGGCCCCCATCTCTTTTCCATGCCAGTGGCAAACCGCCCGGTCATACCCACCGTCAGATTGTAGATAGCCCACAGAAAGCCAAACCAGACGAGGGGAACCTGGATCGATTTCCAGTAGCCCTGGAAAGCCCACACCGCCATCAGTGTCGTCAATCCGTAACACACGAGGGAGAGAAAGGTCCAACGCAGGATCGACTCCGAGCGGAAGATAATCTTGAGCAAACGGCCAAAGTTCTCACGGTGTCGGTTCTCGAGTTTTCGTCTGGGAGGTTCTACCAGAGTGAGTGTGACCAACAGGGGGATCCATGACACCCAGGCGTTGACCTGTGCTGGCCAGGTGATTCCCCCCAAAATGAGCAGCCCCCCCACGGGAGCGGCGATCGTCTCACCGACTTGCGACCACATCAGTTTGCGGCCCAGCATGCTGCTGTCCTCGGCACTTTCACCGAGTGCTTCCTGGGTATCGTAAATGAGGGCGACATCGCTGCCGGAATAGAAACTGTTGCCCAGAGCGGCCAGCAATTCAAAGACCACGAAGCCCCAGAAATCTCCGGACTGGGCGAGAACCGTAAAGGCTGCGCCGTGAAAGACCCCTGCGAGAATCAGTGAAATCTTGCGCCCAAAGAGATCCGCCAGATAACCGGAGGGCACTTCCAGCAGCACCACCGAGATGGCGAAGATCGCCTGCAGCTGATAGATCTCCGCCATGCCCAGGCCGTAGGACTCCATGAACGGAACCACCACCGGCATGACGATGAGAAACATCCAGAAGAAGTTGAGGATGAGGACTTTGGGGCGGTTCTTCTGTAGAAGGACGCGTTGGGAATCAGAGAGTTTTCCCACATCGTCCGGTCGCTGTTCCACGGCCACCCCTGCTCTTTTCATCCTGCCAGAAGAGGTGACAAGGATATCCGATACAGGGGGAAGCCGTGATCAAAATCAGCGTCGTCCGAAACTGTCCTACTGGTGACTGATCGCACCTTCTGCAGAGGTAGCAGAACCGGGGTCAAAGTCAGGACAGTAGCGACGAATCCAATCCAGACTCAGGCGCCCTCGAATCTGAACCTCATTGACCACTCCGGTCACTCCGCCACTCCAGACCAGTCCCACCTGACCTGCGGAAAGATCTTTCAGCAACTTTTTGGAGGAGGTCGACTCCCTCAACGATCCCATGACCCGGGTCGTAAAGGATCCGTCCTTCAATTCGAAGCCGAACTTGGATCGATCTTCGTGGACGAACGGAGCAGCCTTGCCCTGACGTCCGGAGGCCTTGACCCCCGAGAGGCGAACCAGCTGGGTTCCCAGATTGCTGCCGACACGTCGACGGTTTTTCTTTGACCAGGCGAAGGTCGCCGCCACCAGATCCTTGCGGCTGGCATTGCCCGTGGTGAATGAGACAAAGTCGACATCCATACGGACGTCCGGTTCCCAAACTGCCGTATGAAACCACTCTCCCTTGTCAGCGATCACCACACCATCATGAAAGTGACGGCTGTATCCCCAACGATGATCTGCCCACTTGACCCGTGAATTCGGTGCGAAAGAGACTTCAGGGAAGAAGTTGGTCGCTGTTTCCGGTCTATCCGAATCGAAGCTGTAGACCAGGGTCACCACTCCGTCGGCAGTGATACTTTTTTCTTTTGCCGTAAACAGGTCGAGGATCTGCGTTTTCTGTGTCTTGGTGAGATTCCAGGGAGCCTTCTCCCCATTCGGAGCCTCACTCGAAACCAATCCCATACACAGACACAGCACCATCAGCGGATTCATGATCCTCTTCCTTTCCAAAGGCCTGACCGGGCGTCGGGCCATGAAAGAGGAATCCGGCTTCTGAACAGATCAGGACAACCGCTTCCTCTGGAAGGAAGGAACGCCGCAGATTCAGGAGGGGATCCCGAACCGGCGTGAATCTTTGGAAAAGTGTGGAAAGGGGCTGACTAGCTCTTTTTGGAACCGGTCGCTTTGCGATATTCCTTCAGACGCTCAGCGACAGATGGAATCTTGCGACCGACCCAGTCCAGGTCGAGCTTGCCGCGAATCGAAACGGAGCCAACACACATGCTGATCTTGCCGCTCCAGACACAGCCGATCTGGCCACTTCCTAGGTTTTTGAGAAACTTGCTACTCTCTGTTTCAGTGACAGCTCGCCCTGAAGAAAGCACCTCGAATTTCCCATCCTTGATCTGGTAGCCGAACTTGTGCGGTTCCTGAAAGACGATGGGGGGAGGAGGACCCACTGCACCGGCGGCCTTGATCCCGCTGATGCGCATCAACTGGGAGCCCAGATTGGAGCCCACCCGGCGGGTCAACTTCTTCGACCAGGCAAAAACCGCGCAGAAGAAATCCTTGCGCTGTCCGCCTACCAAAGATCGGGCTTCCATTTCGACGCGTACGTCCGGCTCGAAGACGGCGGTGTGAAACCATTGTCCCTTGTCGGCGAAGTAGATCGCGTTCCCGAATCCGACTCGGGATGCTTCACGAGCCCGGCTCCAGCGAACCGACTGGCCCACCTTGCCAAAAACGCTGGTGGGCATCGGCAACCAATCGTCCCCCAGGCTCTCGTCATCTTTTGTGAAGTCGTAGCTGAGTTCCAGAACTCCGGCAGCACTGACCTTCTCGGTACTGGCATTGAAGAAATCGAGGAGTTGGTTGCGCTCCTCCTCCGTCAACTCGAAGGGTTTGACGACGGTCTTCTCCCCCTCCTGAGCCCAAAGGGCTGGAGAGCAGAGACCAACCAGAACGAAAATCAGAGCACTGAACCCGGGAAGGGCAAGCGGGGTTTTTCGCATCATCAGTTCCTCCATATCGGCTTCCGATCAAAAACATGCATGCTGGAATGATAGCAAACTCACTTCACCTCGACCACGCTTCCCCACTCCTCGCGGCCGTCAGGAAAACGAAGCAGGACCCTGTAAAACCCCGGTGAATGCACCGGAGGGCTCCATGACTCCCCATCCATCAACCGGTAGGCATTCACCAGCACCTGTTTTTCTGCCGCCTCTTCTTCTTTGGCGCTCACTCGCCAGATACTGGCGACAGGTGACGACTCGCCCGCCTCCACAGCGGGGAGCAGGGCGTGGGGCTTGCGACCGTCGAGAGATTTCTGCTCGACCGTGATGGGCCACCCCGGATATTGCTCGGCATCCTTCTGACCCGGAACACTGAATCGGGGCCAACACTCAAAGGTGGCAGTCCGCTTTCGATGATCGACATGGACCAGTCCCCAACCCGGTCCCCGGTTGTGAAGACGCTCAGGCTTGTGGCCGGTTCGACTGGGATTGCCCACAGCAAGAACCGTCATCGCATTGCCAAATCCATCACGGTAATCACCGGTTCCACGCAGGGGGCTGACCGGCTCACCTCCCCCCGGCTCCGAGGGGAACCAGCGTCGCGGCCAGGTGTTCGCCACCGCAGGCCCGGCGAAGACCACTCCCGCATCCCGATGAATTTCAACTCCGTATCGGACACACGAAGCCAAATGCTGATCACCGGCGAGGTGGAAAGCGCGGGCGTTACGCAACAGACTGACCGCCCTGTTGCGTGCACTCTGAGGCCAACCGCCCGAATCGCAATCGGCCACAGGAACCTCCCCCTCGGGCCACTCTCCCGGTGAGGGAATCGGCAAGCCGGGGATCACCGCACCGGTCTTCCCGGGGGGTAAGGTCGCCACGTTGACGAACGGGGTCTGTGACAACAGCACCTTCCAGCGCGCACCACGACTCCAGTCGACGGACCAATCGGCCAGGAACTTCTCCTGGGCACTGCCGAGAAGATCGAGTCCCGGTGCGTCCGCCTCGGTCACCGGATCAAACTCCGGGTTTCGGAACCAGCCATTGACCACATTGCCCTCCGGCAGCGATGGACGTGGCGCACTCTTGAACTGTCGATCGGAGATCACCGCCATCGACAAACCGGCGTATTCCACCCGGGTGGTATAGACGCTGTAGCCTTCCCCGATGGGACCTTCGATGCAGGGTTCCGGCAAATGTGAGGTCTGGGTCAGGTGAACCGCATTGACCTCTCGCGGGGCCAATTTGTACCCCCCGGAATCCTGGGCAGACATCCCCTCCTCACGGCGGGCACGCTTTCCACCCGCCCCCCAGATGTTGCCGTGGTAGACGTCGTGATCATCCGGCACCTGAATCGTCGGTCGTGACCGGGTGATCTCGCCAAAGGCCCGATACCAGCGCAGATACTTGGTGTGATAGTCGAGAAGCATCCGGTCCGGCGGCTGGATCTCTGCACGGGTGATGTCCCCCTCATAGATCTGATCACCGGCGAAAAAGACCAGATCCGGATCCTGCGAGAGAAGACCCCGGGCCACATCGTCATGGGGATACCAGATAGAGGAACTGTTCCATGCCAGATTGCCGGTGAAGTTTTTGACGCAGGAGATGAGACCGATGCGGATCGGCCTTCCATCCAGCTTCGGCTCCGCTCTCACCATGCCGATGTAGGCATATTCCTTTTGGCTTTTTTCCGAGTCTCCGAGGAGTACTTTGACGCGGAAGGGTCGAGAATGACTGGCAGACCAACGGGGAACCCTGAAATGAAGAGTATGTGACAGAGCCTCGTGGTTGCCAGTCGCCAGTCGGGTCCACACCGTTCCCCCATCCTTGGAGTTCTGGACTTCCAGCCAGGCCTCTCTCACTGCCGCAGGATCGATGGGGGCCAGCTGGGCAGTCAGATTCCATTCGTGAACCACCGGCACATCTTCCGACTGGGTTTCAGGAACACGGGACAGACTGTACTGCACTCCAAAGATGGGACCGAGCAAACGATCCCGATGGGAAATCAGCCCTTCACCCTTGGCTTTGAAAGAGGAAAAACTCCAACCGCTTCGCCCCCCCTTTTGACCGAGGTGGCTGACGAGACCAAAGGAACCATCGACCTGATTCAGGGAAAGCCCATCGACACTCGCACGACTGAGAACGGTTCCAGAGGAATCGGTCGCCTGTAATTTCATGCGACAGCGACCATCCCCCTGAGGCTCAAACTCCAATGTCAGACGCCAGGGGCCCGCTCCTCCATCCCCCGATCTCTGCTGATTCTCCAGCAATGCCACACTGCCCTCCTTGAGAGGGCCACCCACCGACCAAGATCCTCCGCCGCCACCGGTGAAAAAGTCGCGGAATCCCACGCGCCCATCCGGGTCGACCACTGCGAGGATGCCGCCATCTTCTGCCGGCTTGTCATGAACGATGGCGCGAATGCGATGATCCACTTCAGGGCCACCGATACCGAAGATCAAACCGGCCTGCGAACCTTTGTGACGCTGGTCGGTGTCTCCGGGAAGATCAACTTCCACACTCCAGCTCACTGCCTGATCGGCGGGTTCAAAATCATGGGGCAGCCAGATGGCCGTTCGCATCGGGTCTTTCAACTGACTGTTGGTGCAATGGATCTGACCATCCTTGTGCTGCCAATCCTGAAAGCGATTGGCGTTCCACTGGCGACCGATCCACCTCTGTGAACTCACCGGCATCGACTCCATCCGCACATCCCCGGCACCATTTGCCGGTTGTGAAAGATTGAGAGTCGCCATCAACAGCAGTATCGTAGGCATGAACATGCACAAACCTCCCCGTCAGTGATCCATGCTACGGGGTTCCTCTCATCAGGAAAGGCCCCGCATGCTGCCCGCCACCATTCTGATACTGCTTTGCACCGTGACACCCACGGATCTGTCTCCCCTGGAGAAAGCGGTTCGCAGTGGCGATTCCAAAATCGTCGAGCAAGTCGTGCGGGCGATGGCCAAGGGGGCCAGCGCCGCAGATATGGAAGCGGTCATCGAGCACGCACTCCTCTCCGACAAACCGGCCATCGAAAATGCCGCCCTCAAGGGCCTCGACAAATTGACCCCGGGACCCGGACTCACCTGGCTGTGTACTCAGGCCAAGCAACACCCTCGAAAACAGGTCCGCGATCTGCTGATCCGATATCTGGCCCAGCGCAAGGATGTGGACAGTTTCAAGGCGGTCCTGCAGGGGCTTTACGATCAGGAGGACAGTGTTGCTCTCGGGGCGATTCAGGCGTTGCTAAAAAAGGAACATAACGGCGCCATCCCGCACCTGATCCGTGCTCTCCAGTTTCAGGAGGATCGTGACCGCGATCTGTCACTGGTCGCAGAAAAACTGCGCAACACTCTCAGTTCGCTGACCGGTGCCGACCTGTTTGCCGCTTCTGAATGGGATGCACTGTGGAAGAGCAATCGCAAGGCGCTGGAAAAGAAAGAGAAACTGGACCCGGCGAAAATCGTCATCAAGGGAACAGGAGTCAAGGTTGAGCCACCCAACTTCTTTGGTCAGGAACTGGTCAGCCAAAAGATCGTCTTCGTTCTCGACACCAGTATCTCCATGGAAGAGAAGGATCCCAGGCCTGAAAGGGGTGTCGAAGAAAAGGGGGACGGCAAAGGAGAGGGCACATCCGTTGGAGGTTCATCCCGTAAAAGGGACGACGGAAAATTCGGTGAGCTCCCTGATTCGAGAATGCGCCTGCGACGAGTTCAAAAGGAACTGAAAAGGATGGTTCGTGAACTCCCCAAGGATTTTCAGTTCTGCCTGATCTCCTTTGATGAAGAGGTCGAGCAGATGAGCGATTTCCTCATCAAGGCCAAGCCGGACCAGAAGCGCCGCGCCTTCAAGTTCATTGATCGTTTTGATCCGCAGGGATTTACTTCCACAGATCGCGCCCTGGAAGCCGCCTTCAAAATCAAGGGAGTCCGCACCATCGTGCTGCTCTCAGATGGAATGCCCTACCGGGCTACCGATCCCATCGACGGAGCCGCACTCCTCGATCACATCGACACCGTCAATCGCTTTGAGCACGTTCCGATTCACACCATCGGCTTCAAGGCAACTGCGGGATCTGCTTCGTCATTTTTGCAGGAGTTGTCGCGAAGATCCGGGGGGAAATACACCGAGATTCCCTAGTCCTTCCGGGGGAATCGAGCAGGGAATTCTCAGGGGCTCACTCTTCTTCGCCAAGTTTTTCCCTGAACTCCGCTTCGAGGCGATCGTGTTCTTCACTGGCGGCCTCAAACTTCTCAAAGGCACGATCGATGGAAGCGCGCAGGTTGTTCAGCTCCTGTGCCAGGGAAGCAATGGCTTCGCCATCACCGCCTTCAGAAGCGGTAATCAGCTCGGCTTCCGTTTTCCCAACCTTCTCTTCCAGCATCATGATGAGCTTTTCATTGCTGTCGATGGTCTGCTTGAGTGGCTTGAGTGCCTGCGATCGCTCACGGATCAACTCAGCCCGTTCACGCTTGAGATCCTTGCGGTTTTCCCGGCGCTTCCTCGGACCCTTGTCTTCCACTGGCTGGTCTTCACTGCTCCAGCCATGGCGACGAAGAAAGTCATCGTAGGTGCCCTCGAAGACCCGGACTTTCCCATCATCAAAAATGACGAGTCGATTGCAGGTCTCTCGCAATACGGATTCGACGTGTGTCACCATCACCGCAGCACCGGGATACGCCTTGATAGCCTCGATCAGTGCATCGGTACTCGCCATATCGAGGTGATTGGTCGGCTCGTCCAGCAACAGGAGGTTCCCGGGACAGGCGAGCACTCTGCCCAAAAGCGTCCGCGACTTCTCGCCTCCGGAAAGAACCTCGACCTTTTTCAGAGCCAAGTCTCCGCCAAACATCATCGCACCGCAGATATCCCTGACTTGAGTCCGATTCAGCGTGCTGTTCGCTTCGTAGACTTCTTCCTCGATGGACCTCCCCGGTCGCAACACTCTCATGGCGCTTTGTCCGAACAGATTGATGCTGGTCGAAGGATGGGTGCGCACTTCGCCCTCAACCGGCTCCAACTCTCCAGCCATCAAACGCAAAAGGGTCGATTTGCCCTTTCCGTTCTGACCGATGACGCCCACCCGATCACCGGCCCCGATATGCAAGTCGAGTTTTTCAATCAGGGTTGGCCCGTCATCGTAACCGAACTGGAGACGCCGGGTCTCCAGCGCCCACTTGCCGGGGTTGTGTTTGTAGTGAAACGAGAAGGAGAGGGAAGAGAGTTCATCCAGTTTCTCGAGTCGCTCCCGTTTGTTGATCTGCTTCAGACGTGATTGGGCCTGGGATGCCCGGCGGGCCTTGGCGCGGAACCGCTCAACGAAACGCATTTCGTGGGCAATCTTCCGCTCCGTATTGACACGGGTTTTCTCGTGCATCTCTTCTTCGATGTAGATCTGCTGCCAGGCTTTTTCTGTGCCCCCCTGGAACTTTCTCAACTTCCTGCGGTGAACCGCCAGCGTATGGGTGGTGATGGCATCCATGAAATCGCGATCGTGGGTCACCAGCAAAAGAGTCCTGCGCCATTTGCGCAAGAACTCCTTGAGCCAACGCATGCTGACGATGTCGAGATAGTTGTTGGGCTCGTCGAGAAGCAACAGGTCCGGGTCCTCAAGCAATGCCTTGGCCAGATTGAGGCGAACCTGGAATCCACCGGAAAGTTCTCCAGGAGGTTGCTTCAACTGTTCCTCTGAAAAACCGAGGCCCATCAGCATCGACTCCGCCTTGAAGATGGGCAGGAAACCATCTTCTTCGACGAGAACGGAGCACGCTTCGTCGAGAACCGTTGCGGCCTTGAAGACCAGATGCTGGGAGAGGTGGCCAATTCGAATCCCGCGACTCACGGCAATGTTGCCCTGGTCCGGCTCAATCTCGGAAAGAATCATCCTCAACAGGGTCGATTTTCCATGACCATTGGCCCCGACGATGCCGACCTTTTCACCCGCATCGATCAGGCAGCCGGCATCGTGGAACAGGCCCTGATCACCGAACGATTTGTAAATTCCCTGGATCTGTAACAATTTTCTTCTCCGAGGCGGTTATTCTAAGGCCGGAATGCCAAGGCGTCACTCGAGACCCGGCATTCCCTGGTGATTTTGCTGTCGGGTTCTTCCCGATTCTCTCCTGAGAAAGGCACTTCGAGCATGAGTCGGTTCCTCTTCCTGCTCTTTCTGACCCTGATTCTGCTCGCTGCGGTCTATCGCCTCGACAATCGTGCATTCATCCCCAGCGATACACCCCGCAAACCCTACCTGCAACAGGTGCAGGGAGATTCTGCTCTGGTTTGCTGGCGCAGGGTCTCATCGGGCTTCCCGCAGAAGGTCGAATGGCGCATGACCGGTACTTCCGACTGGAATGCCGGTGCAGAAGTGGTTCAGGAGGAAGGACCCGGACCCGTCTACAACTTCACCTCGCGACTGAGCCCCCTGCCCCCGGATGCCCGGGTTGAATATCGGGTACTGTCCGCAGACCTGATTCTCGGTCGCGGCATCTTTCATACCGCCAAAGATTCCGAATCTGCAAACCCTCTCAAGGTTTGGGTGTTGGGCGACAGCGGTTCCGGGAAGCGTGAGCAGTACCATGTTCTGAATGCGATGGCAAAACACACAGCCACCCCGGATGCGAAGACGGAGATCGACCTGATGCTTCATGTCGGCGACATGGCATACAGCCACGGAACCGAGGGTGAATTCGACGGACGCTTCTTCCGCCCCTACTCGGAGATGCTGGCCCACTTGCCTTGTTGGCCCGCCATTGGAAACCACGAAATCAAAAGCTCCGATGTCGAAACCGAGAGCGGACCCTACTTTGATGCCTTCATACTGCCGATGGCAGGAGAAGGGGGCGGGGCACCGAGTGGCACCGAGGTTTACTACTCCTTCGATAATGGGCCGGTTCACTTCATCGCCCTCGACTCCAGCGGCGGCAAGATCACTGCAGACTCCGAAATGATCAGATGGCTGAAAAAGGACCTCGCTTCCCACGACAGGGAATGGTGCATCGCTTTTTTCCACCATCCCCCCTACTCCCTGGGAACTCATACTTCGCAAACCGCCAGGGACAGCCGTGGTCGACTGGTCGCGATGCGTGAGATCGTGATGCCACTCCTCGAGGCTGCGGGAGTGGACCTGATCATGGCAGGGCACTCCCACTGCTATGAAAGATCGGCCATCGTCAAAGGAGTCTTCGGCTACGGATCTGCTCCCGACCACGTCGTTCCCGATCGTGAAACCCTTCGCAATGATGGGCGCATCCTTCATGAAAATGGGGATCAATACGAAGTGGCCAGGGGAGAGGGCAGTCTTTACGTGGTCGTCGGCCATGGCGGTGCGGGAGTTGGCCTCCGCGGGGAACACCCCCTGATGGACCGCTTTGATGATCAGCATGGCTCACTGCTGTTGACCATCGATCAGCGATCCCTGCTCCTCGAAAATGTGGTCAGCAACGGTGAGGTCATGGATCGCCTGCTGCTGCTTCGACCGACCCCCTGAATCTGACCACCGCTGATTTTCATCACCCCCTTGAGTTCAACTCGCATCGGCGGGGGCGATCGGGGTATCCTGCCGATTGCATTCATTCCGAAACTTGCAGATTTCTCGAGGAGGTTCGATGTCTCTGCCCAAAGGTAATGCGGTCGTTGCCCAGTCCGGTGGTCCCACTGTTGTCATCAATGCTTCGTTGGCCGGTGTCGTCGAAGCGATTCAACAATCAGGCCTGGCGGATTCCATCTTCGGTGCCCGTCATGCGGTGCGTGGAATGCTCGAGGGGGATTTCACCGATCTGACCTCTCTCGATGGTGCAGCACTCGACCTCATCGCCCAGACTCCCGGAGCCTCTCTCGGGTCGAGCCGCGACAAGCCGGATGAGGATTACTGCAAAAAGATCTTTGAGCAACTTTCAGCCCGGGACATCCGCTACTTCTTCTACATCGGCGGCAATGACAGTGCCGATACCTGCCGCATCGTTTCCGAAGTGGCCCAACAAGCGGGATACGAGCTGCGTGCTTTCCACGTTCCCAAAACCATCGACAACGATCTGGTTCTCAATGACCACACCCCCGGCTTTGGCTCCGCGGCACGCTTTGTCGCCTGTGCCCTTCTCGGTGACAGCCTCGACAATCGCGCGCTTCCGGGGATCAAGATCGACGTCATCATGGGTCGTCACGCCGGCTTCCTGACCGCCGCCAGTGCGCTGGCACGGACAGAGCATGGAACCGGACCCCATCTGATCTACCTTCCCGAATCAACCTTTGAGATCGACCGGTTTATCGCGGATGTGGATCGTGTCTACAGCAAAGAGGGCCGTTGCATGATCGCGGTCAGTGAAGGTATTCACGACGCCGAAGGCACTTCCATCACCCAAATGCTGGCGGAACAACTCTCCGGTTCAGTGGAACGGGATGCCCACGGCAATGTTCAACTCTCTGGCAGCGGTGCACTCGGAGACTACCTCGCTCGCCTGATCCGTGAACGACTCGGTGAAAAGTTGCGTGTCCGTGCGGACACCTTCGGTTATCTGCAGCGATCTTTTGCTGATTGCGTCAGTGAAAGTGATCGCCGGGAAGCCAGGGAGAGTGGCCGTGCAGCGGTTCAGGCCGCTCTCGATGGCCATGAAGGTGCCAGCCTGACCCTGCGTCGAACATCGGATGACCCTTACACCATCGAATACGTTCCGGTACCGCTTCAGGAAGTAGCGCGGAAAACCAAGGTGATGCCCGCATCGTGGATTCAGGATGGATGCGACGTTACCGATGAATTCCTCAGCTATGTCACACCACTGGTGGGAGAGTTGCCGAGGATCGGTTCCGTTTGATCCACCGGTTCCAGTCAGCGTGACTGGAACTGCAACTTGACCAGACGTGCGTAAATGCCACCCTTGTCGACCAGTTCGTCGTGGGTTCCGGACTCACGCAAATGACCGTGGTGCAGAACCAGTATCCGGTCCGCCTTGCGCACTGTGCTCAATCGGTGGGCGACGATGACGGACGTTCTTCCCTCCACCATTCGATCGATGGCCTCCTGTATTTTTGACTCTGTCTCCGTATCCACATGGCTGGTGGCCTCATCCAGAACGAGAACTTCTGGATCGCCGGCGAGAGCACGGGCAAAGGAGATCAGTTGCCGCTCACCGCTGGAGAGGGTCCGACCCCGCTCCATCATCGGTTCGTCGAGACCCAGTTTCTGACGCTCGACGATTTCGGTTCCATTGACCTGCTCGAGGGCTTCGCTGATTCGCTGTCGTGAAATATCCCGATCAAAACGAATGTTCTCGCCCAGGCTACGGGTCATCACCGAGACATCCTGAAGCACGAGACCAAAGCGACGTCGATGTTCTTCCAGAGAATGCTCACGGATATCTTCACCATTGATCAACAGTCGTCCGCCGACCGGATCGTGGAAACGCAAGAGAAGATTAATAATCGTGCTCTTGCCGGCACCGGTTGCGCCCACGATGGCGAGGGTCTCTCCTCTTTTGACGGAGAAGGAAACATCCTCCAAGACCGGGGTTTCACCGTCGTAGGAGAATGAGACATTTTCAAAACGAATCTCATCGAGAGAATCCTGCTCTCTGTCCCTCCCCGGTTCGCTCTTTGAATCGACCTCAGCAAAAGTGGTATCCGTATCGAGAACCGTGAAGATTCTCTCGCTGGAAGCCATCGCCGATTGCAGCAGATTGTATTTTTCTGCCAAATCCCTGACCGGCGTGAAGAGTCGCGTCAGATAAGTCCAGAAGAGGAAGAACTCACCAAAGGTGGCCGTGCCCATCTCAATCCGCTGTCCGCCCTGAACAACGATGATTCCAAGGGCAACCACAGACAACAGTTCCACCGTCGGGAAGAAAAGGGCGTACCAGAAAATACTCTTCAGATGGGCATCCTGAAGTTTGCCATTGATTCCCGAGTACTGCTGAGCCTGCTCTTCCTCTCTGCGACAAACCTGAATCACCTCCATGCCACTGATCGACTCTTGGGTGAAGGCATTCAAATGGGCCAGTCTCCGGCGAACCTCCCGATAGTGCTTGCGGGCAAACCGGCGGAAGATGGTGGTTGAGATCAGCAACAGCGGGGCAGTCGCCAGTACCATCGAAGCTAACTCCGAATTGGTCCAGAAGAGCATGATCACGATTCCGGTGATCGCCAGAATATCACCGACCAGTGTGACGAATCCGCTGGTGAAGAGTTCGTTGAGTGCTTCCACATCACTGGTGACACGGGTCACCAGGCGACCGACCGGATTTTTGTGGTAAAAGGATGCACTCTGTTTTTGCAAGTGGTCGAAGACCTGCAATCGCAGATCGCGCATGACGTTTTGACCGGTGCGATTGAGCACCATCGTTTCGCCGTAGCGCATCAGTATCTGGATCAACAGAGTGAAAGCGTAGATTCCGACAAGCACCCACAGCCACTGGGTTCGCTCATCGATGGAAGAACCCACCGCGATGGGACTGAGCCCGGCTCCCTCTCCCAGGTCTGTGATAAGTTGGCCGATCCCGGTCAACTCTCTCGACTCCGTCTCTTCCGTGGGCAGTGCCAGAGGGCCATCGACCGCTTCCTTGATGAGCAAGGGACCGATCAATGAGAGCGCGGTGTTGGTGAGAATCAGCATCACCGACAGCAGAACCAACCCCTTGTAGGGGCGCAGGTAGCGCATCAGTCGACCCGCCAGCTCCCGGCTGAAGGGACGATCGATCACCTCTTCGACGTAGAAGTCCTCGGCGTCGTCTTTTTTCTTATCCTTCTCTGCCGTTTGTTTGGAGGTCATTCCAGATCCTCCAACTCACTCTCGATGGTTTGCTTGCGCCACAACTCGGAGTATTTGCCCTTCTTCTCCAGCAACTCGGAGTGGGTGCCGCGCTCGATCACTTTTCCCCCATCGAGGACGAGAATCTCGTCCGCATGGGTCACCGCACTGAGGCGGTGGGTGACGATCAGAGCGGTCAGGTCACGGGTCCAATCCTTGAGTCCTTCAAGGATGGAAGTCTCCGTTTCAGAATCGACGGCGGAGAGCACGTCATCGAGAAGAAGAATCCTCGGCTTTTGCAAGATCGCTCTGGCGATGGCGATGCGCTGCTTTTGGCCACCACTCAGGGTGATACCCCGCTCACCAACTCTTTGCCCATAACCGTTCGGGAACTTGTCGATCTCCTGATCGATACGAACCAGTCTGGCGACCGCCCGCACCTGTTCATCCGAAGCGTCATCGACGCCAAACGCGATGTTCTCGGCGATGGTGGCGCTGAAGAGGAACGGTTCCTGAGGAACCATCGAAATCGAATCGCGCAATATCTTGAGGGGATACTCCTCGATCGGCTTGCCGTCGATCAGGACCAGACCGGAAGTTGCCGGCGACAATCGGGGAATCAGATTGAGGAGACTGGTTTTTCCACTGGCGGTCACACCGACGACACCCAGAGTTCCCCCAGGTGGAAGATCAAAAGAGACGTTTTCCAGTGCCGGCACTTCCCCCTCCGGATAACGGAAGGAAACGTACTGGAACTCAACACTGCCCTTTTGAACAGTGGTCAATCCGGTCGAGAGGGAATCATCGACGAGGGGCTTGGCATCGAGTATCGCTTGCAATCTTTCCGCACTGGCAGCCCCACGGTGAAACAGGTTCATCACCCAGCCGAGAGCGATCATCGGCCAGATCAATAACAACTGGCAGCCGTTGAAGGTGGCGAATTCACCAAGACCCAGATCACCCTGAAGGATACTCATTCCGCCGATCAGCAACAGCGTGACCAGTGCGAGGTCGCCAAAGAGCCACATCGCGCTACCGGAGATGGCTCGCAATCGGGCGATGCGCAGATTCTGGCGGAAGTAATCGTGACTCAAGCGCTGCATCCGCTCGACTTCCGCATCCTCAACCACGAATGCCTTGATCACCGGGGCGTTGGCGAAGTTTTCCTGGGAGTGTACCGAGATGCCAGAAAGCATCTCCTGAGCACGCATCGATTCCCGATGCACCTTCGGTCCAATCACCCGGATCGCGACAGTGAGAAAACCAAGCGGGATCAGTGAGTACAGGGTCAGTTGCCAGTCGATCTGGATCATCATCGATAACGCAAAGATGAGAGTGAAAGCGGTCTGTACCGAGTACATCACCGCTGGCCCGAAGACCATCCTCACCGCTTCGATGTCACTGGTGAATCGACTCATCAGATCACCGGTGTGAGTCTTCGAATAGAATGATCCATCGAGACTCGAGATATGTTCATAGAGTTGGTCGCGGAGCTTCTTCTCGATGCGGCGGCTGGAGGCGATCACCGTTTCCCGGGTCCAGAAAGATGTCAGACCGCGGATCAATACTGCGCCCACCATCGCCAGAGCAATCGGACCAATCAGGTCGACGCCGATCCCGGACTCCAATTTCTGAATGGCCAAGCCCACCAGACGTGGCACCGCCACCTGGGAAAGACTCGTCAGCAGGATAAGGACGACGCCAATGGCAAAGATCGGCCGTTGCTCACGGATCAGCGGGGCCAGAAACCGGAAAGCACGAAACGGAAACAAGCGCTCTCCTGATCCTGTCGGGTGAATCCCGAAATGGGGTGGCCTTTATGCTGATCAAGAATCCACCCTGAGAGCGGTGTTGTCGAGCGAACAGACCCCTCAGGGGGCAGTTGGCATGGGCATTTTGCGCTCTTCGCGCCAGCGAATCAGGCGTTGATGCAGATTCAGGGCTTGTTCAGGTCGCTTCTCTGAAAGATTCCGCTCCTCAGACACGTCTGAGAGGTCATACAGTTGTCGTTCTCCCGACTCGAAGAACTCCAGCAATTTGTCATCCCCCCGCATGATGGCGGAGACCGGGGTGGTTCTCCAAAGTCCATGACGCTTGGCTGCACCGGACAGGTACGCGGGGAAGTGCCAATAGAGATCCCTCTCCGGAAGAGGAGTCCCTTCTTCCAAAAGGGAGACCAGACTGGTTCCCGCCAAGGGCAACGATTCCGGAGTCCGGGTCCTCGACCACTCCAGAAGGGTCGGCGCCAGATCGGTCAGCTGTACCGGGTCCTGAGTGTTCACTCTCCCCCCTGGGATGCGTTCGCCCCACGCAATCATCGGCACTCGAATTCCCCCTTCGTAAAGCATGCCCTTGCCACCGCGAAGGGGTCCGTTATCGGTAAAGCCTTCCAGACCCCCATTGTCGCTGGTGAAGATGATCACCGTCTCGCGACCTTCTCCACCGGCGCGCACTTCATCCATCAACCGGCTGACCGATCGATCCACACTCTCGACGAGGGCCGCATATTTCTGCTGTCTCCGCGTCCCTTCAGGCCAGATCTTCTGCCACCTTTTCAGAGCCGCTTCGGAAACCTGAACCGGTGTGTGCACGGCATAGTGCGACAGGACCAGCAGATACGGCTGGTCTCCACACTCACGGATAAAGTCGATGGCGTGATCGGTGAGTGCATCCGCCAACTCGGTCCCATCCTCCTGCTCCGGAAGATGGGGCAACTTCCACGGTGCCAGGTGTGTCTTGGGGTGACCGCGGCGATCACCGGCGATGGAGACATCAAATCCCTGTGATCGGGGATCATCACCCAGGTGCCACTTGCCGATGTGTGCGCTGCGATAGCCGCTGCCCTTGAGCATCTCGGCGATGGTGATCTCATCATCCTCGAGGGTGCGCCGGGTTTTGGGCGGAACCAGTTTGCGATTCTCTTTTTTGCCGCGAGCTGCGGGGGCCACCGTGAACACTCCATGCGCAGCCACGTCGAGTCCCGTCATCAGACAGGCGCGACTCGGTGCACAATTGGGCCCATTGGAGTAGGCCCGCGTCAGTCGCACCCCTTCAGCTGCCAGCTGGTCGATGGCGGGGGTCGCCCACGCACTTCCCTGGCAGGAGATATCTGCCCAGCCCAAATCGTCTGCCAAAACGAGAATGACCGATGGCGGAGAAGATTCACTCTTTTGAGGAATCTGTGCACAACCCCCCAGGATCAGGCACGAAATCAGGCCCAGCAGTGATCTCGAAAGCTTCATCGCTCCCCCTCTTCAGATGGGCCAAATTAGACAGGCATCTCGACCCTTGTCCAACCGGAAACCCCACCACCGTTTGTGACCTTTCCTCTCTGTCAGCGACTGGACTCCTTGCCTCGGGGTGGGCTCTCTGCCACCTTCATGTCATGGAAAACGAGGCTCCTTGATCGACCCGGATCCCAAATTCTGCCACCAGTGCGGGGAAACCCTGACCCACAAGATCCCGGATGGGGAAGACCGTCCCCGCGGAGTCTGCACTTCCTGTGGCAACATTCATTACATCAATCCCCGGGTCGTGGTCGGTACCGTGATCGAATCCGGAGATCGCATCCTTCTCTGCCGACGCGCCATCGAACCGGCCCATGGCAAATGGACACCCCCCGCCGGCTTCCTCGAAGTCGGTGAATCCACCGTCGACGGCGCCATCCGTGAAACATGGGAAGAGGCACGGGCGAAGGTGGAAGTGGTGCAGCCCCTCGTCTCCATCGACCTGACCCGTATCGGCCAGATTCATGTCAAATATCTGGCAAAGATGAAATCGGACGAGTTTGAAGCGGGTCCCGAAAGCCTCGAAGTGCGCTGGTTTGATTATTCCGAGATCCCCTGGGATGAATTGGCATTCCCGGTGACCCACTGGAGCTTGCGTTTGCGCATGGAGGACCGGGCTCTGGGACAAGGGCGATTCCATCGTGGAACTCTTGCATGGAACAAACAGGGATCGCCTCTCGACATCGATAATTACGATCTGTCCGACCTGCAGTCTTGGCCGCTTCTGTCCGCGAAAGACCTTTCACAGGATTGAGTGGAAGCAACATGTCTGCGAGTCGCTGGATCCGATTCCTTCTGATCACCTGGGCTGCCTGGCTCACCTTCATGATGTTCCTGTCGAATCAGCCAACACCGGTCTGGATTGCCCGGGATGCCATCACCCGAAACACCCACTTCATCGATCTGCAAGCAGTGGTTCCGGTCAAAGACGGCTTTCGCGTGCGCATCGCCACCACTGCTCCGGGCCTGGTTCCTCCGGCACCGGTCGCCGTAAAGAACGGTCGGATGCAGA
>JACETR010000035.1 GCA_013911165.1 Planctomycetota bacterium | reverse complement strand
TCCCGGAAGTCTGCTGCTGTGACCTGATCGGTCAGAGCTCCCGCCAGTGCTTCGACCGAGAGTTGCCTCTGCAGGGAAATCGGGCGCAGGTTTTCAGCGGAGAAATCGGTCTTTTGACGGATGTCCAGGACACGACCGTCCCTTTTCCAGTTCAGCCGCGAGTCCAGTCTCCAACGCTTTGTCTCAGGCTCTGTTGGCGGAATCAGGCGAATACGGGTTGATCCGACAGGTGCTCCCGCGTGGACCCAGCGCCAACTGATTTCCGAATCTGTCACATAAGGCAGGGGGGAGACCCACTTATCCGGAACGGGTGAGACAGGTTTGGGGTCATCGACTGTTAAAGGCAAAAGGACAATGAGGATCAGTGGTGAAATCATTTTTGATTCCCATTCGTGACACACGGAAAAGTTGTCGAAATGGACCCGTGCAATTTTGATGCGGTTTGTGGTACGATCGCATCTTGGTTGGAGTGAGGACATCTGGCAAGACACGATGCATTTATTATTGCTGCATTGTTGGCGCTGAGTGATCCAACTTTTACGGGACGAGGAGGCCTCGATTGAGGCGTCTCGGTTCGAGCCGGAAAATCGATTTTCCGACTCGTATCATGGGAGTGACGTGTCTGTCCACAAGACAGGGCACGCGGGAAAGGAATGCTGATGCGCAAGGATTTGTCCTTGATTCGACGTCTCGAAAAGATTGAGAAGGAACTGGGTTATTGCCAGATCAAGCTCGAAAAGGAACAACGTCTTGCCACTCGAGTGCACTTTCTTCGTGCACATCGGGATCACATGAGAAATTCTCTCAGTAGTTACCCCGAATCGGAGAGTGGTTCACAAAACTCCCTGGGCGGACTCTCCTTTGTCGAAATTTCTCGCAAGTTGATGGAGGAGGAAACCTCCTTCTCCTTCGAGGATATTCGCCTTGAGTTCATCGCTATCGGAATGCGCCCGGAAATTGTCGACGAGCTCGATCTTCTGGATCAGGACATCACTGATACGACGGAGAAGTTGCAAACCTTCCGTGTCTTCCACGACAAAATTGAGGGCCTGCAGTCGGAGAGAACCCAGGCGTTGAGCAGTTTCATCCTCGAGGAGGGTGAGCCGGTTCTGAAGATCTCCGAGAATTTCGAGGAGACGGAGTCGCGCTGGAATGTGCTGACTGAAGACCTGACCAACATCGATGACGCTCTCTTCTGTGTTCAAAGAGCGAATGACTACCTTGCGTCTGCACGCAACTTTGTGCTTCAGGCACGCAGTCATTACTCGGTTCAGGATTGGCTCGAAAGTGGATACCTCGTCGATCTGTTCAAGCACTCTCTGATCGGAAGGATTCGCGAAATGCTCGAGGGAGCTGAGCGCAATCTCAAAACCGCACTGGGAGAATTGATCTGCCTCAACGATGAAGATTACGATCTGTTCGAGTTCTCTGACTTCGCACCGATTCTTCTTCCCTTCTACAAGCATCTCTTCAGCGATGTCTTCAAGCAGACCAAGTTTCAGGATGTTCTGAATCTTGTGGAAGAGCGACTGGACCGGTCGGAGCGGCTTCACAAGCGTCTGGAAGAGACGCGCGAAGCGGTCTTCAACATGCAGATGCAGCAAGAGACCGAGCGTGAGGACCTGTTCCATCAAATCGGTGAAGAACGTCGTAAGTTGCGCCTGATCAGTTAATCTGATCCAGACAATCTGAAATGTGCAGGCTGGCACAAACCCTCAATGCCCGAGGATTTGTGCCAGCCTTTCTTTTGCCCGATCTTCGTCAGCAGCGAGATCCCCGGTGATCAGTGCACGACCGTCTTCAAAGCAAATGATGGCTCCAGCGGGATCTTCGATGCGCAGGGACCAGGGGCTTCGGCTGTAGTTCTCTGTTTCAGCCGATTTTTGCAAAACTGTTTCGATCTGATCTAGACCTTCATCAATCCAGGTTTCCAGCGAGCCGCTACCGCAGAGTCGGCGAACGGGATGCGTGCCGGGAGCGGATTCTGTTTCACGAATCCGGGTGGTCTTTCCCTGATCGGAACAGGTGGGGCAGGAAGGGTCCACGGCCAATTCGATCCACGTCTCACCAGTGGTCAGCGATCCCCGGAGAATCTTGCGGATTTGATCACGGGGGGAATCATTGTCGGTGCATGTTCGCAAGCTTTCAGTGAGAAGCCTCAAGACCGCTGAAGCTGCAGCAAAACATGCGGCAGGAAGAACCCCCTCGGTTTCACAGGTTCCCAAGGGGTATTGATCCATCCGCGGATCGACCCAGCAATGGTAACAAGGGGATCCCGGTGGATTGAATGAGGCCGCGACCCAGCGGTCGGCGATGGCCGCAGAATGGATCCAGCCAATACCGGTCTGCAGGGAAGCTTTCTGAATCAGGGATCGGGCGGCGACGTGATCGGTCGCATCGATCACCACATCGTGGCCTCTGAAGAGATCCAGAACATTGCGGGGGGTCAGATTGCCTTCATGCGATTCAACGACGCAGCGGCCCCCCTGCGATTCGAGGGCCCTCTTGGCGGCTCGTACCTTTGGCAGTCCTTGCTGAACGTCTTCATCCGTGTAGAGAATCTGTCGGTGAAGGTCTGTGGCCTGGACCCGGTCACCGTCGGCAAGGGTCAGCTTTCCAAGACCACTGCGGTGGAGCATCTGTGCGAGGGGGGACCCGACACCACCGACGCCGACCAGAAGGACAGAGGTCTGTGCCCAAAGGTCGTCGAGTGTGGCTCCGTCGCGAACCCTTCTCTGGCGGTCATAGCGTTCCACAGGATTCCTTTTCCTTGGTTAAAGATCGAATCTAGCCCACGGAAGCTTCTGACTCTAGCCGAACCTTCACGGGGGGAGGTCGGCGGTGATTCCTTTGGGTGTGAAGGGTTGCACAAGGGCCTGCCGCAGTTTGTACTAACCCCTTGGATGTAGCGGAAACACTGGGGATTTCCACGATTTGCAGTTGGAGTTTGGGGGGCAGGATGACAGATCTGATATCCGACTCTTCTTTTTTGACTGCTCTTCTCTGTTCTTATCTCATCGGCGCAATCCCCTTCAGTTACATCATCGCCCGTCTCAACGGAGTGGATCTTCTGAAAGTGGGCAGTGGGAACCCCGGAGCGACCAATCTCTCCCGGAATCTTGGGAAGAAACTGGGTGCCATTGGCCTCGGTTTCGATCTCCTCAAGGGAGTCGTCCCCGTATTGCTGGCTCCCGTTTTTCTCTCTGAACAATTCCACACGGGGGAGCACCTTCCTGTCCTGTTTGCTCTTGCTGTTGGGGCTGCCGCAATCATAGGCCACTGTTTTTCACCTTTCCTTCTGGGTAAGGGTGGCAAGGGAGTGGCGACCACCGCGGGAGTCTTGTTGGCTTACGAACCGTGGCTTGCAATTTCCATGTTGATCTTTTGGGGGGTTGCCCTCATGAAGATTCGCAGCGTCGGGATCTCTTCAGTCGTCGCCGCTTTGGGCGGAGCCCTTCTGGGAGCCACGATGATGGCTCAGGTGTTTTCCTTTGGCAGCATTCTGGTCAACAGTGGGTCCGTGGAGGATCAACGCAGACTGGGATTGACTCTGGTCATCATTTGTCTGCTGATCGTGATCCGTCATCGAAGCAATATTCGTGAGTATCGTGAAGCCCGATCGGCGGCCTCCTCATGAAGGTTCTCGTGGTCGGTTCAGGAACCTGGGGAACGGCGCTCGCCCACGTTGCTCAAAATGCGGGAATGGATGTGACCGTTCATTGTCGGAGACAGGAGCGAGCCGCAGAGCTGGCAAGTGGGCGCCACTCATTCTTGCCGGAGTTGTCACTGGAGGCTGGATTCAAGGTCTGTGTTGCCGGAGTCGATCCGGTGCCGGTCAGTGACGTGGTCATCAGTGCGATTCCAACACAAATGATCCGCAGTTATCTCCAGGGACCGGGCGCTGACTTGCCCAGAGACGTGCCGTGGATCTCTGCTTCGAAGGGGCTGGAAAAGAGCCATCAGGCGTTGCCGAGCCAGATTCTCAAGGATTGTGGTGTCGTCGATGAGCCGGGAATCCTGTCCGGACCGAGCCACGCCGAGGAAGTCCTCAGAAATTTGCCCACAGCCGTCGTATTTGCCCATCCGAATGAGGATTTCACGGTCGAGATTCAGAAGTCTTTGAGAACTCCCGAGTTCAGGATCTACAGGAGCCTCGATCGGATCGGGGTCGAGTGGGCCGGGGTGCTAAAAAATGTGGTCGCTTTGGGTTGTGGTATTGCGGTGGGGCACGGATTCGGTGACAACACCATAGCAGCGATGGTGACTCGGGGGAGTGCCGAGATTTCGCGCATGGGTTGTCTGCTCGGCGGGCAGCGCGAAACTTTCTCGGGACTTTCCGGTATCGGGGATCTCGTCGTGACTTGTTTCAGTTCTCACTCTCGTAATCGAGTTGTCGGAGAGTCCGTGGGACAGGGACAACCTGTTGCGGATGTTCTGGCAAGGATGGAACAGGTAGCAGAAGGTGTTCACACCTGCAGTGCAGCTGCCGAAATGGCTCGTGAACGATCAGTGGAGATGCCCATCGTAGAAACCGTGTCCAAAGTGATGACCGGTGAACTTTCGGTGGAGCAGGGAATCGAAGGGTTGCTCCTCAGAGTACCCGACCAGGAATGAGGACCGGTTGCTTTACTGGGTTGTGGCAACACTTCCTGTCGATCTTCTGGATCTTCTCCGCGAGAAGTTTGAGGAAGTGGGAATCGTTCGCTTCACAGCAGCAGAAGTGGAAGTTCTCGGGCAGGAGACAGAGTCGGTGGACGGTGTACACGCGATGCGTGTCGAAGTTGCGGTGAACGAAGAATTTCTTTCTCCGGCACTGGCTGTCCTTGATGAGTTATCTGCGAACGGGAACGAAGTGAATGTACACGTCGGTTCCCTCAAAGATGCGCGCCGGATTCGAACCGGCGAAGCGGGATCGGATGCGATTTAGGTGAGTGGGGATCGGAGACGATTCCACTCACGGAAATGATTTTTGATTATTCCCCGACACCCTGCTGTCGGGACTAAAAGTGTATCAAGGCTCAGGGGGGCCGAAGCGAAGGGAGTGGCTTTGACAGTCAACGAAATCCTCGAACTGATCAGAAACAAGGGCATCGAGGCGGTGGACTTCCGCTTCATGGATTTCCCCGGTCTCTGGCAACATTTTACGATTCCGGCAGCCGGACTGGACGAGAGCACCTTTACGGATGGTCTCGGATTTGACGGTTCGAGCATGCGAGGCTGGAAGGGGATCGCAGAGAGTGACATGCTCGTGGTTCCCGATCCGACGACTGCGTGGATCGATCCCTTCCCGAAGATGAAGACCCTGGTGCTCGTTTGCGACATCAAGGATCCGATCACGCACGAGAGTTACTCTCGCGACCCCAGAAACATCGCTCGCAAGGCAGAAGCCTACCTGCAGAATTCCGGGCTCGGTGACCAGGCCTTCTTTGGTCCTGAGGCAGAGTTCTTCATCTTTGATGACATTCGTTTTGACCAGAATGAGCACAGTGGCTTCTACTTCCTCGACAGTGTCGAGGGGCGTTGGAACACGGGTCGTGATGAGGGACCGAATCTGGGCTACAAGCCACGTTACAAGGAAGGTTACTTCCCTGTTCCGCCGACCGACAAGCACAATGATCTGCGGAACGAGATGATGAAGAACCTGATGGACTGTGGACTCGAGATCGAGTGCCAGCACCATGAGGTTGCCACGGCGGGTCAGGCAGAGATCGACATCAAGTTCAACACTCTGTTGAAGTCTGCCGACGATCTGATGGCGTACAAATACATCGTCAAGAACACCGCTCACCAGAATGGCAAGACGGTCACCTTCATGCCGAAGCCGGTGTGGAATGACAATGGCAGTGGCATGCACATGCACCTGTCCATTTGGAAAAATGGCGCCAACCAGTTTGCCGGTGACGGATACGCCGGAATGAGTGAGATGGCACTTCATGCCATCGGAGGAATCCTCCAGCACGCTCCTGCACTGGTTGCCCTGACAAACCCGACGACCAACTCCTACAAGCGTCTGGTCCCTGGTTTCGAGGCACCGACTCGCTTGGCCTACTCTTCCCGTAACCGTTCTGCAGCAGTCAGGATCCCGGTGGGGGCTTCCAATCCGAAGGCTCGCCGCTTCGAGTTCCGCTGCCCTGATCCGTCCTGTAACCCTTACCTCGCCTTCTCTGCCCTGTTGATGGCGGCGATGGACGGAATCAAGAACAAGATCGATCCGGGTCTTCCGTTTGATAAAGACCTTTACGACCTCCCGGCTGAGCAGTTGGCAGAGGTTCCGAGTACTCCGGGATCTCTGGAGGATGCGCTCAACTGCCTTGAGAAGGACCACGAGTTCCTTCTTGCCGGCGACGTTTTCACTGCCGACGCCATCGCCTCCTGGATCTCCTACAAGCGGGAGCGAGAAGTGGACCAGTTGCGTCTGCGTCCACACCCCTATGAGTTCGCACTCTACTACGACATCTAATCGTTCCGGTCAGCCGGCGGACGGGTCACAGGACCTGTCCGCCGGATCTGTCCGTGACCTTTCCGGCAAACTGGACGCTCTGCGCGTCTGGTTCAGGCAGAACGCCCCGGTCGCCGTGGCTCTCTCCGGTGGCGTTGACTCTGCGCTATTGGCTTCTCTGGCTCATGAAGAGCTGGGATCACAGGCCGTCGCAGTCACCGGTGTTTCTCCCAGCCTTTCCCAACAGGAATTGGAATCCGCTCGCAGATTGGCGAGCGAGGTCGGCATTCAGCATCTGGAGTTGGAAACCCGTGAGTTGGACCGTGAATCCTACAGGGCTAATTCCGGAGATCGGTGCTATCACTGCAAGTCGGAGCTGTACGACGTCATCCTCGATCATCCCCGATTGAACGGTTATACGGCCATCGATGGTACTCAGGCCTCGGATGTGGTTTCGGATCGGCCCGGGGCTGTTGCTGCCCGTGAACGGGGAGTTTACAGCCCTTTGCGATCATTCGGCTTCGACAAGGAGTCGATTCGTCATTTGGCCAGAGAGCGGCAATTGTCGAGCCATGATCGTCCTGCGCGCCCCTGCCTGGCGAGTCGGGTTCCTGTAGGAACCACGGTCAATGCCGAGTTGCTCGGCAAGATCGAGGCGCTCGAATCAGTCCTCTCGGGGGAGGGCTTTTCCGTCTACCGGGCACGTTGTGAGGAATCCCGTCTCGTCGTCGAAATTGCTCCGCAAGAGTTGGCCGGCAGGCTCGGGGAAACCTGGCGACAGCGTCTCAATTCCATCGCCCGTCAACTGGGGTTCACAGAGCGTTGGCTCGACCTGCGCGGATACGGTGGATCGGGATCACCCCGTCTCGAGGCTCTGGCGGGGGACGAGGATGTGGGCTGAACTCTTTCAGATCCTGCTCGTGACGTTGCTGGTTCTATCCGGTATCCACCGATTCATGCTTTGGTTGGGCAGTGGGCTTGCCTGGAATTCTGAATCGTCAGAGGTCCCCTCTGAGAATGACGTTTGCTTGCCCTGGAAAGATGGGTCCACAGGGCCGTTACCCAGGGTGCTGATACAGATTCCCGTGTTTAACGATGCTCATGCCCTGCAATCCCGACTGGATTGCCTGAAGAGTCTCGACTATCCCCGTTCACTTCTTCAGATCCAGATTTTGGATGACTCTGATGACGGATCGGCAGAGGAAAATGACGCCATCATTGAAGCTCTGGTCGCTGTAGGGGTTCCGGTCACAGTGATTCGCAGGGAAGAGCGTACCGGTTTCAAAGCGGGGGCACTGGCCTATGGAATGTCTGTTTCCGATGCGGAGTATGTCGCCATTTTCGATGCGGATTTCCAGATACCGGAACAGTTTCTTTCTCAGACCCTTCCCCATTTTGAGGATTCCAGAGTCGGGTGGGTTCAATGCCGCTGGGGTTTCGCCAATCGAAACCACAACTTCCTGACCCGGGCTCAGGCGCGTCTTCTCGATGGCCATTTCCGTATCGAGCATCAGGCTCGCTGTCGTGGAGGACGATTCTTTAACTTCAACGGAACTGCGGGTATCTGGCGCAGGGCTGCTATCGAAGCCGCAGGCGGATGGAGTGGAAAGACAGTTGTTGAAGATACGGATCTGTCGTTGAGGGCATGGGATCTGGGTTGGAAAGGAGTCTACCGCGATGATATTGTCTGCGTCGGCTGGCTTCCCGAGAATTTTTCAGCCTTCAGAACACAACAGAGACGCTGGCTTGCAGGAGGGATGGATCTTTTCCTCAAACGGAAGAGCGATCACTCAGGGAAGCCATTTCTGACGTGTTTTGATTTCAATGCACGTGGACTCGCACCACTGGTCAGTGTGGTCGTGGTTCTGCTGGCGATTTGGGCACCCCTGAGAAGAATCTTTCCTGATCAACTCGGACCTGAGCCCTGGGTTTTCCGATCACTGGGGACCCCCGCATTTGAGTGGGTCTTTTTCAGCTTTGCCTTTATTGGAGTGTTGGTCTACTACGCCTCTACAGGTGGTGGGCGATACATTCGTTGGCTGGAATCGTTTCTCGTACTTCTTCTGGGAACCGGCTTTGCTTTTTATGCCAGTCTTTGCTGCTTTGAGGGAATTCTCGGCAGGGTCTCCGAATTTGAACGAACTCCGAAAACAGCCGGTGCCACCGGTGGGAGAAAGGTCACACTTTGGGAATGGGCAGTTTTTCCCCTGACGGCGTGGCTGATCATAAAGGTCGCATTGATCGGTGCCTGGTCGGTTCTGCCGCTGATCTCGATGAGTTTTGTCGGTCTGTTCTGGAGTCTTCTCGGGACCCGATCCCAGGGGATTGCTGAGTCCACAGGAAGCACGCTCTCTTCCCCTTGCCGCAACGTCGGTGATTCCGTAGTTTGATTTCCACAGGATCGAACCCAGGCAGGATCGGAGGCGGAGCTTGTTGCAAATTGTGACCCTCGACGGGCCCGCAGGCTGCGGTAAAAGCACCGTTTCAAGACTGGTGGCTCGAAAACTGGGTGGACGAATGTTCTCCAGTGGACGCATCTATCGCACTCTGACCTGGATCGGACTCGAGACTGGAGTCGATTTTACAGATCCTGCCTCAGTTGCTGCTCTGGCCATCAAGCATGACTTGTCGATTACTGCCCCAGGAGATGACTTCAAGGTGCTCGTTGATGGAGTGGACCCCGGTAACGTTCTCGATTCGACACGGGTGACCGGCAACATTCATTTCATTTCCGGAAATGCAGAGTTGCGTCAAAGGGTTCTGCCGATTCAGAGAAAGTTGCCGGAGGATCTCCCGGTTGTTGCTGAGGGGCGTGATATGGGAACGGTTGTTTTTCCCGAGGCTCCGGTGAAGATTTTTCTGACAGCGAGTTCCCATCAACGGGCAGTGCGCAGGCAGGCCGAATTGCGTCAGAGGCTGGAAGAGGATCTCTCTTTTGAAGAGGTGCTCAAGCAGGTTGAGTTGCGTGATGCCCGCGACCGTGAAAGGGATGTCTCTCCCATGCGACCTGCAGACGATGCGGCTCAGATTGATTCCACTGATTTGGGAATTGAAGAGGTGGTCGCTGCAATCATGGAAAGGATCCCGGAAGATTGGATCCCGGCAACCGACTCTTCTATCGAGTGATTCGTTTCATCGCCTGGGTGATCTGCAAGATCCTGTTTCGTCATAGGGCGGAAGGGCATGAAAATCTGCCGACCACCGGACCGTTTCTTCTTGCGGTGAATCACACCAGCAATCTGGACCCGGTCCTCGCCGGCATCGCCATGAAAAGACCACTGGCATTCATGGCCCGGAGTTCTCTCTTCAGCCCCGCACCCTTGGGCTGGTTCTTGAGAAATTTGAACGCCTTGCCCCTGGAGCGGGAAGGGGTGGGGATCGCCGGTTTTCGATCCGTCATGGCCCATTTGGACGCGGGAGGGGCCGCTCTCGTCTTTCCGGAGGGCACCCGCAGTGCGGATGGCCGCTTGCGCCGTTTCAAGGGCGGAGTCGTCCGATTGGCCAAAATGGCCCGGGTTCCTGTGGTTCCCGCCTATATTTCCGGCAGTCACAGGGCCATGGGGCGCGGAAAATGGCTCCCACGCCCCTTTGGAACCCGGATCTCCTTCGGAGAATGCATCGACAAGGAGGCTTTCTCCGAGGAAGATAACGGGTTGGAAGTCCTGCGCAGGGCCATGGTGGAACTGATTCCCGAAGGGGAGCCCGGTTCCGTCGATTGACCCCTGTCACAGCTCTTCCATTTCCCGAAAGGGCTGCGGAGTCTGCGATGGTCGTCGGCAGCAGTCTTTTCCCAAAAACCAGGAGTGCCTGTGTGAGTGGAGGGACCCGATGGTCGGGTCCGCTCGACGGCAGTCCGTGACCCACTGAAGGGGCCTTTTTCCATGGCCAAACCAGAACTGCTCAAGCAGTTTGACCTCATGGGCGATTCCCTCGAGGACAAAGTCAACGATTTCCTGCAAGGTGACTCCATCGACAAGGTCGATGAAATTCTCAGGGATTCGGTGATCGATTTTGAAGAAGAAAAGATTATCCAGGGCAAGGTGGTCAGCATTTCCGATGACTGGGTCATCGTCGATGTGGGCTACAAAGCCGAGGGTGAAGTTCCCAGAAGCCACTTTGAGGGTGCTGAAATCACCGTCGGAGATACCGTGGACGTACTCATCGAGGAAGTCGATGAGGAAGACGGTCGCATCATGCTGTCCAAGCGCAAAGCGGACCGCATCAAGGGCTGGGAAAAGGTGGTCGACACCCACAACGAGGGGGATGTGGTCACCGGAAAAGTCCTGCGCAAGATCAAGGGTGGTCTGTTGATCGACATCGGTGTTCCGGTGTTCCTTCCTGCTTCCCAAATCGCCATCCGCAGGGTGGGCGACGTTTCCGAGTTCGTCGGCAAGGATCTGGAATGCAAGATCATCAAGATCGACGAACCGCGTATGAACATCGTCGTCAGCCGTCGCAAACTTCTGGAGGAGCGTCGCGACGAATTGAAGTCGAACCTGATGACCGAAATCGAACTGGATCAGGTGCGCAAAGGTATCGTCAAGAACATCACCGATTTCGGCGCATTCGTCGATCTGGGTGGTATCGACGGCCTTCTTCACATTACCGATATGTCTTGGGGTCGAATCAATCACCCCAATGAAATCCTGACCGTCGAGCAAGAAATCGATGTGAAGGTTCTCAAGATCGACAAGGATCGCGAGAGAATCTCTCTGGGTCTCAAGCAGACCCAGCCGAGTCCCTGGGACGACATCGAAGAGCGTTTCCCGATCGGTGCCAAAATCAGTGGCAAGGTTGTCAACGTTCTTTCCTACGGTGCCTTCATCGAGTTGGAAGAGGGTATCGAGGGACTGGTTCACGTCTCTGAAATGTCCTGGACCCGTCGAATCTCCAACCCCGGTGAAGTGGTATCCGAGGGACAGGAAGTCGATGTGGTGGTCCTTGAGATCAAGAAGGACAAACAGGAAATCAGCCTTGGCATGAAGCAGGTCGAGGTGAATCCCTGGGAGATCGTTGCCCAGAAGTACCCTGTGGGTCACTACATCAGTGGCAAGGTTCGCAATCTTACCAACTACGGTGCCTTCGTCGAACTCGAGGATGGTATCGACGGTCTTCTGCATGTCAGCGACATGTCCTGGACCCGCAAGATCATCCACCCCTCCGAGAAACTGGAGAAGGGACAAGAGGTCCATGCTGTGGTTCTGGAGATCGATCAGGAGCGCAAGCGGATCGCCCTTGGCCTCAAGCAGATGGAAGAGGATCCCTGGGTTCGCGAGATTCCGGACACCTATGCCATTGGAACCGTGGTTCGGGGTACGGTGACGAAGACCACCAACTTTGGTGCCTTCGTTCAGATGGAGGAGGATCTCGAAGGTCTTCTGCACGTCTCTGAACTTTCGGGTGACAAGGTGGAGAGCCCTGAAGAAGTGGTCTCCATCGGTCAGGTTGTGGACGTGAAGGTGATTCGCGTTGACGATGAAAATCGCAAGATCGGTTTGAGTCTCAAGGAGGTGACCGAGGAGGAGAGTGCCCAGCTTGAGGCGCTCTACGCTCAGGCTGCCGAAGGTGAGTCCCCGACAGCAGCGGGATCGGTGCCGGAAAACATTCCGGACGAAGTCCCCGACATCGAGGACCAACCAGAAGAGGCTCCCGTTGCAGAAATGGAATCTGCGGACTCAGAAGTGGCTGAAGAGCCTGCTGCTGACGATGCGGAAGAGAGTACTGGCGATGCGGAAGAATCCGAGAACAAGGAGTAATCCTGTTCCTCTGGACAGGGTCGATGACCATTTCGGGGAGAGTCGGGGTTTCCCGGCTCTCCTCGTCATCGTTTCTGCATCCCTTCTGGCGGTCTCGTTTTTGACGGTGGTTTACGGATTCGCAATGCCTGTCGCACCGACACTCCAAGGCGGAGTTACACTGCAGCAGGCCCATGCCGAAGCCAATGATGACCGTGTCATTCTGCGGTTTCTCAATGGCCGTTTTCGGGAAGCCCTTAAAGCCTACCGGGCTGGACAGTTTGAAAAAGCGTGGAAGATTTCCGAGGCAATTCTGGTCCTCGCCCCTGCCAACTTTGATTTGTTTGATCAAGTGAACAACTTGCGACGCCGGGCACATGGTCGGCATCTGAGTCAGAGTACGGTGGCGGTTCGCTTCTCGATCGAGGAGGATCCGCTCGGAGAAGAGGAAACACCATCTCTCGATGGTGAAGATGCGGATCCACCGCTCTATCCGAAGGCCTATCTCACGGGAATGGTGATTCTCGAGAATCTTTCGGATGAAGTGATTCGCTTCGGGAGTGAAGCGGTGGAGGCGGATATCCTCGGTCAGGTGGTCTGGAGCGTGAAAGACGTCTATCTCGATGGCACCGAGCGAGTCAGTTCGGATGCCAGAGTGATCCGGATAGACGGCGGCTTCAGGGTCGAGCCAGGAGAGAGCAGGGGGATCCCGGTCCAATTGCCGATTCCAGTAGCAAGATCACGTCCGGTTCTTCAGGAGTGGGTGGTCACGGGAAGCACGCGTCCCTTGCGAATATCTACACCCGAAGGGGAAATTACCCGGGGATTACCGTGGATCGAAGAGAAGGGGCGATTTGTCGCACCGGAACTGGGTGAGAGTTCCCTTTCACCCACAGAGGCTTTGAAAAAAGCAGTCATCGGTGGCAATGTCGCAGAGATGGTCTTGGCCCGTCATCGCTGGTTTGAGCGCAGGCGGGAGACAAAAGCGGGTCCCAATCTGACGGATCCGATCATCGAGGAGATGATCTCACTTCTCGGTGACCACGACGGCAAACTTGACCGTCTGATCGTGGGAATACTGGAAGAGGTCACCGGGCTTGTCATGGAACGATCTGCTCGGGCATGGAAGATTTGGGGACTGTCACGAGAAGTTCGGCGGGACAGTGGCGAGGGGAGATAGTATGGGATTCGTACCTGATGAGTCCTTTCAGGAGGTGACCCGAGGTGCGGTCACGATCGATACTGAAGAAGAACTGCAAAAGAAGTGGCAGGCTTCCAAAGACGGTCAGCAGCCCTTGCGAATCAAGTTGGGTGTCGACCCGACCAACCCGCAGTTGCATGTGGGCCACGCTGTACCCCTGAGAAAGATGCGCCAATTTCAGGATGCCGGTCATCAAGCGGTCCTGATTATTGGAGATTACACCGCTTGTGTCGGAGATCCGTCCGGGAGGGATAAAACCCGTCCGACTTTGACTCATGACCAGGTTCGTGAAAACGCAGAAACCTATCTCCAGCAAGCATGGAAAATCCTCGACAAGGATCGAACAGAACTCTGTTGGAACGGCGACTGGTTTCGGGAGATGTCGTTTCTGGATGTGATCGCTCTTTGCGGGCGTACCACTGTCGCCAGACAATTGGAGCGTGACGATTTTCAAAAACGCTTCAGTGGGGGATTACCCATCAACCTCCACGAATTCATCTACCCTTTGATGCAAGCATGGGATTCGGTGAAGGTCAGGGCGGATGTGGAGCTCGGGGGAACCGATCAAACCTTCAACCTGCTTCTTGGCAGAGATCTGATGCGCCAAGAAGGTCTGGAAGCTCAGGTATGCATGACATTGCCTTTGCTGGTCGGAACAGACGGCAGTCGAAAGATGTCCAAAACCTATGGCAACTCCATCGGCATTACCGATTCTCCTGAAGAGATCTTCGGCAAGACGATGTCTATCCCGGACGAAGCCATGCGCGATTACTTCACTCTCGCCACCGATCTCAGCCTTTCCGACATCGAGGAAAAACTGGCCCTCAATCCCAGAGAGTGCAAAGGGTTCCTGGCCCGAACACTGGTTCGTCTCTATCACGACGAAGCCGCGGCGGAAGCAGCGGAACAGCACTTTGTTCAGGTCTTCTCCAAGGGGGGAGTCCCCGATGACATCGAAGAGTTTGCTGTGCAGGGAGATTTGCTCGAGGACGGCAAGGTCTGGATCGTCAAGCTGGTCGTCGAGGCCGGTTTGTCAGCCAGTAACAACGAAGCCCGGCGTAACGTACAGGCTGGAGGGGTGCGGCTTGACGATCTTCGGGTCGACGATGCGGATGCTCGGGTCGAGCTATCGGACGGCATGGTTCTCAGGGTCGGGAAACGCAAGTTCCGCAAACTGAAGTTGGTTTGATCCGCCTCGATCTCAGTCGGGGATCTGCTGCTTTACCAGAGCACTCACCGCTTTTGGTAAGGCCACCATTTCGGCTTCAAAGACCCGTTTCGCCAAACTTGAAACGTCATCTCCTGCAAGAACGGGAACCTTTTCCTGCAGAATGATCGGGCCCTGGTCATATTCATTGTCCACGAAGTGAACCGTGCAGCCGGATTCCTGGTCCCCTGCTTCGAGGACTCTTTGGTGAACCCTGTCGCCATAACAGCCCTTGCCGCCATGACGTGGCAGTAATGAGGGGTGGATATTGATGACCCTGTTTACCCAGGCAGTGGGAATCAGCAGTTTGCGTAACCAACCACCCAGTATGGCGAATTGGCAACCGGCGTCTTCGAGAGCGGAGAAGATGGCTTCTGAATCCTCGACCTTTTTACAGGGGTGAACCTGGTGGGGGATTCCGGCCCGGGAAGCCTTTTCGATGCCGCCGAGGCCCGCCTTGCTGGCGATCACAAGATCGACTCTGGCGGGAATATCGTCGCGCTGGATCACCTCGACCAGATTTTCGAGGGTTCTGCCCCCTCCCGAAAGAAGAAACCCGACGGAGACCGGGCCGGTCTCCGTCGGGTTCTCACTATGCAGGTTCTGCATCGACATCGATTCTAGAGGTCGTTCAGGCTGGTCAGGATTTCACCGATCAAGCCATACTCCTTGGCTTCTTCAGGAGACATCCAGTAGTCCCTGTTCGTGTGCTTCTCAACCTCTTCAACGCTCTTGCCGGTCTCACTGGCGATCAACTCATTGCAGCGACGACGCAGCTTGAGAATCTCATCCGCTGTAATCTCGATCTCGGATGCTTTTCCGCGAACCCCACTGGAGGGCTGGTGGATCATGATCCGCGAGTTGGGCAGAGAGAATCTCCGCTCTTTGGGAGTGGCGAGGAGAATCACGGTTCCCGCAGAAGCATTGAGTCCATTGGTGATACACAGAACAGGGCTGCGGATAAATTTGATGGCGTCGTAGATTGCGAAGCCGTCATCTGCAGAACCACCGGGTGTATTGATGAACAATCGGATGGGATCGTCATTTTGGGAGTCGAGCCACAAAAGTGCGGGGACCAGTTTGCGGGTCAGCTTTGGAGAAACCTCTTCGGAGATGAAGAGAGTTCTCTGTTTCTCCATCAAATCCTTGAGGTAATTGCCGCCACCGGCTTCTTTCTTGTTTTCGTCCTTGTCCCCACCTTCATTCAGGTCGGGAGAAAGGTATTCGTTGGGATGGTACATCCTATGGACCCCTTTCCGGGTATTCAGTCTCTCGAACCCCTTCATTGCAGGAACTGGACGACCAGTCTTGTCAGGAGGGGTTCGGCTCCTGCTGCGACTTCCAGAATCTCTTCTACGGAAACTTTCTTCAAGTCATCCGGGTCACAGAGATCGGTTACCACGGAAATTGCCGAGGCCCGAATCCCTTCATGAGCACAGATGATCACCTCCGGAACGGTCGACATTCCGACCACATCCGCTCCCAGACCCCTCAGCATGCGGTATTCGGCCCGGGTTTCGAGGTTGGGGCCCGGTACAGCCACGTAGACACCGCTGGAGGCACGGATTCCTGAGTTTTGGGCCAGTTCGAGCCATTTTCCGACAGATTCTCGGCAGTAAGGCTCACTCATGTCGGGGAATCGGGGTCCCCAATCGTCATGATTCATTCCGGTAAGGGGGTTTTCCCCCAAAAGGTGAATGTGGTCGTCGAGGATCAGCAGATCCCCTTTTTCCAGCTTCGGAGAGAGTCCTCCGCAGCAATTGGAAATGATCGCATGCTCGACTCCGAGTCTTGCAGCAACCCGCATCGGCATGACGATGTCCTCCATGGAGTAGCCCTCATAGAGATGAAACCGTCCCTGGAAGCAGAGAATCCGTTGTTGCCCGATGTTGCCGAAGTGAAGTTGACCACTGTGACCGGGCGCTGTCGAAATGGGGAAACCGGGAATGGCTGAGTAATCGATGGTGGTTTTCTCTGAAATCTCTTCGACCAGACCACCGAGCCCTGTCCCCAGAATGATCACCGTATCCGGAGAATCGCCTGGGTTGGCAGCGGCGACCGCTTCAGCAGCCGCTTCGATGCGCAATCTCTGTCTCTGGCCTTCTTCCTGAATGGTGCCCATGGGGGGTTTCACCTTTCTCTCAAACATTGCGAATGCCTCGCTCTTCGAGCGCGGTCGTCAGTTTCTGCCGATCGAGGCCGGCGACAAGGAAGGTCTTGTTTCGCTGCTGTTTTCCTCGCAACAGGCGGACATGACCTTTGGGAATGCCAAGGGTACCTGAAAGTACCTTTGAAAGGGTGACATTTGCCTGACCCTTCTCCGGTGCCGTGGTCACCTTGACCACCAGCGCTCCCTGTCGAATTCCCGTGATGGCATTGATCGAGGCCCCGGGAATCGCCCGGACCTCCACTTCGATGCCGTCAACCGTCTCCTTAAGTCGAAGATTCTCCAGCGGGTTCACTCTTGATCTTCCCCAGTCTCGCTCTCGAGATCCTTGAGGAGAGGGCGCAGGGCCTGGTCAGCCTCATTTTGCCAGATTTGATCCGCAGCGATGGTTCTTCCGTTGAATTCGAGGAGCAGTGCCAGAAGTTTGGCCCAGTCACCATCCGGCTCGACTTCGAGCCACAGATCGAGACGACCACCAGGGGTCAATTCCTTCCACAGGAGGTAACGACCCGGACCTTCTGAGGTATCCCTGTAAATGACACGATCTGATCGAAGGGTCACCCATGGAGCAGAGATCTGTTCTTCGGGAGTGGTAATCAGGCGCAATGGCTTGCGTGGCAGGGAAACCTCGGGCTGTCGATCAAGGACCTGATCGAACTGTTGCAACAATTGCAGATGTTTTTCGGCAAGTTGGAGATCGTCGTTGGAGAAGCGCTGTTCGAGCAAGGTGGAGCGCAAACCCCTGGCAGCCTCGAGACCCCGGAACTGAAGGTTCCAGAGATCCCAGCAACGTTTGAGCACAGGGGAGAGAGAAGCGTAACCGGAATCACCGGAATCCTTCTCTGCAGATTCGATCGCGGAGAGCAGTTCCGTCTCAAGAGGCAGGGTCGCTGGAATCGAAGCTCTCGTCAGAAGCCCTTGAAACAGATCCCTGGCTTCTGCCTTTCGGCCCTCTTGTAATCTGTCTCGGATCAGCGGGCTTGTCTCACGCCATAAATCGATGGCTTGCTGATCGATTTGGGCGAGGAAATTTTCGCGGGCCTCCCATGAGGGTGTGTTTCGATGCTCGTCTGGGTAAGCATTGACCTCTTGCCTCGCTCGCGTCGGTTGATTCGATTTTAACCAGCCCTCCGCTCGCGGACGGATTCGATTCCAGTCTCTTTCTGCAGCCTGATTTCTTTGGGTTTGCAGACTGATCTCCGCTTGCAGTTTTTCAATCAGACTGGTTGCACGAAGAGCTGCCCGGGTTTCAGGGAAATCTGCGACGAGTGCCTCAAGTGCTGGCAGGCGATCGGCAGGAGGTTTGACACTCTCGGTTTCTCGGGTCAGATCTGCAAACAACTCTCTGGCCTGTGATTCCTTTTGCAGTTCCTGTCGTCTCAATCGCTCCTTTTCGACCTCTTCCAGCACTTCCCCGTAGCGGTCTCGAAGGGGAGAAAGAAGGGGGGTGGCTCCACCGATGTTGCGTGATTCCAATCCACGAAGATCGACCTCGAAGTCTTCGAGTTCGCTTCTGACTTGGGCAAGGTCAATTTCGGGGGAGATCCTGTCCCGGAGTCGGTCCAGATTTTCGGAGAGATTTATCGCTGTGGATTCGATTTGTTCCAGCGGACTCGGTTCCCGGGGCGAGTCCTTTTCGGATTTCATGGTCAGTGCCCAACCACCGATCAAAATGAAAATGAGGACACCGGTTATGATGGAACCTGCGGGTATCTTTGATTTACCCGCCGGGTAACGGCTGATCAGGTGATCGAGATCGTGCCCCAACTTTTCTGCGTTCACAGGCCGATCATCCGGTTTCGGGGCCATCATGCGCTGAATCAGGGCTCGTACGTCGAGGGGAATCTGGGAGCGGGAAGCCCACTCCCAAGGATCGGGAGCTGCAGAGGCATTCATGTGCTTGAGAATCACATCCCGTGCACCTTTTCCCTTATAGGGAGTCTTTCCAGTCAGGCAGTGAAACAGCGTTGCACCAAGGGAGTAAATATCCGCCCGTTGATCGATGGCTTCTCCGCGAGCCTGTTCGGGGGCGATGTAGTGCGGAGAGCCACTGACTCCCTCCTTTTGCGAGACGACGCCGGATGCATCCGCTTTGCGTGCGATACCGAGATCGCCAATCTTCACGGTTCCATCCTGCGACATCATCAGATTTCCTGGCTTGATGTCTCTGTGAACAATCCCCTGTCTCTCAGCGTATTCCAGCCCCCTTGCCGCCTGTCGGACGATATCGAGAGCGGCGTGGAGGGGCAGGGCACCACTCTCATCGATTCGTTTTTCAGCGCTGCCGTGATCCATCAGCTCCATGGTGAAATAATGGAGATCATCTTCCCTTCCCACGTCATAGACCTGAACGATATGGGGATGGCTCAAGAGGCCGGCAGCACGGGCTTCCCGAATGAAGAGGTCTATGAAAGCGGGGTCCCGGGTGTATTTGTCGGAGAGAACCTTGATGGCGACAGGGCGATCAAGGGAGATCTGTCGTGCCGAGTAAACAGTTCCCATCCCACCGCGACCCAGCCTTGAGAGGACGTTGCAACCACCCAGGCTTTTCCCAATCAGCGGATCTTCTTCGATCAGGAAAGTCAGTCGGGTGAGGCCGAGATCGATATGGTCATTGTGTTTGAGCCTGACCGGATCGGTCACTGTTTCCCCGTTGATCTGGATACCGTTGGTGCTTTCCAGATCCCGGATCCACCAAGAGGCGTCCTTGAATTCGATCTGGCAATGGCGACGGCTGATCTCTTCATCACGCAAACTGATCTGGGCTGCACTGTCTCTACCCACCAGAAAGGCACCATCCGACTTGACGCTCCATGATCGGCCTCGATCAGGCCCCTTGTCAGCGAGGATTCTGGGCATCAGTCGGAACTCTCGGGAGGGTAGAGAGATTGGCCAATTCTCAGAAGGGTGGCACCCTCGCTGACCGCCACTTGCCAATCCGCAGACATGCCCATCGACAGGTGACGAAAATCGCCTGCTTGGGATGAGTCCAGGGAGTGTCGAAGATCATCGTGGAGTTTTCTCAGGGATTGAAAGACCGGCCGACACTCCTCAGCGGGGATCTGTGGGGCCATCGTCATCAATCCTTCGAAGCGCAACTGTGGGTAACGATCGATCCAGTCGGGGATCACTTCCAGGGCCTCTACCGGATCGAGCCCCGATTTTTGTGACTCGCCCGCAATATTGATTTGAATCAGGACACCCAACCGGCGATTCAAATGATCTTCCACCCAGCGATCGAGAGATTCTGCCAGACGTTGAGAATCGAGACTGTGAATCAGGTCAACTCTGGGGGCGACGATGGAGATCTTGTTTCGTTGAAGTTTACCGATGAAGTGCCACCCGCCGGGGTCTTGCCCCGGATCTGTTTTGGCTTCCAGTTCCTGCGCCCGATTCTCACCGAGGGGAGCCTGGCCTTCATCGAGCAACAACCGGGTCTCTTCCGCAGTGATGTACTTGGTGACCGGAAGAACACACGGATTCAGTCCTTCCGATTCAGATCCAGCCGCTGGTGCCAGATTTGCCGCTTCATTCTCGATCTCTTGCCGTTTTTGCAAAAAGAAGTCGAGATCGAGTTGGAGCGTTTTTCTCATGCACGTTCCTTTGGCTTGGCAATCTCCATCCGGATGGCGCTTTCTCCAAGCAAGGTACGAACCTCCTCGATAAAGCCCGATTCACCCGAGACCATCTGGCCATTGCCACAGGGAACGCGCCATGCATGATCATCCAAATGGTCGAAGATCAGGGTAACCGGGATCTTGCCGGGGAATCTCTGCATGATGTCACGGGTCTCAAAAAGCATTTTTTCATTCACATCTGAAGGGAATGAAATTCCGATCTGCTTGGCAAGTTTCGAAGCCGCAGAGGAGAGAGAGAAAGCGCGGTTGACGATGATTTTACGCTCTCCACGAATACCCTCTTCTTCTGCAATGATTTCAGCGGTTCCCTGAATCACCAGGATTTCATCGACGGCCAGATCTTCCCGGAATTCCAGATAGGCCTTGGGAAAGTAGATGGCTTCCAGTGATCCTGACCGATCCTCGATGGTGACGATGGCCATCGGATCGCCCTTGCGGGTTTGCCTGGGGACGATTTGGGAAACCATGGCAGCCAGAGTGACCTGAGTTTTGTGATGCTTTTCACTGAGTTCGCGGATGAGGTGGGTGCGTACGGGCATAAGCTCCTCTTCCTTCCGCTCCAGAGGATGTCCACTGAGATAAAATCCTAATGCGGACTTTTCACGAGACAGCATTTCTCCGTCGGCCCACTCCGGGACCTGAGGCCAATTTTCTTCCGCTTCAGGTTCACTGC
This sequence comes from Planctomycetota bacterium, assembly GCA_013911165.1. GTDB lineage: Bacteria > Planctomycetota > UBA8108 > UBA1146 > UBA1146 > UBA12191. Next base: position 7,025 of record JACETR010000035.1, on the reverse strand, counting down.
CATTACCAAAGAGAGAGAGTTGTCCGGCCTCTCTTTCTGCGTGGATTCGCTTTCCCTCCTCCAGGGCGTCGCCAACAGCTGCAGTCATCGTCGAGCGTGATTGGCCGAGGTCGTCGAAAGCTCCACCATTGATCAGGGATTCCAGTACCTTTTTGTTGATCAACTCCGGTTTGACTCTCGTAGTCAGATCATAAAGGGACTTGAAAGGACCTTTCCGGTCCCTCTCCGCAAGAATATGCGCGATGACTTTTTCACCCACTCCTTTGATGGCCACAAGGCCATAAACCACTTTGTCTTCTTTCAGGGAAAAGTTGCTTTTGGAGAAATTGACATGAGGCGGTATCACCTCGATGTCCATCTCTTTGCACTCCTCCAGATAGGTGACCATGGTGTCGACGGTGGAGATGTAGCAGGACATCACCGCGGCAAGGAACGCTTCGGGGTGATTGGCTTTCAAATAGGCACACTGGTAAGAGATCAAGGCGTAGGCTGTCGAGTGTGATTTGTTGAAACCGTATTTGGCGAACTGCTCGATCTGTTCGAAAATCGCTTTGGAGATCTTCTCCGGAACCTGACTTTTTTCTTTCGCTCCGTTGATGAACTGATCGCGGAATTTCTCCATCAGTTCGATTTTCTTTTTACCCATCGCCTTGCGCAGGTTATCTGCGTCGTTCATGGAGAAGCCGGCCATTTGGTTGGCGATACGCATGACCTGCTCCTGATAGAGAATCACTCCATTGGTGTCGTGGAGGAGCTCTTCCAGTGAGGGGTGAAGGTATTCCATCTTTTCGCGGCCATGTTTGCGGTCGCAATAGAGGTGATGCATGCCAGAGCCGATAGGACCCGGTCTGTAGAGTGCGAGTACCGCGATGATGTCTTCGAAGCAGTCGGGTTTGAGGTTGCGTAGCAACTCTCGCATCCCGCCACTCTCCAACTGGAAGATTCCGTGTGTCTCACCCTGACAAAGCAGATTATAGGTAGGCTTGTCGTCGAGCGGCAGATTTTCGAGATCCAACTTTTCACCGGTGGAGTCCTCGATCAACTGAGTCGCCTTGTCGAGGATGGTCAAATATCTCAGTCCAAGAAAGTCGACCTTGAGGAGGCCGATTTTTTCCAGAATCTCCATCGGGAACTGGGTCACAATGTCTTCCCCGTTACGGGAAAGGGGGATCAGTTCGGTGAGGGGACGGTCAGCAATCACCACTCCTGCGGCATGGGTGGAGCAATGCCGATTGAGACCCTCCAGCTTCTGTGCAACTTCAAAAAGTTCGAGATAACGGGGATCCCGGGTGGCCTTCGCCAGATCCGGTTCAGACTCGATGGCTTCCTTGAGTTTGATGCCCGGAACGTCAGGGACTTTTTTGGTGAGTTCGTTTACCTCTGACAGAGGAATGTTGAGAACCCTGCCGACGTCTTTGAGAGCAGCCTTTGCGGCCATCGTTCCAAAGGTCGCAATCTTGCAGACTCGGTCCTCCCCATACTTGTCGCGGACGTACTCGATCACCTTTTCGCGACCATCGACACAGAAGTCGATATCGATATCAGGCATGGAGATACGATCACTGTTGAGGAATCGCTCGAAGATCAGATCATATTTCAGCGGACACAGATTTGTAATTCCAAGGCAGTAGGAAACGATGGATCCGACAGCAGATCCACGGCCTGGCCCGATGGGAATGTCGTTCTCCCGCGCGTAGTGACAAAAGTCCCAGGTGATGAGGAAGTACGAAATGAAACCCATATTGGTGATGATTCCAATTTCGTATTCCAGCCTTTCCCGTGCACCCTCAGGTGGATCGGGGTAGAGCCTGGCGAAGCCTTCTTCGACCAGTTCCCGGAAGCGGCCGATGTTTTCATCTTCTGCCTTTTGCGCACTGGCTTGGTCAAATGCAGGCGGCTCGTTGCCCTCGAAGAAGACGGGCAGGAACATCTTGTCGGTTTCCAATTCGAAATCGACCATCGCTGCGATCTCGTCAGTATTGGTCAGATACTCGGGGAAATCTCCGAAGAGTTGTTCCATCTCTTTACCGGTCTTGAAGTAGAACTCTTTCGATTCAAAGGTCATACGATCGGAATCGTCGATCTGCTTTCCGGTATTGATGCAAAGGTGAACTTCCTGAGCACGTGCGTGATTGTTGGTCAAATAGTGAACATCGTTGGTCGCGATAATGGGCACGCCCATTTTGTGGGCGAGATCTGGGGCGCGTTCGACGATCCTGCGCTGTTCGGTCAAGCCGTGATCCTGAACCTCCATGAAAAAGTGACCCGGTTCAAAGATGTCGATGTAACGACGAGCACATTCTTCCGCTTTGTCTGAATCACCATGAAGCAAAGCACGATTGATTTCGCCGGCAAGGCATGCACTCGTCGCGATCAATCCTTCCGAGTGAAGCTTGAGGATCTCGTGATCGATTCTTGGCTTGTAGTAAAAACCTTCGATAAAAGCGAGGCTCGACAGCTTGCAGAGGTTTCTGTATCCCGCTTCATTCTTGGCCAACAGCACCAAATGGAAGTGGGGTTGGCGACCTGCCTCACGCTTCTTGTCGTGGCGACTCCCATCGGTGATGTAGGCCTCCATGCCGATGATGGGCTTGATGCCTTCCTGACGGCACGTCTGGTGAAACTCGACCGCACCGAACATGTTTCCATGGTCCGTCAAGGCGAGCGCTTTCATGCCTTGATCCTTGGCGAGGCGAACCATGTTCGGGATGGTGTTGACCCCATCCAGAAGGCTGAAATGGCTGTGTACGTGAAGATGGCAGAATCGATCGGCAGCCTTGGACAAATGACCTCCGCGGAAGAGAATTTTGGAGTCAGGTTTCCCCTGAGTCCTCTCGTTTTATGGGGAGGATTCCCTCCGGGCAAGGGCTGCGATTCCTTGATGTGGGACACGGAGGGTGAGACCCTTTCAGTAGATGGAGGAACAAGTGACTGAGATCGGCGAAGAGAAGGCTTCTGGGGAACCTGGAGGGGGCAAAAAAGCCACCTTTGCACGGTTGCGTGATGAGGAGCAGAGAGTCGCAGGGGGAGGGCGCTGGAGCGTCGATTCCAGCCGCCGCTTTTGTGCCCTGACGCGGGAGGAGATTCCCCGGGGAACGCCGTTCTGGACCGTTCTGGCTCCTGCAGACCCTCAGGAGGCCCCCGAGTCCGCTGGCCGTCTGACCGCTTTCTTTTCGCGGCAGGATTATTGCGACGAAGCGATGGCCCAGTTGGATCCCTCCCGTTTTTTCGCACGGTGGAGAACCGTGATTCCAGAGGAGTCCGGCCCTGAAAAACGGGTTGTCAATGTGGCTTCCCTGCTGGCGACCTTTCTGGAGCTGGTCGAGCCCCTCCGCTCGAAGGCCCCGGGTGAGGAGGAATCCGCCGACGAAGAGGGGGACGAATCCTCCTTTGACCCTGATTCCAGTTCTGAGTCTCCGGAAGGGGCGGATGCAGGGATTTCTGCCCTCGGGTCCAGAGGGTTGGAGGTCCATCAGTCCACCGATCGCCTCAGGTTGGCTTACCTGTTGGCCCTTTTCCTCGTGCGCAAGCGTGCACTGATCTGGGAAGACCATGACGAACAACTCCTGAAGGTTCGAGAGAAAGCCTCTGAGGAGATGTACGAAATCCCGACTCCTGCCATGGATCGCCAGACCCTTGAGGGAGCAATACGGGAGATTGAGTCGATCTTCGGCTGATCTTCAAGCCAGATGCGGGGCTTTACTCAAAAGCCAAACCCGGGATCGCTTCCGTTCCCTCCGTCGCCGCCTCTCAACATGGATAATTCTCGAATCCGGTAAGCTGCCGTAAGCACATCCTTGTGTTCGCCGCAGGTCACTTTGCTGGCTCCCACTCTTCTCCCCACTTTTCACCACCGGGCATCCACTCTGGCCAAGGGTGCTGGCTGGGGCCTTTGGGGTGAGTTCGGCCCAATAAGGGGTGAATCGCCTCTGAGACCCTGAATTCAAGTAAAGAGAAATAATTTCGGCCCAAGAATGGATTTGGAAATTTTTTCGAACAGGGGAGGCCCAAGATGTTGGGGCCCTCCTGGGGGAGACCCAAACCCGTTGTGGAGGGATGCCCTTAAGTCCTTTTATTACAAAGATATGTGAAAACTAGTCTCTTGCGGGGGCGAAGAGTGCCCATAAAGTGGGGCCAAGTGGGAACAAAGGGGTAGGGGTTCCACGTTGTGGACCCGAGTGAAACACCCGGAGTTTTCGCCATAGAGGTGAATTCAACCCAGAGACCTGGAGAGATCTGTGACCGCGCATTTCAAGGGACAGTTCGAACTGACTCTCGACGACAAGGGAAGAGTGATCATCCCTTCTCGTCTGCGCTCAAAGATCGATCCTCGTTTCGATGGTGAGGGATTTGTGGCCACTGCCGGAACGGCTCCATGTCTCTGGGTCTACACCTCTGCAGAGTGGGATCGGATCTCGGAAGAGGTTCGGCGTTATGAGCGGGGCTCTGCTGAGCTCCATGAACTTCAGCGAGACCTGTTTGGTCGGGCGGAAGATTTGAACCCGGACCGTCAAGGGCGGGTGTTGCTCAATGACCGCTTGCGAAATTGGGCGCAACTGGACAAGGAACTGGTCTTCGTCGGTTGCTTCGATCGCATTGAGATTTGGGATTCAACGGTCTGGACCGAACGCAATGAAGACCGTGAAGCCTACCAGGCTCGCCTCGACGTGTTCATGGGCGAGCACGGTGACTACGCAAGAAGAATGGACAAGTTCTTCGGTGGCGGATCTACCGAAGAAAAATAGGGGGATGGCTGCCGGGGGGAATCGGCAGCCGGGGAATCGACAGGGGGACAGAGATGATTTCATTATTGGATCAGCACGTGGATTCAAACCACCGGCAGTCACAGGTGGTCAGCAGAATCCGTGAATTTTTGCAGACAGGTCAGCACCTCGATGAAGCACCGGAGTCGGTGTTGAGAGATCTCGACGAGCTTTGGGATCGGGTACAGCGTGCCCGTGCTCGTGGCGTTGAAGGGGTGCGACTGTCAAAAGGTTTGCACCGTGCTGCACGCGCCAGAGCATTTGGGAAGTTCGCCGCTCCGACGCTCGACCATATTTGATTCGGGTCGTTCAGGTTGGCCGGGCATGTCCCCGTTCTCCTTGACGAGGTCCTCGATTCGTTGGCCCCGGCACCGGGAGAACATCTTCTGGACCTGACCCTGGGCAGGGCAGGTCACTCTGTAGAAATCCTTCAGCGGACATCTCCTGATGGTCGCCTGGTAGGCGTTGACCGTGATCCGGTCGCCCTTCAGGAGTCTGCTCAGCGATTGCCGGAGGAAAGGGTTCTCCTGATCCAGGGAGACTTCGGTCATCTCCCGGAGTTGCGGGAGAAGATCGGTCATGAAACGTGGGATCTGGTCCTCGCGGATCTGGGTGTTTCCTCTCCACAGATCGATGAGGGGGAGAGAGGGTTCTCTTTTCGTCACGACGGGCCTCTCGATATGCGCATGGATCCAACGACGGGGGAGACGGCCGCAGAGTACCTCGCCCGGATCGACGAGGGGGAGTTGGCGCGAATCATTCATGAGTATGGAGAAGACCGCCATTCAAGAAGGATTGCAGCGGCGATCATCCGGGCGCAGAAGATCAGCCCTCTGGAAACGACCTCCGCATTGGCAAAGGTCATTCTGGAGGCGGTTCCGAGTAAAGCAGATCACCACATCCATCCGGCTACCCGAACCTTCCAGGCATTGCGTATCGAGATCAACAGGGAGATGACGGCTCTGCAACATTTGCTCGATCGATGCGGAAATCTGCTCTCACCAGGTGGGCGTTTGGCGATTCTCAGCTACCACTCTCTGGAGGACCGCAAAGTCAAGCAGACCTTCCGGGACCTGGTTCGTGAAGGGGATCATGAGCTTGTGACTCCGAAGCCGGTTCGTCCCGGTCAAGAGGAGTTGATGCGAAACCCACGGTCGCGATCCGTGAGGATGCGGGTTTTGAAAAGGTTGCCTGCAGATATCCGGGGAGGGACGAATCGATGAATCGCAAATCCCTGTGGATCCTGCTTTGGGTTGTTGTGGTCGGTTTTGGAATGTCGTGGGTGGGTATCCAGAAAATGATCCTGAAAAGAGACGTCTATAAGAACGGGGATCACTTGAAGGAAACCCGAAGGCTTCATGAGGAATTGCTGATCGAAAAGATCCGCCTTGAATCAGCCCTTGTCAGGAGTATGCGGCAGGCAGAAATGGGAGAGGCTCTGATTCCCGTGGGGAACTCTTTGAATGATCCAGGAGTTCTGGCACCAAGAGACTTGGAAGAGCGATGAGTTGAAAGATAAACACGCCCGGATAGAGAGTGAAGATACAGTTTAATGATTAGACGAGACCAAATCGACGAAGAGACTCAGGGGTTCCCGGGAAGTATGGCAGCGGAACCGCGCGATGAAATGAAACAGCCGAACAGGCTCAGCAATATCACATTTGTAATTATCTTGACGGGTTTGTCGTTGGTGCTGGTGAAGTCTGCATGGATGCAGCTTTTTCAGAGGGACTATTGGCGCGGGGTGCAGGTAGAGGCTCAATCACGGGTGTCCCATGGCGAGGAAAAGCGGGGCCGAATTCTGGATCGAAATGGTCAGCCGATGGCCATGGATCGGGAAATTCACAGATTGGCCATCGATCCGGATCACTTGTCCCGTTGTTTTGAAGTGAAGGGCAAGAATCAAATCCAGCCGAAGAAGCTGGCTGTGGAGGAGATTCTCGAAAAACTGGCAGCGGCTGGCCTTCAATTTGGCAGCGATCGTCAGTTGTTGAACGAAAAAGTTTCAGCGGATATCCAGCACAACCTTGAAGTCCGGGCAGACGGTGAAGGAAAAAGAAAAAGGTACCTTCGTTTGGGCTATCTGGCTCCCGGCGCAAAGCGTGAGGCCCTCGATCAGTGCCTGTCAGAAATCAGCCGCGAACTGGGCAAATCGGTTTTCCCCAAAGTGGAAACAGAGCTGGTCCGATATTACCCCTTTGGCACCACCGGATCGATTTTGATCGGTCAAACGGTCCGTGGTGGCAGCGAGGGGCTCTGGGG
>JACETR010000034.1 GCA_013911165.1 Planctomycetota bacterium | reverse complement strand
CGCTGATCATCAATGCCCTGAAATCGGATGAGGACAGCAACATCCTTGCCACGCCGTTCATCCTTGCCGACGACAACCAGGAGAACTCGATCTCTGTGACGAACGAGATCTTCTACACGACGTCCAGTACCAGCAACATCAACGTCACCACCAGTCAGCAGTCCGAATCTGCGGGTATCACCCTGAACCTGATCCCGACGATCTCCAGCGAGGTCGTGCTTTTGGAGCTGAATCTGGAAGTATCCTCCTTCTCGGGAGTCTCTGATGGAACCGGGGCACTTCCCGACCGATCCACCAACGTCGTCAACAGCAAGGTGACGATCCCCGACGGTGGAATGTTCATCATTGGCGGCCTGGCCCAGATGGCCCAGTCAGAGATTCAGAGCAAGGTCCCCTTCCTCGGAGATCTGCCCTTCCTCGGCCCGCTGTTCCAGTCGAGTGGATCAAACACGGCCCGTGACAACCTGTATGTGTTCCTCAGTGCTCACATCATGGACGACGCCAACTATAACGGGCTTGGAAACTTCACGAAGGACGCCATCGAGGGAGTTCGCTCCTTTGATGACGACATTCGCCTTCAGCAGTTCACCGACCCCGACAATGCCCGCGATGCCTCTCAGCAGGATCAAATCACTGTTGAAGGAGCATCCGAGGAAGAGATGACCCCATGAGAAACTCGATCTTCAACGAACTGATCGAAGGCGGCCTCCTCAACGAGAACCAGTTGATGGAATGCCAGGAAGAGGAACGCACCACCGGCAAGCCCATCGACAAGGTCTTGCGTGAGAAGGGGTACATTTCCGAAGAGGACTTCCTCAAGGCCCTCTCCAGCCAGTTACACATCAACTTCGTGGAAGATCTGGAAGAGTTTTCGACTCCGGAAAAGTTTGTCGACTCGGTTCCGGCCCAGTTCGCACGAAACTACAACCTCGTCGCCATCGGTGAAGAGCCGGGGATTCTCATGGTCGCCACTTGCGACCCCCTCGACGTACAACCGATGGATGATCTTTCCGCCATGCTCGACATGGTGGTTGAGCCGGTGGTCTCCACCCGCGCTCAGATCACAGCATTGATCAACCGTGCTTACCAAAAGTCGAGCGCGGACGTCGATGAGCTGCTCGAGGGACTCGAAGATGATGAGCTGATCGGAATCGCCGCCGAAATCGATGAAACGGAAGACGTTCTCGATATCGCCAACAAGGCTCCGATCATCAAACTGATGAACACGATCCTTTTCGAAGCCCAGAAAAACAGGGCTTCGGATATTCATTTGCAGCCCTTTGCTGATCGCCTCCAGGTGCGCTACCGAATCGACGGTATCCTTTACGACACCAAGGTGATCCCGAAGAAAATTCAGGAAGCTCTCGTTTCCAGGGTCAAGGTCATCGGCAAGATGGATATCGCCGAAAGACGCCTTCCCCAGGACGGTCGAACCTCGGTGAAGATCGGTGACAGCGAACTGGACTTGAGGATCTCCTCGGTACCCACCAGCTACGGTGAGCGAATCGTATTCCGACTCCTCGACAAGAGTGCCCGTCTCTACCGCCTCGGTGAGATTGGCCTCGACGATCGCAACTTTGAATTGCTCGATGGCCTCGTCAATTCCTCACACGGTGTGTTGCTGGTCACCGGACCTACCGGTTCTGGAAAATCGACCACGCTGTATGCAGCCCTCGCCGAGATGGATTCACAGGAGTTGAACATCATCACCATCGAGGACCCCATCGAATACAACATTGACTCCATCAGCCAGATTCAGGTCTCCAACAAAAAAGGACTGACCTTCGCTTCGGGACTGCGATCCCTGATGCGTCAGGACCCTGACGTGATGATGGTCGGTGAGATTCGGGACATGGAAACCGCCGGCATCGCCGTACAGGCCTCGAACACTGGTCACCTGGTGTTCTCTACCCTGCACACCAACGATTCCGCCGGTGCGGTCACCCGAATGATCGATCTGGGAGTGGAACCCTACCTGGTCTCTTCGTCCCTGATCGGTGTCGTCGCCCAGCGTCTCGTCCGCGTGATCTGCCCCCGCTGCAAGGAATCCTACGAACCGGAAGAGAGCCAGCTGCGCAGCCTCGGGCTCCATGAGGACGACCTGCTCGAAGGCATGCTCTACCAAGGCAGAGGCTGTGATTCCTGTCTGGGTCGCGGCTACTACGACCGGACCGCCATTTACGAAATTCTGACGATGAATGAGACCATCCGTGACCAGATCATCTCGAGGACCAGTGCCTCCGTGATCAAGCAGACCGCCGTGGAAAGCGGACATTTGAGAACTTTGCGTATGGATGGTGCAAGAAAAGTGGCCCAGGGAATCACCACGGTCGACGAAGTCTTCCGCGTGACCCAAATGGACGTTTTCTAGAGTACGAACTGAAGGACTTCCGATGCCGATTTACTCTTACAAGGCCATCGACCAGCGGGGACGCCAGTCAAAGGGCAACATCGACGCCGATACGGCTCGTGAAGCCCGCGACAAGTTGCGTCACCAGCAGCTCCGTGTCACGGACATGGAGCGGGTGGAAACGATTGGCAAAAAGTCGAAAAGCATCTTCAGTTACCGCTTCGAGCGAAAAGTGGACATCCGCAGCCTGGCCATTTTGACACGCCAGTTTTCGACACTGCTTGGAGCCGGTGTTCATCTCTCTGAAGCCTTGAATGTTCTCGTCGAACAAATCGAGGAGAAGCGTCTGGAAGTGGTCTTCAGGGATGTTCGCGAACGCATCGTCTCCGGTGCCGGTCTTGCGGATGCCATGAGTCTCCACCCCTCCGTTTTCAGTGATCTCTACATCAATATGGTGAGAGCCGGTGAAGCGAGTGGAAACCTCGATGATATTCTCTACAGCCTTTCTGAATACCTTCAGAAGCAGGCGAGCCTCAGAGGCAAGCTTTCTGCGGCACTGACCTACCCAGCAATCATGATGGTGGTCGGACTCGGCGTGGTCATCTTCCTGATGACTTTCGTCGTGCCAAGAATCACGGAAATGCTGGTTCAGAAAGACAATGCCCTGCCCTGGGCCACCGAAGTGCTGATCATGATCAGTGACTGGTTCAAGGCCTACTGGTTGGTCGGCCTGGGAGCTCTTCTCGGTTTCCTGCTCTTCCTTGAAGGGCTGAAGAAAACCGAGAAAGGGCGATTCGCCTACGACCGCTTACTGCTGAAGGTCCCTGTTCTGGGAACCCTTCTGCAGAGATCCGCCATCTCCCGCTTCACCGTAACTCTTGCCACCCTGCTCAAGAGTGGTTTGCCCGCTCTCGACTCACTGAACATCGTCGGCAAGGTTGTGAATAACGCGGTGATGTCGAAAACGATTGCTGAAATCGCCGAACGGATTGTTGAGGGTGCCGATATCTCCACCCCACTGAAAAAGTCTCCCCTCTTCCCGCCGATGGTGGGCTACATGATCGCCGTGGGAGAACAGAGTGGAGAATTGGAATCAGTGCTCAATCGAATCTCTGAAACTTATGAAGAGGAGATCGAATTGGCGATCCAAAAACTGACGGCGATGATCGAGCCGATCATCATCGTCCTGCTCGCCGTGGTGGTGTCCTTCATCATTCTGGCCGTGCTGCTGCCTCTGTTGCAGTTCAACAGTGGTTGATCAAAAAAAGAGAGAGGGCTGATTGGCCCGGAAACAAACAGGAGGAAACATGAACAAGTCCATGCGAAACCGTGTCGAAGACGGCTTCACCTTGATCGAGCTGATCGTCGTGATCGCCATCATCGGCATCCTTGCGACGTTTGTCGTTCCCAATGTGATGGGCAGAACCGACCAGGCCAAGGTCTCCAAGGTCAAGACCGACTTCAAGACTTTGGACACCCAGTGCAAGATGTTCAAGATCGACCATGGTCGCTACCCCGACTCCATCGAGGAGCTCTTGAACCCGCCTCAGGACTTCAGTGGCAACAGCAACCAGTACCTCGACAGTGAGCCCCTCGACCCCTGGACCAATGAAGTTTACTTCTTTGAAATGATCGACGGTCGCCCCGTCTTCATCAGTCTGGGCGAAGACATGACTGAAGGTGGAGAAGGCTACGCTCAGGACCTCTACTCAGACGACAGCAACAATCAGGGAAGATTCTAGAGAATGAATCCCCGGAATCGCACCTCTGGCTTCACCATCATCGAGTTGATCGTAGTGATCGCTCTGTTGGGCATCATCGCCACGGTTGTGGTTCCGAATCTGGATAACATGTCTCCCCGCTACAAGCTTCGGGCTGCAGCACGAACTGTCGGCCAAACGGTCGCATGGGCCAGAAGCCTCGGCGGAGGAATCGGTAACGAATATGTTCTTCGTTACCGTCTGGAAGAAAACACCGTCGAAATTCTGTTGCCTCCACAAGAGGATGAAGATCCCAACATCGACTTTGACCAACGGGAAAGTCTGGGACCTGAGATTCTTCCGGATGGTGTGGAGATCACCAGCATTCTGCACCCGGATGGCAACCGTGATGAATACGGCACTGTCGATCTGGTTCTCGATCAGTACGGAGCTTCCGGTTCACATATCGCCATCATTACCAATGAAGATGATCAGAGTATCGGTGTCTACTTTCAGGCGATCCTGGGGACTACCGACTACATTCCCGGTAACGATGCGGAGTTCCCCCAATGGTAACTCCCTCAACTGAAACCACGACTCGCAACACTGCAGGTGAACAAGGCTTCACCCTTGTCGAATTGGTGATGGCCGTGGCCATCATCAGTGGTGCTTTCCTGACGATTCTCGATTTGCGCGTCAAGGCTCTCGACGATGCCTTTCAGTACAACAACCAGCGATTGGTCAATCGTCTGGCACGACAAAAACTGGATGAAGTCGCCTTTGGTCTTGAGGAAAACACCTCCGGAAATCTGGAAGTCCCCGGAAAAGACAGTGTCGGCGACTGGCCCTGGTCTGTGGAAATCTTCAATGAATCGACCACGGATATCGGGCCCAAAATCCTGCGCATTTCCCTGACCCTCGAATACCCATCCGTTTATGGAAACTCCATTTCCAGTGCGGATTCAGATTCCAGTGAAGATCTGGGATCGGTGACCTTTACAACGCGGATGATCACTCAAGAGGGTGAAGCCCTCTACGAATATGCCGGCCAATTGGTCGACCTGACCTCGGAGGGGAGTTTCTGATGCCACGCAATACAGAAGGCTTCACTCTCATCGAACTGGTTGTCGTGCTCGGCATCTTCGGGCTCGTCATGCTGGCGAGCTACTCGATTCTGGAAACCACCATCGAGGCAGACCGCCGGGTTCATGAGGCCACCCTGACCGGCAAGGTCGGCGAGGCGATCCTGAATCAAATGCGCCGTGATCTTCAAGGAACCATCTGGCGTGGGCTCGGTGAAAACATCTTCCGCGGCGAAAGCCGTGGTGAAGAGGACAATGCCGAAGACACCATCGATTTCCTGACGACCTCCCCCATTCCGGAACCGGATGAAACCATTCCTTCCTACACCGGTGAGGTCAGCTCCGTTGGATACGCTCTCAAGGCAGGCGACGATGGAGATTTCACCCTCTTCCGCAGGGTGGCCTGGGACATGGATGTGGATCCCCTTGATACCGGAGATCGCACCCCCATTTACGACAGGGTCAAGGCTCTCGATTTCCGCTTCCTGGATGCAGAAAACAATTGGGTCGACGACTGGGACTCATCGAATTTGCTTCCCGAAGTAAATGAATCCGACTTCCCCTTCCTCGATGAAGAAGAACGCATCGCTGCGGAAGAGGCTGAGCTTGCTGCGGACAACCCGGCCAACACAGCCGCCACAACAGCAAATGCCTCAAACGCTGCCAATATCGATCCCGCCACCGGGGAACCGATCCCGGAAGAACCTCTTCCGATTCCAATCCCCAAGGCTGTGGAAGTGGTGATCTACCTGCACTACGGCGACGAGCGTGGACGCATCCTCGATGCCTCCGGTGAGCCGTTGATGGAAGTTTTTTCGACCGTGATTCCACTGATCGTCACCGATCAGTTGCTACTCCCCGATCCAGAGCAACTCCTGACAGAAGAAGCTCTGGGCGGATTTTAATTCAAGTTGTGAGGGGCCTCCGGAAGGATGGCACGAACCCGGATTGCGTGATCCCCAGGTTCGAGTCACCGGAGGCCCCGGTTTTTTTGTCTTGACAGCCCCCTCCCCCCTGTGTCAGATCCGCACGCCCAATTCACTCATACTGGTATCCTGTATTCTCCTATCGCCCAAATACCCCTTTTTTGAGCACTCCTGATTTGGCACTCCCCTTGCTCTGTATATCCCCGTGGGAGAGCGTTTTTCAGGCCAAAAACCGCCGAGACCGGATTTTGGACCATTCCGCACTCTCCCAAACGGTCGACAGGCCCCTCCTGCCCCAAAAGAGACAGGTTGGCCATAGGTGGACAGTTGCTGGAAGCCGATCTAGAATCCGGGCTTGTTAGGAAACCCGGTTTTGCTCGATTTCCGGCACGAATGCCGGAGTCCAGTTATTCTGGAATCCTGTCCCGCCCCTCACCGGTGCAACTCGTGGTAGCCCATTTCTCTCCGGGGATATCGAGAGATCTGAAGCCCACCGCCGCGTGCCGTTGTAGGATAGGTCGACGACCTTCACCGGTCGTTACAGGTGCCCTGCTCCGGTAAACCGACTCAGGAAAGAAACAGTCTCAGGAAAGAGATGGAACGCATGAGCCTTCTCAATAACCTCTGCCAGGATCGCCTGAAATTTCAGGGATCCCATCCCCTTCTGATCCTCCTGTTGGGTGCAGTTCTTCTGCCTCTGATCGGTTGCCACGGAAGTGGCAGTGCGATCCCCAACATCAACAACGCCGCCGCTTTCCTGGATGACGACGCCGTCGTTCGTGGTCCGGGAATGGTGACTCCCCGCTATGGTCACACCGCCACAGTTCTGGGTGACGGTACCGTCCTGATCGCAGGGGGAACCGACGAGCGTCACCTGACTTCGCTCGATACGGCAGAGATCTTTGATCAGGGAGCCGGCGTCGATTTCGGCGATCCGATTCCTGACACCATCTCTGGTGACTTCATCGATACGGACGTTGACGGCGACATCATGACCTTGACTCAGGGTGGACGCATCTTCCACACCGCAACTCTCCTGCCGGATGGAAACGTGTTGATCTGTGGAGGTACCGGTGACGCCCTCTTTGCCGAGGCTTACGAGATTTCCGAAATCTACGACATCGGCAGCCGCGAGTTTGGCCCCGACGCTCTCTCGATTGAGCCCGATCTGGCCACTCCCCGATTCCGCCACTCTGCGACCCTTCTGCCGAACGGCAAGGTGCTGATTGCCGGAGGTCAGGAGTCGCGCAACGAGACCATCATCGACCCCAACTTTGCTCCGGGCCAGCCCGGTTTCCAGGTGACGATCAACGTCTTTCCGTCACTGAAATCGATGGAAATCTACGATCCTGCATCTCGCTCCTTCACCCCTGCCCTGACGGTCGCTGGACAGGACGTCGAATTCCTGAGCGCACGTGGCCGTGTGGGTCACTCTTCCGTAGCACTCGGTGGCCTCGACAATGAGCTCGGAACCACCGACGACATCATTCTTCATGCCGGTGGATTCCAGACACTCTCCACCATCTTTGCACCGCAGTTCAAACTGCCGTGGCAGAACGACACCGATAACTCACAAAACTTTGAGTACTACGACGTCACCACCGGAGACAATCGTCTGGCACCGGGAATCGTCGCAGAAGGAAGGGTCAACACTCCCTCCCTGCTCAATCTGGGAACTGTATTCTCGTCCACCCTCGAGTTTGATCTCGATGACGATGGAGAAATCAATCCCCTCGCCGGTGACATCGTTTCTGTCCCTGGCATGACCAACCTGATGATGATTGCCAATGGTGACAATGACGATCCGGCATGCCCGACTTCGGCGGGAGCCAACGATCTGGTCGTCGCCACCTTTACCGGTTTTGGTCCCTCTGACGGTCTGACCTTTACCGTCTTCACAGGAACTCCAGGCCTGACGAACAACATTGAGAACATTCTCGTCGACCCGATGAACTGTGCTCCATGGGGGCGCAGTGAGGCGGATTGGGTCATGGTCAACACCCGTCGTACCTACAACGGTCAGACCATTACTTCCGGTGTTGGCCTCAGTGCCGGTGGCGGATTCGACTTCCCCACTCCGGGAGGTTGTGTCGAAACCATGACCGGAAACTGCAACAACGGTCTCGTCGGAGTCACCATTTACGATCCGTTCTACAACTTCCAGAACGATCCGCCCTGGGACCCGACCCCCTTCGCCAACCCGATCACCCATCCGACGGGTCTTTTCGGCAGTTTCATCAATGTCGATACTACTTACGCGGATGACACCCTCGACGGTTACGGAGCAGGCCTCGATCCCATGATCAGCCTCGCCCAGCCCAAGTGCCTTCACACTCTCAGTGTGATTCCGGGTGAAGACGGTCTGCTGAACACTGTGGACGACCGCGTGGTTTCTATCGGTGGTGGAGTCAGTTACTTCCCGAACTACGGGGATGAGCCGGCCACCATCAGCTGCGAAGTCATCCTGCTCCCAGGAACCAACGCACCGGTGAACCCCTAGAAACGGCACCGGTAGTTTATGAGCGAAAGCAAAGTTGCGAGTCGAAAGGGAACCCCACTCTCAAAAGAGAGTCCTTCCCTTCCGACTCGCTTCTCTTTTTTACCTCGCCCAAACAGTACTGAGACGGGCAACTCGCTGATCCAATGGATCGCCATTCTGGCCCTGCTCTGCCTTGGCTGGTTTGTCTCCACTCTGTGGACCACTGTGGGCACACCCCCTGACCCTGCGGTTTCGGAAGAGACACCTTCGGTCCAGGCCGAGCCCAAGCCCCCTGTCACACCCTCCGGAATCGAGGAGAAGACACCTTCTTCTCTCGACACCCTTTCCCCTGAGCATCGCAAGATTTCAGATTCCATCTTTGATCTGTTCCAAAAGTGTCAATGGAATGAAGCTCTCGATGCCTCCACTGCCCATCGCGTGGCCCGTGCCCGTGACGACCTGGAATCATTACTGGAAAGCCTGGGCCCGGAGCATGTTGCGATGCTGCTGGGTCTGCTGAAGGAAGAACCCGATTTCATTAATCGGCGCTTCCTGCTCAAGGCTTTGGGGAAGATTGGTTCCGAAGAAGCATTGGTCGGATTGATCGACCATTACCACTGGTCCGTGGAAATGGACAAGGAGAGCGAAGTCAAACACACCATCGACTCTCTTGCCCTTGCCAACACTGAGTTCTCACTGAAAGTTCTCCGCGAGTACTCACTGGCTGAAGACGCCGTCCAACACCGCTACCGATTCGTTGAAGCTCTGACCCGCCACGAGCGGGCAGAAGACGCCGTCGACATTTATTCCCAGTTGTTGCGCGATCCTTCCCACTTCAGGGTTCGACAGCGGGCGGCTTACGGTCTGAAGACTACCGGCGGCAACCAACACTCCCAGAACATTGAAACGGCTCTTGCGGAAGAAAAGAATGCCTACGTTCGCCAGTCGTACCTGGGTGCCCTCGGAGGTATCCGCGACGTCAATTCGATACCCGTTGTTGAGAAGATCCTGCTCGAGGACTCGGATGTTTCGACTCGAATCGCCGCGGTACGTGCATTGCTCAATATTGATGGTTCTGCAGCCATTCAGGCATTGATGCAGGCACGCGATCGGGTTGATTCCTCCCAACGGGTACAGCAAGAAATCATCACTGCCTTGCAAAAACTGGGTTACGAAGGCTAATCCGCCCTTGAAGATTGGTCTCTTCAGAGGCACCATTCTGTGAAGCCATCCCCGCCCGTTCAGGAGAAAAACCCCGGTGAGACCTCGTACTTCCACTTCCGGTTTCATATTGAACTCTCGAGATCCCTCGTCATTCGTGTCGCTTCTGGACAAATTCGTCATGACGATCATGGTCACCATCCTGATCTGCTCACTCGGCTGCCGTCCTTCAGACACATGGCAGATCATCGACTCCCGGCTCGAAGTCAGTGAAAATCCTGATTCAGAAAATCAGGGCACACTGACCATCACCTTTGACCGTCCCATGAAACTGCTGGAATCTTCCTCCACGGGTATCACCTTCACCCATCCGGGATTGGATTCCGCAACCTACCGCGTGGAGTCAGGAGACCGCCCCCACGAATGGAAGGTGATCCTTCTCTCCGGATTTGACTCTTTTCTTCCACGAGGTGAAAAACCGGATGGCAGCAGAACGCGACTTGAAGTGGATCTCGATCGACTGCCGATTTCTCCAGACCTGAATGATCAGGGCAAACGGAAGAGCGGGCTGACTGCCATCACCCCCAGCCCCGTCAAGCCCGCACTCCTGGTCGGTGCCCGGTGGATCGACTCCGACGGCAGTTCGACGGTCAATCAGGAGGATTTACTGGTTCTTGAATGGGACCGTCAGGTCGAGACAGGGATTGATCGTCATCCACCGGGTGAAGCTTTCAATGGTCCCAATGATCTCCTCCGCTTGCCCGTCACCGGAGACCGCCTCGGCTCTCCCGAGATGCCCTCACGCTGGATTGCCTCCGGGCCTTCACTCGAATCTTCACTGATCCTTGGGTCATCTCCGGTATTGACCATCGATGGCGAGGTCGATCCCTCCCGTTACAAATACGAAGGTTCGAGTTCTGGAATCATCCTCGATGCCACCACCATTCTTCCCTCGGAAAAGCTGAAAAGTTCCCGTGGAGCCGGTGTTGCCTCTCCCTGGGTCATCGACATCGAAGGAGAATGTGACCCCTGGAATCCAACCCCACTTCCACCCGGCTTACCGGCATTGGAAGGAGCCAGCCTGACTCCTCTTTCCGGTGGCAAGTTCCTCCTCGCAGGGGGCAGAACACTGGGTCCGACACGAAGTTCACGAATCATGGCGGAAGCATGGATCATCGATTCCAGAGGTCAGCACAGCGGGCCGATTGCCATGAATCACCCCCGCAAGGGACATACGGCCTCAGTACTTCCGGGTCCCGACACCCTTTCCGGAACAGAGGACGACATCATTGTCCTGATCGGCGGTTGGGATGGCACAAGTGTGAGAAATGACGCGGAAGCTCTGGTGACAGATTCCACTTCACCGCGATTTCTCCCGTTACAGATCAATGGAAATCTGACACCGCGCTTTGAACACAATGCACACGTCATCGCTTCAGCGGATGAAATCGTTCTGGTCGGTGGGCGACTGGAGGGAGAACTCAACGGAGTCATCGAGGTCGTCGCTCTGGATACTCGCTCCATGGCGGAATCGGATTCTGTTCCGGCCCGAGCTTTTCAAGTGGGTGAACTGGCCTATCCCCGACATCAACACTCTTCGATTCTGTTTGAGGATTCGGAAGACCCCCTGCTCTTTGTGTATGGAGGCTATGGGGGGTCGCTCGGAGCCCCTTACGTGAAATTCACGGCAGAGTATTGCAGGGTGCTCTCTTCTCCAGAAGGCTTCCGACTGCGTCGAAGCACGCGTAGCCTCAGACGCCTGAAACTGAATCCCGATTCCACTTTGCCAGGGCCGCGAAGAGGCTTGAAGATGATATCAGGACTGGACTCAGGCCTGGCAGACAACATGGCACTGCTGGTCGCAGGAACCCGTAAGGAACCGACCCCCGATCCCTTTTCACCGCATCAAACCGCCAGCTGCCGTACCGCATTTCTCTTGAATCTGAAGGACAACGGTCGTGGCTATCTGTTTCTGGAATGGATTCCTGCAGGAAGACTGGTTCAGGAAACATTGCAGCCCGGTATCGCACGATTACCCGGTGGTCGGATTCTGGTCGTCGGTGGACGGGACCATGGTGGATTGCCTTCAACGGAGGCCAGTATTTTTGATCCGGTCACCGGCGAGTTGGAGAAGGTGTGCAGATCCCTTGGTCATGCCCCATGGCAGTCGACACTGGTGCAGCAGGCGAGTTCCACCTGGGGTGGAGCTTTTATCCTTGGGATCGATACCCAAAGCATGCAATCCAGAGGGATTCTCTTCGAAGCCTCCCGGTAAAAAGAAGACCCGCCTGAGAATCAGATCAGGGCGCGTTCTGTGAGCCTTCTCCGCCGGCGTAGCTGACAATCGTCATCTGCAGATCCCAGACGTCCTGATACTCACTCCTCGGAGACTTGTTCATCATCTTCACTTTTTCAAAACCCAGGTGCGGAGCCCGTGCCTGAATATTGGCGATGAAGGTGACGTGATCCCGAATCGGACGCTCTTCAAAGGATGCGTTGTAGATGTGTTTCTTGATTCCGTCACGCTGACCTTTGACGTCCTTGTTGGCAGTCTTGATTTCAGGCCGTGCCGTGGAATTGCGCATCGAATCGATGATTCCAATCACAACGTCACTGATCTTGCTGGCGTTCTTTTTGCTCTCCTCGCGACGGCGATGCTCAAGCACCACTTCTTTGCTCTCGGCACTCGCCAAAAGCTCACGCATATTCTGGAGATTGACCTGCTCGCGGCGGATTCCATTCTCGTAATTGGCTGCCTGGCTTTTGATCCAGAAGCCCCAAACCCCGAAGACGGCCGAACACAGGTAAAGAGTCAGAAGCAAAATCTGAGTCAGGTCGTTGTTGTTACCTTTGGCACTCATGGCTATCGCTCCCTTGCACCGCTGGCACTTGGCAGCAGGAAAAGGTTCAGAGTCAGTTTCTTGTTTTCCTTGTCTTCCTTGACGTCATCTTCGATGCGGAAGAACTTGGTCGAGGATTCCAGAGCACCGGCAATATTGTTGGCAGCCACGGCGTCGGGAACCCTCAGAGTAGCAGTGGACTTCTGATCCTTGCGTTTGAGTCCACTGAGATCGAGTGACAGCCATTCCGGGTATATCTCGGGGCGGGCACTCGCCACTCCTTTGGTCACATCTTCAATCATTTCGACGATCGGCAGATATTCATCCAGCCTTGTTCTCTTGTTCGCTGAACTTCCGCCCTTGAGCTCATTAATCTTGCGTTCGGCAGCGGCCACGATCGACGTGTTTGCCCCACGCAACTTCGGATCTTCCCCAAAGCGGGCGCGGAAAATCTCCGTCTGATTGTTTCGGATCGCCTGGTATTCACTCATACGCAGTTGTTGTTCTCTATGGCTGCTCACCAGGTGGGCAATCGATGCGAAACAAAGAATCAGTCCCAACAAAATCAATCCGGGAACCAACTTTGCAAAGCGGCGCTCGTAGCGGAATTCTTCCTTGCGAAGGTCAAAGGCTGTCAGCCCCTGACCCGCAATACCGAGAGCAAGGCCTACAGCGATGGCTCCCGAATCGTTACAGCGATCTACTTTGTCGAGTCCCATGGAACTTTCGACCTTGTCGCAAATTCTCAACTGTTGAGCAGGAACATCAAAGGCTTCAGACAAGTGGTTCACCAGATCGAGGTCCTTGGCTACTTTTCCTGAGACGATGATCCGGTCGATGGGATTACGCAGAAGATAGCCGGCAAAGGTTCTCTGAATCTCCGTGATGAGACGCGCCACCATGTCGTCACTGCTCACCGGTACCTGAGAGACATCACGGACTCCGGGGACCTGCAACTGGTCAAACTCTTCATCGGAGACGACAGCAATCGCCATCTCTTCAAAGGAAGTTTCGACCATTTCCGGCGTTTCACCCTCATCGAAGAGCTGTCCGAACTCTTCCTCTGCACTTCCCGCTTCGGGAGTCTGAGCGACTTCTTCGTCAGTCTCTTCGGGAGCAGGCAAACTGGGAGAGGCCTCTACTCTCAAATGATTGGCAGTGGAACGCAGGCGAATGATTCGGCCCTCTTCGAGAAGGGCAAAATCCGTATGCCCAGCCTCCATGGCAACGATCAGGGATCTTCCGGCGCGCATTTCCTCATGGGCGACATGGAAAGCACTGGCCAAAGCCGTGCCGTCGATCTCAACGCGTGCGGGATCGACACCGGTATCCTTGAAAATCTCAAGATGCTGACCGAGAGCCCCCTTGTCGATGGCGCCGATGATCAGCTGTGCTGAATCTTCAGTTTCTGAACATTTAAGGTAATCGATGATCAGATCGTCGATGGAGACACCGGGGATATGCCCTTCGCTCTCGTAGCGAATGGTTTTTTGAATCACTTCGTCTTTGGTGAAGGGAACAGAGATGTCCCTGAGAGTCATCAGGCGAGTGGGAATCGACGAAGCGACCTCCACCCCCTTGCGATCACCTTCTGTCAGATTCTCCTGGAGAATCGATCGCAGGGATTCGACACGTTCGTCGGCCGTATCTCCCAGAATGGTTTCTTCGATGAAATCGACCAACACTGTCTGCTTGGATGTGACATCCAGAACAGCAATGCGGACCAGGCCGCCGTCGATTTCAATACCTGCGTGCAATGCCACGACAGGACTCCTCTCGCTGGAGTGACTCCGGGTTGACTATTGTTGTTTCCTGTTCAGACCCTCAAGTTGTCGAATCGCCCCCGCAGGGTCCTTTTCGAGATCGATGCCCAATGTGGCCTCGAGTTGCTTGCGGCTCTGTTTCTGTTCCTTGGTCTCGGTGGAAAGACCGCTTCCACGGGTGGAAGGGCGAACCTGCTGCCCACGACCACGCTGGTTCTGGGGGGTTCCCAGACCCGAACGATTCGCCGGTTGTGGGCGAGCCTGTGGATTCGGTCTGCCAGGGGGTTTTTGCCCCGCCGTGGTTCCGGGCTTGGCGCTGCCACTACTTTTTCCAGCGGAAACGTCCTGACCTTTGCCATTCTTGATGGTGCCCCTTGAATCGGTCGGAATCCCGGTCGGTTTCTGAGCTCCACGACCAGGAAGCTGATTACCGCCAAGGCCGAGCGCTTCCAACTCTTCCGGGCTGAAACCGCGAAGAACGAGACCGCCATCGACTTCATCGATAACCGGATCGAGGACGTCCTCAGTTTGAAGGGTGTAGCTTCTGCCGTTGTGTCGGTAGGTCACCTGCTTGGGAGTGTGGGCGATGTCGACCACCTCATAGGTGTTCTCATCCACTCTGAACTGCTTGCCCTGTTCGATGTAACGCGTACGCGACTGACTTTGGGCTGGCAACCTGCTGGGCGTCCGTGATCGACTGGAGGTGCGACCTCTACTGGAAGTCGCGCGGCTGCTCGTTCTGCTCGTGGTTCCACGCAGGCGTGAACTGTTTCCAGTTCTGCGGCCGGTGACGTTGGTCCCCACCGGATTGGCAGATTTTTCCTGAAGCGTGGCGAACTTGCGTCCTTCCTCGGAAAGGATGACGCCTGTGATGCTCCAATCGCGAAGGGGGCCTCCATCGAGAACAGGAAGCTCCGGTTCTGTCTGGGCCTGAACCGGCGCCACGGGCGGAGCAGGTTTCTTTCTGTAGAGATCCCGAATCACACTGGTGTAGCGGTTGGAAACAGGCCTCGGAGCATCTGCCGGCATTGCATAATCTTCGGGATCAGCGAGTCGAATCGTTTTTTGATCTTCCTCGACCATGCCGAACATGTTCAAGAGAGCGTAGGTAAGCAAAGCCAGTCCGGTGAGATTGAACAGAGTCAAACCACCTCGAATCAAGCCGATATTGAATTTCATCGTAGTTCCATCCCTTGCCATTTCATCGCTTCAATTCTCTCCACGAGAGAACGACGACATGGCGATCTCTTCTCGCACAAATCAGTTTACCCGAGAGGGTCTGATTTTCCTTTGTCCCTTTGAGGTTTGCAGTGAAATACTGACTTTTGAAGACCACATTTTTCTCCAGGTCCTCTTTCAGCAAATCGGTGATCGATGGCTCACCACCCACCTCCGAAGAGTTCCAATCCTCATTGATCTGGGAAAGCTGATTGATGTTGGTGAAATGCTCAAAATCCTGAGCCATATCCTCTTCATCTTCACCGAAGGGTATTTCCGCAGCAGCGGCTTCTTCCTCCTCGGTCAACTCGCGGTAGGTGTCCCCCCGCTGGTAGATCTGCCAGGCAATCTCCTTGGCTTCCTGAAAATCTTCAAAGGAAGGAATCAGGGCGATGATCACCTCTGGCCTGGCTGTATTCAGGTTGATCTTTCCAGAGGAGTTGGCAGTCAGAACATGACGCAACCCGAGGGGAGACACAGGACCTTCGACCATTTCATCGAGGAGTGAGTAGCCACTCTGTTCGAGAAAGTCGAGGGAACCGATTCCCGGGAGATCATCGAGGCCAAGGCCACTGAGCCCGGAAGCCATTCCCGAATCCATGCCATCCCGTTCCCCTGACTCTTCCAGTTCAGCAGCCATCGGATCGACCGGCCCCTCAAAAAACTCAAGGCTGATCTCTTCCAACTGCAAGATTGAGTCGAGGCTGCGGATTCGGCGTGTCTTCTCATCGGAGACTCTCTGGAACACATACCCCACGATGGCCGCAGCCGCGTCGGTGGGATCCGGGGTCTCCTCGTAATTGAATCCGTTCTCCTGATTATAATCGATCACTGCTTCCATGAGGCGTTGCAGCATGTACTCCGCATCATCCACCTGCTCCTGTTCGGGGAGAACAAACTCCTCCTCGACGAAACCGCTTCCACTGGGAAAAGAATTCTCGGGATCGAGGGAAACTGACCCGGGATCAAAGCCTGAATCGGTTGGGACTCCAATGCCCCCCAGATCCGGAATGTCCCCTTCAGCCCCCGTTTCCTCTTCTTCTTCGAAGAGAACCAGTTCAAAGATGTGATTGAGATCGATACAGGATTCACCATCGATAATATCTCCGGTGACCTGAATATCGTTCACGGTATCCTGAATCGGATAGGCCCAGACGTCATGACGGGTATCGACCGCATCGTTGGACTCCGATGGGCTCTCGCCTTCTTCCGCAGAACCAGGACCTCCGCCACCGGGGCCCGCGTTGGCATTGGAATTGGCATCGGGTACCTGACCCAGCGTGTCGCCGCCCTCAAGGTCGAGCTCCTCGAGCAACCCGAGGTCCTCCATCAAATCCTCAGTCACTTTTTGCATCACCAAACGGGATGAAGCCTGAAGTGCATAATTCAGTTGAACGAAACCCTGGCGATTTTGTGAAATCCGTTTTTCAACCTGGGTCACAAAAACCATCTGTGTGATGACGACCGTCAGAACCAAAACCAGAACCAGAACGATGAACAGGGCCATTCCCGAATCCCCGGAGGAGACACGAGTGGCTCGATTCAATCGGTGTTTCTGTCCTTGCTGCTGCATTCGTTCCCACTTTTCAGGGCTCATTGCGCCGATCCACTCCCTGCCTAGGGAACGGAAACCGGTATCCCATACATCGGCAGATCCTGTGCCATTCTACACCCTCTGATCATGGAACTTTTACCGCCCCTCAAAATCATAAGCGTTATATTTTATTGGACTTACGACTCAAGGTCCGAGAATGCACAGCGTTTTTTACTGCAGGGGGCCCCGAGTGGGGTAAACCGTGTTCGATTTTACGACACTTTGGGAGTGGAATCGTCCTCATCCGGTACCCCGGGGGATACCTTCGCAGGCTCTCTCAGGGTCAGGCTCAGGACCACAGGCAACACGATGAGGGTCAGCAGGGTCGAAGCCCCCAATCCTCCGATGATCGTTTTACCCAGAGTGGTGAAGGAAGGGCCTGCGGTCACCTCGGTGGCATAGGCCATGGGGATCAATCCGAGAATGGTGGTCAATGCCGTGATCAGGATCGGCCGCAGACGATCCCCGGCCCCGGAAAGGATGGCATCCAGGCGAGACTGCCCCTCCGCCATTTTTCTCAGCACCTGATCGATGAGCACGATTCCGTTGTTGACCACGATTCCGCTCAACAGGATGGTCCCGACCGCTGCCGGTGTATCGAGATCATCTCCCTGAAGGTAAAGGGTCCAGATCACTCCCGGGATGGCAAGGAACACAGAGACCATCAGAACCAACGGAGTTCTCAAGGACTCAAACAGGCACGCGAGAACCATGTAGACGAGCAGGACTGACAGATACATCCCTTCGCCAAAGGAATCCCTGTTTCGCCAGCGTCCTGACCACTGCTCACCCAGATCCCAGGTGTAGCCCACAGGCCAAGTGAAAGAGCTCAACGCCTGTTCCACACGGGCCTGAATCTGCTGCTGATTCCCCGCACCCAACTCCACCGACACATTCGCGTAGGCGAGACGATCCCAGCGCTTGCGTTCATCTGCTGCCTCGGATTGAACGAGAGATCCCAGATCCTCGACCGGCAACTCCAGTGCATCGGTCACGGGGAAACGCATCCCTTTCAATTCGGAAACCGTATCGGTCTCCTCTTCGAGAAGACCAAGGGTGATATCCATATCGTTGGATCGCGTTCTCAGACTGGAAAGTCGACTACCCGCAAATGCCATGCTGATACTGCGGGCCACCTGATCTCCGGAGATCTCAAGACGCCCGAGAAGATCTTCATCCGGTTGCAGTATCAGTTCATCCACCTGATTACGCCCGGGAAGTTCCGCATCGATCACCCCTTCCACATTGGAAAGGTAAGCGGCCACTTCCGGCGCCAACTCGTCGAGCAAAGCTCCCGAGACTCCTTTGAGTCGTACATTGATGGAGCCGGCACTGGACCTTCCACCACCACCACGCCCACCCCAGCCCCAGCCATCACTGGTCTTGATGTTGAAGCCGGGAATCTTCGGAAGGATCGTCGAGATCCTTGCCTTGAGATCCGCCAGATACTGTTCGGTTGCGATTTCCTGAGGGGGATAGACGCGGGTAATAGCGGTACCATCCGTGAACCAGGAGTAAATGTCACCCTCGCCGATGACATCCCGACGACTCTGCAACAGCTCCTCGATCTGGTAGACCACCTTTTCCATTTCGCGGTAGTCCAGACCCTCCACAGGGTTGTAACGAATGTTGGCGAAGTTGGCTTTCCAGTCCATGTCCGACATGTTCATGCGAAAGCCATTTTGGAAAGGGATGATGACACTGAAGGTGGCGGCAAGGGCGATGGCGATGGTCAGAAACCTGAAGCGTACTGCCCCTCCAAGAAACTTGAGGTAGGCCCCTTTGAAGGAATCAAACCAGGCGGCCTTCTTCACTTCATGCTGGCCAAAGATACGAGCGGAAACCATCGGTACGAGAGTCAGTGAGACAAACAGGCTCGCTCCAATGGTCAGTGAAATGACCATTCCCACATTGCCCAAATGTTCCGAAAACTGACTGGTGCTCGAAATCATCACAGGCAGGAACACGACCATCGTTGTCAGTGTGGCCGCGAAGACCGGAGTCGCCACTTCCAGCGTTCCTTGAGTAGCAGCTTCAGTAGGGCTTTGCCCGGCAGTGGCACGCCTGACAATCGACTCAACCACCACCACAGCCGTGTCGACCAACATTCCCACACCCAGCATCAAGGCCAGTATCGTGATGGTGTTGAGCTCCATTTCGACGAGGTAGAAGGCCGCCATCGCGGACAAGACAGAAATGGGGATTGCCATACCGACCAGAAATGTGGCCGAAATACGGCGCAGGAAAATCAACAGAACGACCAGTGCGAGTCCGCCACCGATAAATCCCGCATCCCGCAACTGACCGATGGATTTCTCGATCATTTGACCCTGGTCTTGCCACACCAAAAGTTCGATGCCAGCGAGCTGGGGATCTGCCTGGATCGTCTTCACGACCTCGCGAATGCGACGGCAGGTGTTGACGGTATTGGCTCCGGATTGCTGCGAAATTTCCAGCGAGATGGCGGGAGAAAGATTGAGGTGCCTTCCCCAACGCATCTCACCCTCGACCCGATCGATGACGGCTACCTGACCGAGGCGCAGGCCACGATCATTGATGGGCAGATCAAAAAGATCTTCATAATCATCGACGGCATTGACCATCCGCAGACGTCGGGTTTTGCCTTCTTTCCAGATTCTGCCGATGGTCGCATCGATATTGGAGCTGTTGATCACTGTGGCAATACTGCCCAGGGTCAGACCATGACGTTCGAGATCGCCTTTGCGGAATTGGATGCGAACCTCGAGTGGCTTGATGCCATCCAGCTCCACTTGACCCACTCCATCGATTCGCTCCAGAGGCCTCTGGATACGGTTGACGAGAAGGTCGTAGTTTTCGGAAAGGTCGATCCCCTTTGAGCTGATACGCGCCTCGATGATGGTGTCAGGCCCTCCGCCCCAACCCCCATCACTGACCTGGATTCTCTCCAGATCCTCCACAGGAAGGTCATTGATGGCGCGGGCCAGACGTTCACGAACCTCGACCTTGATAGCGTCCGTATCGCTTCCGTGACCAAACCTCAGGGTCACCCGACCACGACCATCACTCGATTCCGATTCGATTCCCTCAAGGCCATGAAGAGTCGCCAGTGCCTCTTCCAAAGGTCGAATAACCTCATTCTCAACCTGGGTTGGTGAGGCATTGGGATAGGGAACCCGGACATTGATGCGGTTTTGACTGAAATCAGGCAAAGCACTGAGGGGCAGATGCTGAAGCGACATGATGCCGGCCATCAGCAAAAGCACATGAACGGTCAGTGTCGTGATCGGTCTGGAAAGACAAAGGCGTACAAAACTTTTCATGCGACTTCCGCCTCTTCAGAATCGCTGACCAAAGCCCTGTATCCACTGGGGATGACCACGAGGGTCAGCATGGTCGCCACTGCGAGGCCCCAGACTACAGTGATCGCCAGCGGCTTGCGCAGTTCTGCTCCGGGACCAAATCCGAGAGCAAGCGGCAACAGACCGAGAATCGTTGTCGCACTGGTAATCAGAATCGGTCGCAGTCTTTCGCTCCCCGCCCGATGGGTCGCCTGTGTGGGATTCAGACCTGTCGACTGCAACTGCTGGATTCGGCTCACGTAAATGATGCCGTTGTTGACGACGATTCCACAGAGAAGGATCACGCCGATCATCGACAGGACTCCCAGAGGGATTCCGGTGATCCACATCGCCATCACAGCACCACAGATTCCCAACGGCACGGTCAGAATGACAATGAAAGGCAACTTGAGTGATTCGAAAGTGCTCGCCAGAACCAGGTAGACCACGAAAACCGCCAACGCGAGTGCCATCGCCAGGCTCTGCAGCGATTCACTCATCTCCAGGTTTTGCCCGGAGAGTTTGGCTGTGGTGGTCGGCGGCAGGAAACGCCCCTGCAAAGCGTCACTGACATTCGCCGTAGCCGTGCCCAGATCGACGCCGTCTGTTCTGGCGGTCACTGATACCGATCTCTCTCCGCCCACCCGACGGATTTCCACTGGACCCAGTGCTTCTTCCAGCCTTCCGAGCGAAGCGACCCGAAGTATCGCTCCATTCTCAGAATCGGTTCTGGAGACCGCATCCTGGGAAGCCTCTTCAAGAGTCCTGTCCAGGGCCCCTTCAATGCGCACCCGAATATCGATGGGCTTCTCCGCATATCGATACTGGGTGGCGATCTCTCCAATGCCGCGCGAGCGCAATCCGTCCGCCACCTGACCGAGACTCAGGTTGTAAGCGGAGAGGCGATAGGGATCCATTCGCACATGGATCTCCGGCACCTGATCCGGAACTCGGGCGATGACATCGGTGAGCCCTGCAACCAGAGACATGCGATCACCGACAGACAGAGCGGATTCCCTCAACACCTCAAGATCCTCGTCGAAAACCTCGACCTCAATCGGATCACGGAAAGTAAACAGGGAGGGACGCCCTAATGTCACAGGGCAATCGGGAATCATGCGGAAGCGTTCTTCCAGCTTGCTGATCAATCGGGCTTCATCTTCTCGGGAAGCCACTCCGGTCAAACCGAGAGAGAGACGAGCGATGTGCTCGCGACGTTCTCCCGATTGAACCTCACCCAGTACAGGGGATTCGCCGACGGTCGAGGTGAACAACTCGATGGGATAACCCTCAGCTTTAAGATCACTGACGATGGTTTCCATGGCGGCAACCTTGCGATCGGTTTCCTCCAGCGGGGTCCCCTCTGCCAACTCGACATCGAAGTGGAACTGCCCCTGATACAGATCGGGAACCAGCTCGGTTCCCAGATCTTCTGCCTTGGGCAAAACCACAATGCAAAGGGCCAGTGCAAGGGTCGGTGCACCCCACGGCATCTTCAGCAAGGCACCCAATGTATTGACATATAGTCTTTGGGCACCGTCGAGAAGCCAGGTAAAGAGCAGTGCAAAAGGCGAGAGAATCCGGTCGATCACCTTGATCAATTTTCCGAACAGTCCCACCGAGAGACCACTGCCCTTGAGGACCACTGTGGGAATCACGGTCGCCGCCACAAACAGGCTGGCGATCAGGGAGTAGGTCACCGTCAAGGCCTGATCGCGGAAGATTTCTCCGCCGATGCCCTTGACGAAAATCAGCGGCAGAAAGACAGCGATGGTGGTGATGGTGGAAGCAACGATACCGCCAAGAACCTGGCCCGTGCCCTTGCTGACCGCCTCCCGATCATCCATGCCTTCTTCCCGAAGACGCTGGATCGATTCCAGCACGACGACGCTGTTGTCGACGAGCATGCCAATCCCCAGCGCAAGGCCGCCCAAAGAGAGCACATTCAGACTGATCCCGGTGAGCTCCATCAACAGGAAAGTCACCGCTACGGAAACCGGAATCGAAAGGGCGATGGTCAGGGTACTGAGCATGTTGCGAAGGAAAACGTACAGGACCAGCGCTGCCAGTAATGCCCCCATCAAAGCAGTCGACTGAACGCTCTCGATGGACTCCTCAATGAAGCGTGCCTGATCGGAGAGCACCACCAACTGGCAGCCCTCCAACTCACGATCATCTTCCAGATCACTGAGTCGGGTTCTCAGGGCTTTCGCCACATTGACGGCATTGGCATCTCCCTCTTTGTAGAGATCGATCTGTACTGCCGGCTTGCCATCCACTCGAACAAGAATCTCATCATCTCGCGGAACGATGGCGACAGAGCCAATGTCCTTGACCCTTACGGTTCCCGACTGACCCTGTCGGACAACCACGTTCTCGATGTCCTCCAGAGATTTAAACTCCTTGACGGTTCTCAACCGGTATGCGGTCTGTCGATCCCGGATCTCACCCCCCGAACGGTTGACGTTCTCCTGAGAGATTCTTCGACTCACAGAGGTGACATCGAGTCCGAGCACTTCCAGTTTTTGTGGGTCGAGGTCAACAAGAACCTCATCTTCCGCTCCTCCGGTCACCCTCGCCGCCGCCACGCCCGTCACCGTTTCCAGTCGGCGCTTGATCTTGAGTTCGGCCAGCTTGCGGAGATCGGGAATCGATCGTGGACCAGTCAGTGCCAAACGGGTCATCGGATCGAGGGAGGGATCAAAACGGAAGACCAGTGGAGCACGGGCGTCATCCGGGAGATTCACCAGATCGAGTTTCTCGCGAACATCGAGACTGGCCCGTTGCATATCGGTGTCCCAGCTGAATTCGAGAACCACCTCGGAAACTCCCGCACGGGAGGTACTGACGTAGCGCAATAGACCCTGACTGACCCCGACCACTTCCTCGATGGAATTGGTCACCAGTTGCTCCACCTCCTGGGGTGAGGCATCCGGAAGTTCCGTCTGAACTGTAAGGGTCGGGTAATTGATATCAGGCAACAGCTCTACGGGAAGCCTCTGCACCGACAACAAACCAAAAGTCACAGCCGCGAGGGTAACCATCGCGACTGAAACCGGTTTGCGGATGATGTTTCTCAGAAATGCTTCCATGTCAGAAGGTGCCTATTTTCCCTCAGCAGAATTGGGTTTCGGAGACTTCATCGGTTCTGGAGACTTCTTCGCCTCCGTCTGCAACGGTTCGACCGTCAACTCGTCGACCTCCACAGGAATGCTCCGGTAGATGCTGACTTTGCTGCGGTCTTTCAGTTTTTCAATCCCCTGAACGACCAGCCTGTCACCGATCTCCAGTCCCTCTTCGATGACAACGATCGAGTCGTTCTCAAAGCCGGTCACCACCTCGACCTCCTGGACGGTTTCATCGTCCAGCAGTCGATAAACCATGGTCCGGCCCTGTCTCGAGGCCACCGCTTTACGCGGAACCACCACCCGGTTTTCCAGGGTGCGGGTAATCACATCGACATGAACAAAGGAACCCGGACGTAAAGTCACGGCTGCTTCGGGGAATACGGCCAGAACTTCTACCGTCAGACTCTGACGATCGATCACCGGGCTGATTCGTTCGATGCTTCCTTCGGTCAGGATCGGACCGTCACTCTCAGATCTCAGCACACAGCGTTGTCCTATTTCCAGATCCTGGGCTTCCCCCTCAGGCAGGAACATGCGAACCCGAAGAGGCTCAAAGTCGGCATAGGTAAACAACTCGTCTCCGACACGAACGTACTGGCCAGGCTCGATGCGACGGCGAACGACCACTCCATCAAAGAGGGCTTTCGGCATCGAATGCCCAAGATTGATCATTGCGGTTTCATGGCCGGCTTGAGCACGCTTCTTGGCAAAGCGTGCATTTTCCAGAACCTCTCCGGATGAGTTTCCGGTTTTTGCGAGGGCTTCGAGTCGGTCGTAGTTGGCATTCGCCTGTTCCAACTCGATGTTGGCGACCTCCGCTGCGATCCGCAGTTCCCGCTGATCGATGGCACAAAGGTTTTCACCTTCGTTGATGCGGGCACCTTCCACAGCCTTGACCTCATCCACGGTTCCCTCAACCCGCGAGAGAACGGTTACTTCACGCTCCGGTTCGAGGATACCACTGCTGCGAACACGCTCGCGAATCACCGCAAGAAGCGTCGAGCTGACTTCCACAGGAATCACTTCCTGTGGTCCCGAACCGCCTCCATAACCTCCACGGCCACCACCCATTCCACGGCCCATGGCACCGGACCTCCAGGCCGGTTGGCCCTGAGGTTTTGCCGTCGTGTCTTCGGACGGTGAGAAAAAGTTGTTGGAGTACCAACCCACTGCGACCAAAACGAGGGCCGCGAAGACGCGGGGAAGGATGACTTTCATGAAGTTGTCTCCTGACATTCAGGGCAAGGGCAGGATTTGCGCAGTCTTTCCAGAGACCAGATACCAGTGGCGTGCCCATCTGAAAACTTCAGATTGAGGCCGTACCTTCCCGTCGGCTCCACCGCGACACAGCGAAGACTTTCGGGAATGGAATCCGGATCGAGAAGAGGTTCCCGGGTCCACTCATCCACGCAGGAGGCGCACTCGCAGGTTTCCCTCAATCCCCGGTGGGAGTAGAGACTCTCGTGGCCATCAGACCAGACCACCAGGAGGGTGGCCGGCTCGAGCAATTCAACGAGATCTGTTTGGTATCTGGAATCCAGATTCACTCTGTTGCCCTCCGGAGTTGCAGATTCTGCCGATCAGAACCGATACAAATCATACCTCGGGATCAAGAAATCCACACTCGGACGGAAGAGGTTGATGGGAAATTTGGAGAGAAAAGGCGTGAGCCCTCTCCGGAAATGGGTCGATCCCGGAGAGGGCCGTTTGGAAGGCAAAAACGGTATTTCCCCACGGACAGCGGCAACGGGGGAAAAATGTAGGTCGGAGAGAGGTACGCCGCGTCAACTTCGGGGAAAAAAAACTCCACGGGTTCGACCACTCCCCAACTCTCTCCGACCGCCGAACCGTCAGGAATCTACCTTGCACAATATAAAATGTAAAGTACATTTTTCCCTCCTGGCCTAAGTCCCTTTCTTATCAGGGTTTGTGTATCGAGGCCCACAACAGGGGCGAAGGAAGGCCCAGCCAGACCCATCGCCGGGAATTTTGCGCCAAAATCCGGCTTCACACTTCCCGATCCTTGTAATCCTGTGTGCGGGCGGTCACCTTTGGGCCTGCCCAACGAGCTTCGAAACGGAGAAGGCATGACTCCCGCCGACGAAACCTCCATCCCTGCTGCCACTTTCGAACAGTGGCTTCGCGACCTGCAATCACACATCTGCAATGCCCTGGAAATACAGGATGGCAGTGGACGCTTTGAGGTCACCACGTGGGAAAGAGAAGAGGGCGGTGGCGGCGAAAGTCGGCTGCTGAGAGACGGGACCATTTTCGAACAAGCCGGAGTCAACTTCTCCAAGGTCAGTGGTTCCGCCCTGCCCCCCACCGCCAGTGCCCAGCGACCGGAACTTGCAGGCCGTGGTTTTGAAGCGATGGGCATCTCGCTGGTCTTGCATCCGCACAACCCCCACGTCCCGACAACCCACATGAATGTCCGTCTCTTCCACGCCCACAAGGAAGGTGAACCACCGGTCTGGTGGTTTGGAGGTGGCTTTGATCTGACCCCTTATTACCCGCAATCCGAAGATGTCCGTCACTGGCACGAAACAGCCAAGGGTGCTCTCGACCCCTTCGGAACCGAGCTGTATCCCGAATACAAGGAATGGTGCGACCGCTACTTTTTCCTTCCTCACCGGGACGAGACCCGGGGAATCGGGGGAGTCTTTTTTGACGATCTCAATGAAGGCGGATTTGACCGTTGCATGGGAATCACCCAATCGGTGGCGACGGCTTTTCTCGATGCCTACCAACCCATCGTCGATCGCCGTCATCAGGAACCCTTTGGAGATACCGAACGGCAATTCCAGCTCTATCGCCGAGGCCGTTATGTCGAGTTCAATCTTCTCTTCGACCGCGGAACCCTGTTCGGTATCCAGAGTGGAGGCCGAACCGAAGCAATCCTGATGTCGCTTCCTCCCCTGGTCCGTTGGCAGAGTGGTTGGTCGCCGGAGGTGGCGTCCGCGGAATCCCGTCTGGCCGATTACCTGCGACCCAGAGACTGGCTTTCTGAGCCCCCCGAAACCTCCTGAACAGCCCCAAATTGGTTCAAATCACCTCATTGAACCCCAATTCAAGAGTTGCCTATTTGGCAACTTGCCCCTTGCCATTTTGACAACTCCGGGTAATCTCGTAAATGGGCCTGAGTGAATCACAGGTTTCAAGGCAGTTCCGGTTGCTGTGGTTCTGCGGTGATTCAAAGTGGCCTGTTCGGAAAGAAAGCGAGTCTTCATGAATCAGCAATACGACGAATACGATGAAGAGTACGACGACGAGTACGAAGCACCGGCGAATACCAGTTGGTTGAACAACACTCCCTACTGGGCCATCTCCGCTGCTTTCCACGTCATCATTCTTTCGATTCTCGGCACGATCGTCATCCTCGAAGTCAAAGAGGAGAAGGAGCAGCGCAAGACCATCGTCAAGAAAGAGGTCAAGCCGCCCAAGTATGATCCGACCAAGAAGAGGGATATCGAGCGCAAGCCTGAGATCCTCGAAAAGCAAAAGACTGATCCGATCAAGATGCTCAAGCCCGACAAGATCAGCCGTACTCCCAAGGGCACCAGCAAAAACAACAAGACCAACAAGAATATCAAGAACCAGCTCAACGATGCCTTCGGCATGACCGGTGCGGGTGCGGGTGCCTACGGTAACCGCTTCGGTAAAGGTTCTCTCTCCAGAGAAGGCGGCTCTGAAGCGACTGAAAGTGCCGTGCTTGCGGCCCTCTATTGGCTCAAGCGTCATCAGCACCCGGATGGTCACTGGTCATCGAACGGTTTCCTCCGCCCGGATGGGTGCGAACAGGAACAGGGAGATGGATTCGAAGGCTACGACGTCGGCGTCACCGCCCTCGCCATGCTCGCCTTCCTGGGCTTCGGACATACCCACGAAAGTGGTGAGTTCCCCGATTTCGTCATCGTCATGCGCAAGGCGATGGATTGGATGCTCAAGCAACAGGTCAAGAATGCGGATCCGAAACTCAACGGTCTCTATGGCATGCCTCAGGAAGACACGGACGAGTGGATCTACAACCATGCCATCGCCACCATGGCGATGAGCGAACTGCTGCTCATGTCCCAGGACAAAATCAAGCTTTCCAACTCGGTCGCCCGCGCTACCAAGTGGTGCCTGAACGCGCAGAACCCCGGCTACGGCTGGAAATACGACTATCAGGCGGGTCGCAACGATACCTCTGTCACCGGGTGGATGGTGCTCGCGCTGAAGACCGCCAAGGTCTGTGCCCAGTCGCGCTACATCAAGGTGAAGACCAAAGACTTCAACCCCGCCTTTGAAGGCGCACTGAAGTGGTTCGAATCCTGCACAGCCCGCTCCGGAATCTGCGGATACGAGAACCCTGGAGACGAGGGCTCGAGACTTCAGGCCTCTTACCCGGAGCCCTACCCATACTCCAAGGATCTCTCCTGTATGACTGCGGTGGGCGTGCTGTGTCGGATCTTCTCGGGAGAGAAAACCAACACCGATGCCATCAAGGCGGGAACCAACGTGCTGATGGATGAGATCCCCGAGTGGCGCCCTCAGGAGGGCAAGCGCAAGTCTAAGATCAATCTGTACTACTGGTACTACGCGACCTACGCCATGTTCCAGATCGGTGGCAGCAAATGGCGCGAGTGGAATGAAGCCATGATCGATGCCTTGGTGAAGAACCAGCGTGTCGGAGGTTGTGAGGATGGCTCCTGGGATCCCATCGGAGAATGGGGTATTGCCGGAGGTCGGGTCTACAACACCGCGATTGGTGCGATGACTCTTGAGGTCTATTACCGATTCGCCCGTGCTTCAAACTGATGGATCTGTGGGATGTCTGATCAGCCGACACGATTCGAGATTCAACTGAACGGTGAAGTTCACCAGGTCGAGACCGACACCACGGTTCTCGATCTGGTGAACTCTCTTCCCATCGACCCCGTGGCGGTGGCAGTGGAGAAAAACAAGAGAATAGTCCCCCGCTCCCTTCATGCAGAAACGACACTGGAAGCCGGGGACCAGATCGAAGTGGTGACCATCGTCGGAGGAGGCTAGACATGGGTTCCAGCGAAACAGTAACCGGAAACACTCCCACCCCCCTCACTCTGGGTGATCGCACCTTTCGATCACGTCTTTTCGTCGGCACGGGCAAATACAGCGATGCCGAAACGATGAATGCCGCACTGGAAGCTTCCGGTTGTGAAGTCGTCACCGTGGCCATTCGCCGCGTCGACCTCAACAGTGGCGACAATCTCCTTTCGCAACTGGACCGTGAGAAGTACTTCCTGCTCCCCAATACCGCCGGCTGTTTCAATGCAGAAGATGCGGTTCGCGTTTGCCAGCTTTCCCGTGAACTCGGTCTCGGAGACTGGGTCAAACTGGAAGTACTCGGCGATCGCAAAACCCTGTTGCCCGATCCGGTCGGCACCCTTGAGGCGTGTCGCGAGTTGGTGGATGACGGCTTCAAGGTTCTGGTCTACAGCAGCGACGACCCCGTGCTCGCACTGCGCCTGCAGGATGCCGGAGCCACTTCCGTGATGCCCGCAGGCTCCCCGATTGGCAGTGGCCAGGGGATTCTCAATTCCAACAATCTCGCGATCATCCTCGAGCAACTCGAAGTTCCGGTGATCATCGATGCGGGGGTTGGCACTGCCAGTGACGTGACCATCGCCATGGAGTTGGGTGCCGAAGGGGTGCTTCTCAATACGGGAATCGCCGGTGCAAAAGATCCGGTCGCCATGGCCCACGCCATGCGCCACGCCCTCGATGCCGGCTGGTTTGCCGCCCG
>JACETR010000033.1 GCA_013911165.1 Planctomycetota bacterium | reverse complement strand
GGACCACGTAGACGAAGGTGTCGTTGCGCTCGTAGATCTGGATCGATTCGAAGTCGATAACCACGTTGTTGTAGAGGAAGACGTCGCCGTTACCGTTGATGTCATTGCACCAGTAGATCGGCTGCTCTTCATTACACTCGGCAGTGTCGTCAACGGTCACCTGCATGGAACCGACCAGCAGACGCTCCTCATTGAGGTTGTCAGTCTGCGGAAGGGTCTGACCGTCGAAGGGCGGCAGGGCGTCCATCAGCAGTGCGACGATCAGCTCGCCGGTTTCACCGTCGGAGCAGTCATCATCGACCTGAACGGCCAGGTACTCGATACCAACCTGATCAAGGATCGAGCCGTTGAACTCCCAGGAGTCCTCGTGGATCGTCAGATCACAGTCGTAGCAGACGGTCAGGGTGAAACCCTGAATGTAGTCGTCGTCGTCCTTGTAGTAGAAGCAGAGCTCACCGGTCTGACCGAGGTAGGCGTAGTTGCCCTCTTCGGTATCAAACTTGGTCTCCATCCAGAGAATGGTGTCTTCAGCAGGAACAGCAACCGGCTCACAGGTGAAGGATCCATCCGTCTTCAACGGAGCAACAGAAAGTCCACCCACCACGATCACGTTGCTCAGCGGAGGAGCACCCAGAACGCCGTCTGCAAGGGTCAACGCACTGCTTGCGGCCGGCGGAGCGGCTTCACCCTCAGTGTAGATGTTGGAGTCGTTGCAGGAGTAGGAGTAACTGGCAAGGTGAATGCCGGTTCCTGTAGCGATCGTCTGACCATCGAAGGGGGAGTTGAAGTCCATGACGACTCCAAGGGTTCCACCGTCGGCGTAGACATTGGTGATTTCGAATTCGGCTCCTGCAGCAAGCGTGTCCTCACCGAGAGAAATTCCCTCAAGGGTGATTCCAGCAGGATCGTGAGTCACGGCGACCACGAAACCCTGAACCCCACCCAGACTGTTGTCCAGAAGGATGCGGGCATCGCCGGTAGTTCCGTTGCCATCGGCAGGGGCAGAACCACTCTCGACGATCATGGTTGCCGGAGGAGGCTCAAGAAGTGAAAGGGTTCCACCAGAAAGCAGAAGGCCCTCTCCCACACCAATGGAAAGTCCACCCTGGACGATGATGTTGTCCAGCGGAGGAGAATTGAGAGTGCCGTCGCTGAAGTTGAAGGCGACATCGGTATCGGCATCAACGAGAGCCGTAGGCGTAATCTCGATGCCTGCAAGTGCCAATCCGGAACCCGGGGCAATGGTATTGCCCTCAAACGGAGCACTCGCGTCCACAACGCAACCAATCGTGAATCCGTCGTCGAAAATCTCCGAAATGAAGAGCTCGGCGCCGGCACCGGTGGTGGCAGATGCTGCTGAAATGTCCGTAACGTCACAGAGGGAACCGTCAAATTCCACTGCGGCAACATAGCCTTCGGTCTGGGCACTGCTGTCCAGGGTCAGGCTCATGCTTGTGGAAGCAGTTCCCTGAGTGGAAGCATTACTCAGATTCATAGACTGACCACCTGCGACGACAAAACTCGTACACAGAATGGCACAAACGAAAATGGTGAACGTGCTCAGGGGAGCACACGATTTGGAGAGATTCATGATCTCCTCCCTCTGGAATAAAGTCCTCATGGGGGTCACACCTCTAACCACCCTCTGAACCAGACAAAAGGGCAGCAATAAACAATGAATAACAAAGCCTAATAAGACCGAATCTGATGAGGGATAAGTCCTCTGTTTCAGTCTTCACGGATAATCAAACAATCGCCATGTCAATATGTCAAGCATGATCCAACGTGTTTGTTTATTCAGCACAAAAACATTCATCATGTCTGTCAGTTATGACAGGTAAGCCACTCCCAGATATCTCCAATTGACGACTAAAGGCCCAATAAACCCACAAAAACGAGGATGAGAATGGAGGCCGCCCGGGGCGCCCAGGAACTTGTCAGCCCTCAAGGAGGTTATACAAATAGGCGATGAGCGGGTTATACAGCCACCCAGGGGTGCGAAAGAGCATTTCCGTGGGCTCGTGCCCGTATCGAGAACAGGAGCTCAAGAGGACCTGTGCTTCCCCTCTATGGAGTCTCCCTGTCAGGATCAGCCTGTTGTGGGCTCTTTAAGTGCAGAGAAAAGCTCCCTGAACCCGGGCGAATCCTCAAAATGAGCAAATAAAAAAACTCCGCCGGGCCATGCCCGACGGAGTTCAGAAGTCAGTATGAAGGTCAGCAGGTCTTCAGGACTTGGCTGAATCGTCGCTTTCCTCGGATTCTTCAGAAGCACTTTCTTCTTCTGCAGCCTCCTCTGCCGGAGACTCCGCCTCAACTGCGGGCTCAGAATCGGAGCCTTCTGACTCCGTACCTTCCGATTCGACGGAGGCTTCCGTTTCCAGAGCCTGGTCTTCTGAGGTCACCTCAGAAACTGGTTCGGCGGCGGCTGAATCAGCCGTTCCCTTGGCCCGGCGATCACCCTCCGGGTACTCGTCGTCTTCCCGAACGAATCCCAGATAGGCGCGGATGGCGGCATCTCCGAGCCTCGGCTTAACCATGCGAAGGATGCGGGTGTATCCACCCGGTCTCTCCTGGTAGTAAGGACCGATTTCATCGAAGAGCACCTGCACCACTTCACGATCACCGATCTCGGCCATCGCACGGCGAATGTTGTGAACTGTTTTCTCTTTGGCCAGCGTGATCATCTTCTCAACCTTTGGCTGAATGAACTTGGCTTTGGAGCGAGTGGTCACGATGTGACCCTTGCCCTTCCACTCGATGATCATGGCACGAATCAGATTCCGGCTCAGAGCCTTGCGGTGGCTACTGTTTCGGTTCAGTTTTTTCCCGGCAACTCTATGTCGCATCGCTCAACTCCCTGGGACTTACCCGTTGACCTGTCCCAGCTCAAGATTCATGTCTACCAACTTGGCTTTCAACTCGTCCAGAGAGGTCTGGCCGAAGTTGCGGATCCGCAGAAGATCGTCCTCACGCATCCGTAACAACTCCCTCAGCGTGGAAATGTTCATCGACTCAAGGCAATTCGAGGCCCTGACCGAGAGCTCCAACTGGGAAATCGGCATATCGAGCATCGCCCTCAACTCTTCATCTTCCGCATCCGGAAGAGTGATCTCAGGCAGACGCGGCTGCAACACCTCGGATCCCAGTTCGAAGTACTTGACGACAGGCGTCAGGTGCTTGCGCAGGATCTTCCCAGCCTCAACCAGCACACTTTCAGGGTCGATCGTGCCGTTGGTCCAGACTTCGAGGATCAATTTGTCGTAGTTGGTCAGCTGACCCACACGAGTCGCTTCCACGTGGTAGCGAACCCGTGTCACCGGAGAGAAGGTCGAATCGAGCCAAATGTGGCCGATTTCGGATTTCCCTTCGGAGTTTTCAGCGGCAGTCACGTACCCGCGACCGATGCGGGCCTTCATGACGGCGCGGAACTCGACATCCGAGGTCAAGGTGGCAATCACCTGATCCGGATTGTGAATCACCACGTCATCACCGTGCTCAATATCGCCCGCAGTGATCGTGCCTTTGCCCGATTTGCGAATCGTCATTTCCGCTTCATGAACACCACGAAGCTCGACCAGTACCTGCTTGAAATTCAGTACTACGTGGGCGATGTCCTCCAGGACACCTTCCTTGGTCGAATACTCGTGATCCACACCTTCAATTTGAACCTGCACCAGTGCTGCACCCTCGATGGAGGAGAGCAGGACTCGA
Organism: Planctomycetota bacterium; assembly: GCA_013911165.1. Lineage (GTDB taxonomy): Bacteria > Planctomycetota > UBA8108 > UBA1146 > UBA1146 > UBA12191. The sequence continues at coordinate 25,674 of JACETR010000033.1, read as the reverse complement.
CGCAGACTGTTTCCAATGGTGTGTCCGTAACCCCTTTCAAAGGGTTCGATGACGAAGTTTCCGTAACCGGAATGCTTCGTTTCAGCATCACACTCGACCCGATTCGGCAATTCGAATTCACGCCAGCGTACGCGCATCGACATGGACAGGGCTCCCTTCTCACACGGCGGCCAGAGCTCGAGGGCCCCCCACCGGCAAGTCATTCATTTCAGGACTTCGGTTCTCTATCGAGAACTGAACTCGACAATGTACGCCTCGTTAATCGGAATCGAGACGTCTTCTCTTGCGGGCAGTCTGTTGACAGTGCCCTTCAACTCCTTGGCCTCCAGAGTCAGCCACTCGGGGGCACTTCTCCCCTGCAAGGCATCCAACCTCTCTCTGGCCAAGGACTCGCTCTTCTTCCGGGTCTTGGGAGCGACCACGTCACCCACTTTGACCAGATGGGAAGAAGCATCGATCTTCTTGCCGTTCACCGTCACGTGACCGTGTGCCACGAACTGTCGTGCCTGTGCACGGCTGTCTGCGAAGCCCAACTGGTACACCACATTGTCGAGCCTTCTTTCGAGAAGGATCAGCAGGTTTGCACCGGTGTTGCCTTTCAGGCGATCGGCTTCAGCGAAGTACTTTCTGAACTGGCGCTCGAGAACGCCGTAAATGCGCTTGGCCTTCTGCTTCTCACGAAGACGAACTCCGTATTCAGAAGGACGGCCGCGGCGGAAACCATGCATTCCCGGGGGATATGCACGCTTGGCCACTGCACATTTTGCTGTGTGACAGCGCTGCCCCTTGAGATAGAGACGTTCTCCATCCCGGCGGCAAAGACGACATTTGGGTCCGAGGGTACGTGCCATGATTCTCCTCCTCAGACTCTCCGGCGCTTGCGCGGCCGGCATCCGTTATGGGGCAAGGGGGTCACGTCTTCGATAGCGATGATCTCAAGGCCGCTCGACTGAATCGCACGGATGGCAGACTCACGTCCGGGACCCGGTCCCTTGACCTTGAGGTCCACCTGGGTCATGCCCAATTTCTTGGCCATCGCTGCACAGTTCTCAGCAGCTCTCTGGGCTGCAAAGGGGGTCGATTTGCGACTTCCCTTGTAGCCGACGCTACCGCCACTCTGACTCATGAGGGCATTCCCCTCAGGGTCGGAAATGGAAATGATCGTATTATTAAAGGTCGACTTGATGTGAACGATTCCTCTGGAAACGTTTCTGCGAACCTTCTTCTTCGTTGCTTTCGCCAACGCAAAGTCTCCGATCCTGGTGGATTACTACTTCTTCTTCTTGGCCACAGTCCGCGCAGGCCCCTTGCGAGTCCTGGCATTGTTGCGGGTGTTCTGACCACGAACAGGCAGCCCGCGACGATGACGCATGCCGCGATAGCTGGCGATGTCTTTCAGTCGCGTGATGTTCTGCTGCACCTGACGACGCAACTCTCCTTCAACAATGAAGGAGTTTTGAATCACGGTAGTGATGCGACTGACTTCATCTTCGCTCAAGTCCCTTGCCTTGATTTCCGGTTGTACACCGGAAGCCTTGCAAATCTCCTGAGCGATATGTGGACCGATCCCGTAAATGTAAGTCAACGCCACATGGACGCGCTTGTTTGCCGGGATGTCGACACCTTGTATTCTTGGCATCGCCTAAGAACCTGTTCCTTGCCTATCAACGTCCAGGGGACGTTGAACAAATCATTTTCCTTGACGCTGTTTATGGCGTGGGTTGGTGCAGATAATGCGAAGAACTCCGTTGCGACGGATCAGCTTGCAGTTCTCACAGATCCTTCGAACTGACGCACGGACTTTCATAGTGTCCCCTACTCCAAATCGATCGGGACTCTTCCCGATCTCTTAATGAAACACGCAATCGTGTTGCGGATTCATCACAGCCAAATCAAATCGTCACGATTACACGAGTCCCCATTGTCACAAAAGCCTGACGTGCAGAAGGCCTCCACCAACCTGTTGAAAAAATCACAGGAAGGAAAAAACCCCGAACAGTCCCACACTTGTCCGGATTTTCCGGACAAAAACATGGGAAATCCGAGGGGCGAATTGCACTCCGGATGACACGATGGGAAGCGAGGAATATACCGAGTCTGGCGTGGGAGCGTCAACCGCATCCCCTGAATTCCACAAGATTTCGGGGAATTGGCGATAATGTCATGCCCCCGAGGAGCGGATTATTGCCCCACCGCCCCAGGGAGAGGTGGCCAAGATTCACCCGGTCCGAGGGTCAAAACCCGCGGTCCGTCCGCCGTAATTGCGACCGTATGCTCACAATGGGCCGAAACGCTGCCGTCCCGGGTCACCACCGTCCAGCCGTCCTTGAGGGTTTTGACCCCTCCTCCACCGCCGTTGACCATCGGCTCGATGGCCAGAACGAGGCCTTCCCGGAGCTCAAAATCACGCTTTTTCAGGTCATTGGAGACGAAATTCGGGACTTGCGGCTCCTCATGCATGTTTCTGCCGATACCGTGACCGACGAATTCCTTCACCAGCCCTCTTCCAGAGGCCTCGATGACCTCCTCAATGCTGGAAATCAGCCCACAGAGGGTATTTCCCGGATAAGCCGCCTCGATTCCATTAGCCAGGGCCTTGCGGCAGACCGTCAAAACCTCCTGCGTCTCTTGAGAGGCTTCCCCGACCAGAAAGGAGCGAGCGGAATCACCACAGAAGCCCTGAGCACCGATTCCGATGTCGATGGACACCAGATCTCCGTCCATCAACTGGCGATCTCCGGGAATCCCGTGAACCACCTCTTCATTGACGGAAATACAACTGTGGGCAGGAAAACCGTGGTAGCCGAGAAAGAGAGGGGTTCCTCCCAATTCGGAGATACTGTCCCTGACCGCTTCATCGATGGCTAAGGTCTTTACGCCGGGTTGAATCATTGGGGCAATGCGCTGGAAAGTACGGGCAACCATACCTCCCGCTTCCGCCATCAATTCGATCTCGCGGGCAGATTTGTACTGAATCAAACTCAACCAGCCTGGTTCAGTGCGGTACGCAGGGCGGTTCCGACCTCATCGATGGGAGCAGCTCCATCCAGAATCACCAACTGATTCTGGCCCTTGTAATGCTCGACCAGAGGGCCGGTTTCCCGTTGATAGACTGAGAGTCGATTGAGGATGGCTTCTTCGGCATCATCACTGCGCTGATGAATATCACATTCACCACCCGCCTCGCACTGACCTTTTTCAGGAATCGGCGCGTATTCGACATGAAAGGTTGCACCACATGCCTTGCAGGTACGGCGGCCACTCAGCCGACGGACCAACTCGGACTCTGCGCACTCAAAATAGATGACGTGTTCGAGGGACTCACCCATCTCATCCAGCAAGCCCTGCAAGGCTTGTCCCTGTTCAAGATTTCTGGGGTAGCCATCCAGAAGCCAGCCGCTACGGGCATCGTCCTGTGAAAGTCGATCACGGACAAGTTGCAGGACCACCGAATCGGGAACCAACTCCCCGGTATCCATGAACTTTTTGGCTTCAAGCCCGGTGGTCGTCCCTTGCTCCAAAGCTTCACGGAGGATGGCACCGGTGGAAATATGGGGAATACCCAACTCCTGGGCGAGGCCTGCGGCCTGAGTTCCCTTGCCGACTCCCGGAGGACCGAGGAAAACAAGGCGACTCATGACTAGACTCCTGCCCCGGACTTCTTGCGCTTGGAGGAAACGAATCCCTCGTATTGGCGCGCCAACAGTTGGGCCTCAATCTTGTCGACGAGGTCCAGAGCAACACCGACGACGATCAGAAGACCGGTACCGCCAAGCATGCCACTGATGAAGAAGTTCACATTCAGGCTGTCCGTGATGATCTGCGGAATCAGCGCGATCACTGCCAGGAATACTGCACCGGCAAGAGTGATGCGCGAGAAAACCTGCTGCAGGTATTCTGCAGTTCTGCGACCCGGTCGAATTCCGGGGATGAAAGAGCCGTACTCCTTCATGTTTTCCGACATCTCCACCGGGTTGTAGTAGAGGGAAGTCCAGAAGTAGGTAAAGAAACCGATCATCAGTGTGTAGATGACGTAGTACCAGAAACTGCCTGCTGCAAGCAGGTCTGCCACTCCCTGGGTCCCCTCAAAGTAGTTGAGGATCACTCCCGGAATAATCAGCAATGACTGGGCAAAGATGATGGGCAGCACGCCGGCACTGTTGACCTTGATCGGCATGTAATGACGCTGACTTCCGGTACCGCGAACGGTGCGGGCATTCTGGATCGGAATCCTGCGCTGCCCCTTGGTGATGAACACCACTCCTGCTGTCACAACAAAGAAGAGCACCAACAAGGAAGCCAATTTGAGGATGAAGAAGGGTCGTCCATCGACGTCCATGGACTGCCACTGGGCGGAGAAGTCATTGATACTCGCGGGGATGATCGCAACGATTCCCGCCATGATGATCAGTGAAATTCCGTTACCGATTCCATTCTCGGTAATCTTTTCGCCGAGCCACATCAGGAAAAGGGTTCCAGCAGTCAGCACGAGAACCTGAAGAAGACCGGTAGCAAATCCACCTGTGGAGAGGGCTTGGCCTCCACCACTGGCAGGACTGGAGACCCAGAACACGACGAACATCGACTGGATCAGGCAAAGTCCCACTGCAGAGTAACGTGTCCAACGGGCGATGACCTTGCGGCCAGATTCACCCTCTTTTTGCAACTCCTCCAGCTTGGGGAACACCTTGGTCATCAGTGAAAAGATAATCGATGCACTGATGTAAGGCATGATTCCAAGAGAGAAGATGGTGGCCTGGGAAAGGGCACCACCGGTGAGCAAACTGGTCATGCTGATGAAACTCAGCAGGCCACTGGTCTCATTTTGTGATTCGGTCATCGAATTGATCAGGTTGACATCGACCCCGGGGAGGTAGATGAAAAATCCGATGCGGTAAATCGCCAGCGCGATCAGAGTGAAAAAAATCCTCTGCCGAAGATCCGGAATTGCAAGAATGGTACCGATGGCCTTGAACATGAACTCCCCTAGACAGTCTTGGCTTCCCCACCACACTTCTCAATTTGAGCCTGTGCAGATTTGCTGAAACGTGCTGCTTCGACGACCAGCTTCTTTTCCAGTGTACCGGAACCGAGAACTTTTAGGCGGGAATGCTTCTTTTTGACCAGGCCGTTATCGGCCAAGAGGTCAAGATTCACAGTGTCCACCCCGTCCGGCACCAGATTCAGATCTCCGACATTAATGATGTCGTAGGAAACCCGGAAATTGACGTTGCTGAATCCTCTTTTGGGCAAACGCTGGAAGAGCGGAGTTTGTCCCCCCTCAAATCCTCTTTTGCGGCTGAAACCGGAGCGGGAACGCTGACCGTTCATACCACGGCCTGCGGTTTTACCGCCTCCGGCAGCATGACCACGACCCACACGCTTGCGGCTTTTGTATTTATCGGAACGATGGTTCAGTTCGTAGAGGTTCATACGAGATTGACTCCCCTCAACTTGGCAACCTGCTCCTTCGAACGCATGCGGCTCAGACCTTCAAGGGTCGCTTTCACCACGTTCAAAGGATTGTTGCTTCCATACTGCTTGGTGAGGACGTCCTGAACACCGAGGCATTCAAGAACCGCACGACCCGCAGCACCAGCGATAACACCTGTTCCCGGAGAAGCCGGAATCAGTTTCACTTTGGCAGTCCCGGAAACACCGACGACTTCGTGGGGAATGGTGGTTCCCTTGGTCTCGATGGTCACCAAATTGGCACGGGCATCCTTGAAGGCTTTCTCCAGGGCGCTCTGTACTTCCTTGGCCTTGCCGAAACCGACGCCGACCTTGCCCTTTTTGTCACCAAGGACAACGAGGGCACTGAAAGACATACGGCGTCCACCTTTGACGGTGGCAGCCACGCGGTTGATCTTGACCACACGCTCTTCAAGGCGTGGGCCTTCATCCTCCTCGCGACCCCGTCCACGGCCCCGACCGCCACGGCCACCTCGGCCGCCACGACCACCACGGCCGCCACGATCACCACCCTGACGATTGCCTCCGCGACCGCCGCGACCACTGCCATCGGCAGGCGCACTGCCGGCTGCAGGTGCGCTGCCGGCTGCAGGTGCGCTGCCGGCTGCAGGTGCACTGCCGGCTGCAGGTGCGCTCTCAGAAGCGGGAGCGTCGTTGTTCTCGGCAGGCTTTGCAGCTTCTTCTGCCGGCTTGTTTTCTTCTTCAGACATGCTTAGACCTTGATGCCTTCCTTGCGGAGAGTCTCGGCCAACGCCTCGATCCGCCCATGATACTTGTAGCCGTTGCGATCAAAGGAAACGGCTTCGACGCCTTTCTCCTTGAGACGCCCGGCGAGAAGTGCACCGACTGCTTCCGCACCCTTGATGTTTCCAGTGGAACCAGCGTCGCTGATTTCTTTCACCTGGGTGGATGCACTGGCGATAGTGACTCCAGTGAAGTCGTCGATCACCTGGCAGTAGATATGCTTGGCACTGCGGAAGACCGTCAAACGTGGACGGTCGGCAGTTCCAGAAACTTTTTTCCGAATGTGGCGCTTCCTGCGAAGGCGACGCACGGTCTTTTTCTTGATGGCTTTCATCGTGCTTTACCTCCCTATGCCCCGAAGCTCTTGGCTTGCTTGCGACGGACCACTTCATCCTTGTAACGAATTCCCTTGCCCTTGTATGGCTCGGGCTTGCGAACAGCGCGGATGTTGGCAGCAAATTGCCCCACCGCCTGCTTGTCCATTCCTGAGATGACAATGCGCGTGTTCTCAGGACACTCACAATTGATTCCCTCGGGAATGTCAAAATCGACGGGGTGACAGAATCCAATGGCAAGGGTCAACTTGGATCCCTGGACCTTGGCATTGTAACCAACTCCAACGATTTCAAGTTCCTTGCTGAAACCCTGAGTCACACCCAAAATCATGTTTTGAAGCAACTGGCGCGAAGTGCCGTGCATGGCACGGGCAATCCGATCCTCGGATTTGCGGCCGACGGTGACGGCGTCGTCAGCGACGGACAACTCAATCGTCGGATGTACCGGCAAGCTCAGTTCTCCCTTGGGCCCCTTGACGTTGACGGCGTCGGCATTGACGTCGACGGTCACACCAGAGGGAATCGGCAAGGGTTTTTTACCCAGTCTTGACATGTTGCCCCCCTTAATAGACCCGACAAATCAGCTCGCCACCGACATTTTGCTGGCGTGCTTCATTGTCACTGAGAATCCCATGGGAGGTGGAAACGACCATGATTCCCTGACCGTCACGAACGACAGGGAGGTCGGCCACAGTGCTGTAAACCCGGCACCCGGGACGTGAGACCCGGTCGATGCGGCGGATCACGGTTTCACCTTCAGGACCATACTTCAGATCGACCACGAGTTCCTTGGAAGGAATATCGCCCTCGACCCGGTAGTCCTCGATGAAACCTTCACGCTTCAGCGTATTGAGGATTTGTTCCTTGATACGGGAGAAAGGTGCTTTGACAGATTTCCGTCCCAGCACATTGACGTTGCGGATGCGTGTCAGCAGATCCGCAACAGGATCAGTCATACTCACTCTGATCTCCTTCGCTCCTGGCGCGACGCGCGCGCTGGTCAGCCATGGATTAAAAAAACGTACGAACTACCAACTGGCCTTGCGGACGCCCGGAATCTCACCTCGAGAGGCAAGGTTACGGAAACAGATCCGACAGATACCGAACTTGCGGTAGTAAGCACGTGGCCGCCCACAAAGGCGACACCGGTTGTATGCCCGAGTTGAAAACTTGGGCTCTAATCTCTGCTTGTTGATGAGGGCTTTTCTTGCCAAAGCCTCTACCTCACTTTTTCTTGAACGGGAAGCCGAACTCCGACAGGAGGAACTGGGACTTCTCGTCGTCTGAGTTACTGAAAGTAATGCAAATATTCATTCCCTGAAGGAACTCTACATCGTCGGCTCTCAACTCGGGAAACACCAACTGGTCAGTCAGTCCCATCGAGTAGTTTCCACGACCATCGAATGCAGTGGAGGAAACTCCGCGGAAGTCGCGAACCCTGGGAAACACAACCGCAATCAGGCGATCCAGGAATTCGTACATTCGCTCGCCACGAAGGGTCACCTTGCAACCAACTCCGTTACCTTCCCGAAGCTTGAAGTTTGCAATCGACTTCTTGGCTTGGGTTGCCACGGGCTGCTGGCCAGTGATCTTTGCCAGTTCTCCCACCGCTTCGGTCAGACGCTTCTTGTTTTCCAGCGCTTTACCGACACCACGATTGACGACGATCTTCTCAAGCTTGGGAGTCTGCATCACGTTGGTGATTCCAAACTGCTCCCGAACCTTCGGGGCGACCGTGTCGTTGTAGAGTGTTTTCAATCTTGCCATTGTCTTGTTCCTGATTCCGGATCAGACCGGTTCTCCGCTGCGGGATGAAACCCGCACCTTCTTGCCATTGCCGTCGATCTCCATGCGAACCCTCGTGGGTTTGCCATCCTTCGGGTCAATCAGCATGACATTGCTGATATCAACTCCGGATTCCAGCTGGATCCGACCACCCTGAGGATGCTTCTGGCTTTTGCGCAGGTGCTTGTAGACCATGTTCACACCCTGAACGGTCACCCGCCCTGAGCCCAAATCCACGTTGAGCACCTTGCCGCGCTTGCCTTTTTCGGCACCGCTGATCACCTCGACGGTGTCTCCGCTTTTAAGCCGCGCCATCTTCTTGCCTCTCTCTCGCCTCAGACCACTTCGGGTGCAAGGCTGATAATTTTCATGTAGTTCTTCTGACGAAGTTCCCTGGCGACCGCTCCGAAGATACGGGTGCCCTTGGGGTTTCCGTCCTTGTCGACCACAACCAATGCATTGCGGTCAAACTTCACGTAGGAACCGTCGCGACGACGAATCGTCTTCTTGGTTCTGACGATTACTCCGCGAATCACCGATCCCGGTTTGATCTCACTGGACGGCAGAGCCTTTTTCACCGAGCAGACAATAATGTCGCCTACTCCAGCGGACTTGCGCTTGCTTCCACCGAGGACCTTGATGCACATCACCTTCTTGGCACCACTGTTGTCGGCGACATCGAGTTGGGTCTGCATCTGGATCATGACTGATCCTCCTCGATCTCACGGGCGGTATCCTGAGGAGAAATCGCACCATCGCGGGGTGCCATGCGAACAATCCGCTTGAGCTCCCAGCGCTTGAGCTTGGAGAGAGGGCGTCTCTGTTCGATCTCGACCAGGTCCCCTTCCGCAGCTTCATTGGCTTCGTCATGCGCATAGTACTTGGTGTGCTTGCGAATGAACTTGCGATACTTCCTGTGCTGGACCAGACGCTCGACCTTGATGACGAGAGTCTTGTCCATCGAACTGCTGACGACGAGTCCGGTAATGGTCCGGATTGTCTTTTCGGTCGCAGTGTTTTCAGTGTTCTCGTTACTCATTATGACTCCTGCTCAGCAGAGCGTGTCTTTTCGAGTGCTCTCTCACGAAGAACCGTCTTCATGCGGGCGATGTCGCGACGCATTTCACGGATCTCTCCAGCACGCTGAACCTCTTCATTGGCGGCTTTGAGCCGGATCTGAAAAAGGCTTTCGTGACGCTTATTGATCTCGAGGACCAGGTCCTCATCGGGCAGTTGGCGAACTTCTTTGACATTCATACCGTCGGCCTCCTGTGAACCATGCGGGTACCGACGGCGAACTTGTGAGCCACGCGGTTGAAAGCCAGCCTTGCGGTGGCTTCCGGTGCCCCCTGGACCTCATAAAGAACCTGACCTGGACGCACGACTGCAGCCCAGAACTCCGGCTCACCCTTACCCTTACCCATTCGGGTTTCGGCGGGGGTCGAAGTCACCGGCTTGTCGGGGAAGATTCGAATGTGGACCTTTCCCGAACCGGCCAATGCACGGTTACAGGCGATACGGCCCGCCTCGATCTGCCTGGCAGTAACCCAGCCAGCCTCGGTGGCCACGATTCCGAATTCACCGATGTGAACGAAGTTGCCACGGGTCGCATTGCCCTTGACTCGTCCACGGTGAACTTTTCTACGCTTGACGCGCTTGGGCATCATTGCCATGGCGCCCGCCGCCTTTCCGATTCTTGCCCTGCATCACCTCGCCGCGATAGACCCAGGTCTTCACGCCGATGATGCCGTAGGTCGTCTTCGCCTCCGCGAACCCGTAGTCCACATCCGCCCGCATCGTTGACAGGGGAATGCTGCCTTCGGAGGTTTGCTCAGTCCGTGCGATTTCCGCTCCACCCAGTCGGCCGGAGATCATGATCTTCACACCCTTGGCACCAGACTCCATGGTCGTGCGGGTGGTCTGTTTCATGATGCGACGGAAAGGCATTCTTCTACGCAACTGATCAGCGATACTTTCAGCGACCAGTTGGGCATTACTGTCCGGGTTTTGTACTTCGAGTATCTGCAGATCGACGTCTATTTCAGATCCGACGATGCGTGCCAGATCTTCCTTGAGCTGCTCGACCTTGACTCCACGCTTTCCGATCACCACTCCGGGTCGGGCTGCATGAAGGTGGACCGTCAACTTGTTACCACTGCGCTCGATCTCGATCTCAGGAACTCCAGCCGAGTAGAACTCGTGCTTGACGAAGCTGCGGATCTGCTGATCCTGAACCAGCTGGTCACTGAACTCCTTTTTGGAGGCGTACCATCTGGAAGACCAGTTGCGGGTGATTCCCAGTCGAAGACTCGTTGGTCTGACTTTATGACCCATTTTTACTGCCCCTTCTTTTCACCGAGGCTGATATTGATGTGTGAGGTGCGCTTGAGAATGGGATAGGCCATTCCGCGGGCGCGGGGACGCCAACGTTTCATCGTCGGCCCCTCGTTGACGGTGGCTTGCGTCACCACCAGATTTTCAGGGTTTGCTCCACCCTCTTGCACGGCATTCGCCAATGCGGACTTGATGACCTTGGCGATCATTGGTGCTGCCCGGCGATTGCTGAACTGCAACATGTCCAATGCACTTTCCACTGGCATGCTGCGAACCTGGTCGATCACGTAGCGAGCCTTGCGCGCCGTGATCCGGGCGTATCTGTGACTCGCCCTGTATTCCATTACCATCGGTTCCTCACCTTCGGGTCATGTTGCCCAACAGGGCAGACCCGCTTCATTGTTTTACTTGCCGTGACTACCCAGTTTGCGGGTCAGACTGAACTCTCCGAGTTTGTGCCCAACCATGTTTTCGGTGACCTGCACCGGTTTGAATTCCTTGCCGTTGTGGACAAGGAAAGTCTGACCGATGAACTCCGGACTGATCGTGCAGGCGCGTGCCCACGTCTTGATCGGCTCGGTGGATCCCGACTCAATATTTTTCTGAACCTTCTTCATCAACTTAAGGTCGACGTAGGGTCCTTTTTTCAGTGATCTACCCATCGTTATTTCTTCTTCCGATGACGCACGATGCTCTTGTTGCTGGCCTTGCCCCTGCGGCGCGTCTTTCCACCCTTGGAGAGACGTCCAGTGGCTGAACATGGGTGACGTCCACCCGCTGTTCTTCCCTCACCACCACCCATGGGGTGGGCGACGGGGTTCTTGGCCGTACCACGAACTTTGGGGCGACGACCGAGCCAGCGCTTGCGGCCCGCCTTGCCCAACTTGATCAAGCTGTGATCCTCATTGCCGACGATGCCAATCGTGGCGCGGCATTGGGAGTTGACCTGACGGATTTCACCGGAGGGCAGGGCCAATGTTGCGATCTTTCCTTCACGGGCGAGCAACTGCGCGCTGCCACCGGCGGATCGGACCATCTTGGCTCCACGACCGGGGACCAACTCGATGTTGTGCACGGCCAGACCGATGGGGATATCCGCCAGAGCCATGGCATTGCCAGGCTTGGGGTCAGATCCCGGACCGGACGTCACCATGGTGCCCACTTCCAGATTGCGCGGGGCAAGGATGTAACGCTTCTCACCGTCCCTGTAGTGCAACAGCGCGATTCTGGCACTGCGGTTCGGATCATATTCGATGGTCGCTACGCGAGCCGGAACACCATCCTTGTTACGCAGGAAATCGATTCGACGGTAAAGCCTCTTGTGGCCACCGCCGCGGTGCCGCGTCGTGATATGTCCCTGATTGTTGCGGCCACCGGTTTTGTGCAGTGGTTCACAAAGGGATTTCTCCGGACGGGTTGCTGTAATCTCCGCAAAATCGGAGACGGAAGCGTTTCTGCGCCCTGGAGACGTCGGCTTGTATTTACGGACGCCCATGTCGTCCCTTTCACTGTCCGGCCCCGTGGCCAGACTCTCGAGTTTCTCGGCCAGACTCCCATGGGTATCAGGAGTCCCACCCTAATTTGCCTCCCGGTCCACCCGGGAAGGTCGATCAGATCAGGTCGATTTCAAACCCCGGTTCGAGGGTCACCATCGCCTTCTTGTATCCACTGGAGAAGCCGATGGAACGTCCGACCCGACGGCGCTTGCCGTTCTGGTTGAGGGTGTTCACCTTCTTCACCTTGACATCAAAAATCTGCTCGATGGCGGCCTTGATTTCGATCCTGTTGGAATCGGGCGCCACCTTGAAGATGTAGCTGTTGTTCTCTTCAACCTGAAAAGTACTCTTTTCAGTGATCACCGGCTTGCGGATGATGGTATGCGGATCCTTCATCAGTTCCCCTCTCCGGCAACGTGCTGAGCTTCAATCCCCTGAATCTCGTCGAAAGCATCGGCGGTCATCACGAGGTTGTTACAGCGCAACAGGGAAAGTGTGTTCAGGTCAGACACCGGCATCACTTCCACCGATTCCAGATTGCGGCAGGAAAGCCACACATTGCGGCGATCCTCGACCGACATCGCCGTCGGCAGACAGACGAGGTAGGAACGGTTGAGGCCGGCTGCCTCAAATCTCTTGCGGAATTCAGCGGTGGAAGGCTTGTCCACCGGCAGGCTGTCGATGATGAGAGCTTCGCCGTCGATCATCTTGGAGAGCAGGGCGTGGCGAGTGGCCAGGCGACGCTGCTTGCGGGAAAGGCCGTAGTCGTAACTGCGCGGACGCGGACCGAAAACGACTCCGCCTCCTCGCCAGATTGGCGACTTCTTGCTTCCGGAACGGGCACGACCCGTACCCTTCTGGCGCCACGGCTTTCTCGGTGATCCATTGATTTCACCACGGGACTTGGTGCTGGCGGTTCCCCGACGCATGCGCCCCTGATATCTGCGAACAGCCTCTTTCATCAGAGGGATGTTCGGGTAGTTGGAAACTGCTCCGGGCGTAAAGGTCTTGCTGCCCTGATGATTTCCATCGGCTCCGTGATGCGGGACCTCTACGGCCTCCAGCACTTGCGGCTCCTTGTTGTTTTCGAGTCCGGTACTCACGGCTCGTTCCATTCCGTCCACGCCCCGTTATCCCCTGAAGGGAGTCACGCTGGCTTGCTGATCTTTACAGACTTTCCTCAACTGTCAGGTAGGTCCCATTGGCACCGGGCACCGCACCGCGAACAACCAGCAGGTTCTTCTCGGGGTTGGCCTCAATCACCTTCAGGTTCCTGACCTTCACCTTCGCACTACCCATTTGACCCGGCATCTTCTTGCCTTTGATCACGCGTCCCGGGTCCTGCATCATTCCGGTCGATCCGATTTGACGCTTGCTCTTCGAACCGTGACTCTTGGGACCGATGCTATGGTTCCAGCGCTTGACCGTTCCGGCGAAGCCTTTTCCCTTGCTCGTTCCCTGGACGTCAACCATCTCGACACCCTCGAAAATGGAGAGATCGATGGCCTGTCCCGGTTCGACCTCCTGCCCTTCGATGGGCGGGATCTCCTGGACGTATCTCTGGGCCTGAACTCCGACCTTGTCGAAGTGACCGCCCATCGGCTTGCCGGGATCCTTGTGAGTCGGATCGAATCCGATCTGGACCGCCTCGTAGCCGTCGTTGTCATTGTTTTTCACCTGCAACACGGTGCAGGGGCCAGCCTCGATGAGGGTGACCGGGACCCAATTGCCCGAATCATCGAACATTTGGGACATTCCCAGCTTCTTCCCGAGGATCGTCTTTCTGATTCTCCGAGCCACGGGACCTCCTAGATCTTGATCCTGATGTTCACACCCGCAGGCATGCTGATCTTCGTCAACGCATCCATTGTTTTCGGGCTCGCCTCGCTGATCTCGATGACGCGCTTGTGGGTGCGCATTTCGAACTGCTCACGGGACTTCTTGTTCACGTGTGGTGAACGAAGAACCGTGTAACGTTCGATTCGAGTAGGAAGTGGGATCGGTCCGTGTACGCGGGCGCCGCTCTTCTTGGCAGCGTCCACGATGGAAGCGGATGCACCATCCAGAACCTGGTGGTCGTAGGCTTCCATTCGGATTCGTATCTTGTCTTTCGGCATGGGTGTCTGTTCTCCATCCCCAGCAAGTTCCAGCACCATTTCAAATGGCAAAACATCAACACTACAGTTCATGTGCGACAGTCATGCTGGAGGTGGCAACACCTCGAACGAGCGATGCGACTTGCACACTGCGAACCCGCGGAGATCGCGGAAGAACTCCGAAGAGAAACTTCCGGCGATTCACACATGCGGGTCCAACCCATGATCACCACGACCACTGACTCCTCCGGGGGGCGTACTTCCCGGAGAGTCACGGGCAATCTGAATCGATGATTCAACTTACCCGGGTCGCTGGATCATTGGGTCGTGCCAAGCACGCACCGATCCCGATCTGCCAAAGAGCTGCGGACTTCTGTTACCACCAACCTTCAAGGCGACAGCAACCGGTCCAGTCTCGTTGAAACAAAACTCCGATTCGGAGCCCGTTTCCTGGCACGCAATCCTTACACACATGCCCGTGAAAACCTGAAGGCAAACACTGCCTTGAAGCGTCGCAAACCGAACGGTGCGGGCCGTTTTTCCAAGGCAGGAAACACCCACCTGCAGAAGAACGGAAATCGCCCCGGGAGCACGGTTTGCATTCACGGGAAACGACGATTCTAAGAACCCCAGATTCCCTGTCAACGAAGACGGAGCAATTTGCAGAATTTTGCCCCAGAGAATCTCAAGAAACGGCAAGGCCCCGGGTAAGCGGCTTCCGGCGGCAGGCATTCCGATAACCCCACCCGGTCTCCACCTCAGAAGCGGAATCTCTCCGCAACCTCCGGAGGGGCCGAATCGAAGCCCACCGGCTCCATCGAGAAGCCCGCGCGTCCTTGTGAAAGGGATCTCAAACCGGTCGTATAGCCGAATACCTCCGCCAGAGGCACTTTGCCGGTAATTTTACGAATATCGAGCACCAGGTCGACATCCTCGATCTGGGCCCTGCGACGCACCAGATCCTGGTGAATCGAGCCGAAATACTCTTCCGGAGTGCTGACCTGAAACTGCATCAACGGCTCCAGAAGGACGTCTCCCGCCTTTTCATGGGCTTCATCAAAGGCCTCGCGAGCTGCGACGGCCAAACCGGCTTCGGTGGTTTCCGGAGTGATCGGTGGAAGCTGAATCCTTGCCTGGACCTGAATAAAGGGAAATCCGAGGCTTCCCCCGCCGCTCAGGCAGGATTCCACCGTCCCCTGGACCGCCTGAACCCACTCCGGGGCGATGGGGGGAACTCCCCCATCCCAAACCACCGGGACCGACTCTTCTTCGTCCGTTCCTGGCTGAAGTGGGACCAAAGTCAGGGAAACTTCACCAAATTGATCTTTTCCACCCAATTGGCGTTCGACCTTGACCCTGGAAGTCGCTTCTTTCGACACCATTTGTCGATACGCCACCCGAGGCTGGCCAATATTCGCATTGACCTTGAAATCCCGCTCGAGACGATTGCGAATCACCTCGAGATGGAGTTCTCCCATTCCTGACATGACGAACTGACCGGTCTCCTCATTGATCTCGGTGCGGAAGGTCGGGTCTTCCCGTTCAATCCTGCCGAGAATCTCCTGCAATCGGTCCCGGTCCTGACCGGAACGGGGCTCGATGGCCATCGAGATCACTGTTTCCGGGAATACAGGCTCCTCCAGCATGACCTGTTTCTTGGCTTCGCAAAGGGTATCACCGGTTCCGCTAAAACGTGGGCCAGTGACGGCGACGATGTCCCCCGCCACCGCTTTTTCGAGGTTTTCCCGGCTGTTGGCATGCATGCGGTGAATCGAATTGATGCGCTCGCGCTTGCCGGTGCGCGGGTTCATGGCAGTCTTGCCTTTTTCCAGTTCTCCGGAATAGACCCGCATGTAGAGCAACTCTCCATGGGTGTCGATCTGAACTTTGAAGATCAGTGCGCTGAAGGGATCTTCCCCCGTACATGGAACCTGAATCGGATCTCCGGACTTGGGGTCCTGTCCCTCGACCGTGGGAACGTCCAGGGGATCCGGAAGGTAATGAACCACTGCGTCCAGCAACGGCTGAATCCCCTTGTTGGAAAGTGCACTTCCACCGAGAACCGGAACCCACACTCTTCCCAGAGTCCCCTTGCGAATGGCAGCCCTGAGGACTTCCTCCGGAACGTTTTCACCCTCCATGTGCAGTTCCATGACGGCATCGTCGTGATCGGCGACCTTGTCGAGAAGCTCCCCCCTCCATAATTCAGCCATTTCCTCCTGATCCGCGTCGATAGCGGACTCCACAATTGTGGCTCCAAGGCTCTCACTGTCAAAGGAGTATTGCTTCATCGTCACCAGATCGATGACGGCTCTGAAATCAGACTCTGTTCCCACAGGAATATTCAGTGGAAGAGTATCAACAGAAAAGGAATCGCTCACATTTTCCAGGACTCGAAAGTAATCTGCCCCCACTCGATCAAGCTTGTTGATGAAAGCGATCCGGGGAACGTTGTAGCGATCAGCCTGCCGCCATACGGTTTCTGACTGGGCCTGCACACCCGCAACACCACAAAAAACCCCCACCGCCCCATCGAGAACCCGAAGGGCACGCTCGACCTCTGCGGTGAAATCAACATGGCCAGGGGTGTCGATCAGATTGAGTACCGCATCGGACCAGCGAAAACTGGTCGCCGCACTGGTGATAGTGATCCCGCGCTCCTGCTCTTCCACCAACCAGTCCATGTGGGCACTGCCCTCATGAACTTCACCCATGCGATATTCCTTGCCCGAGTAGAAAAGGAACCGTTCAGAGACGGTCGTCTTCCCCGCATCGATATGCGCAATGATTCCAATGTTGCGAGTGGGATGACTGGCAGATGACTGGCTCGACACTTTCGCTCCGATTTGGCTGGTTGGTCAGTGAGGCTGCGGCAATGAGTGAGAAGCCGCAATTCTTCTCTTCCGATGCGGATTCTCATTCAAGACAGGCCCCTACTCAAGGGATGCGACGACACAGGCACGGAAAGAAGATGTGAATCGGTCTAATAAAAAACCCCCGCACCGGGAGGTGCGGGGGTTTGATCAACAAAATGAATGTGCCGGGTCGACGACGAAAATCGTTTACCAGGCGTAGTGGGCGAAAAGCTTGTTCGCTTCAGCCATTTTGTGGGTGTTTTCACGCCACGTCACGGAAGCGCCCTCTTTGCGGTATGCCTGGGCGAACTCGTCTGCGAGACGCTCGGCCATCGGCTTTCCGCTGCGTCCACGGCAAGTCTCGACGATGGTGCGCAGGGCCAAAGCCTGTGCACGACGGCGAGTCACTTCCACCGGAACCTGATAAGTGGCACCACCCACTCGGCGGGAACGAACTTCTACCTGTGGCATGACGTTTTGTACCGCAGTCAGGAAGACGTCCAGCGGCTCTGCGTCGCTGACCTTTTTCCCGATCTGGTCCATGGCATCGTAGAAAATGCCACGAGCGATGGCTTTCTTGCCATCCCACATGAGACGGTTGATGAACTTTGTCACCACCATGCTGTTGTACCTCGGGTCGGGTTTTTGGAACCGCTGAGTTGAACGGAACTTTTGCTTCACGACCTTGTTCTTGCGCTTGGCCAAGATTCTCTACCCCGCTACTTCTTGTTTTTCTTGCCGTACTTGGAGCGTCCCTGCTTCCGGTCATCCACACCGGAGCAGTCGAGGGTGCCTCGAACCACGTGGTAACGAACCCCGGGAAGGTCACGCACACGTCCTCCTCTGACGAGCACGATGGAGTGCTCCTGGAGGTTGTGTCCCTCACCCCCGATGTAAGCCGTGATTTCCTTGCCATTGGACAGGCGGACACGAGCCACCTTGCGCAATGCCGAGTTCGGCTTCTTGGGGGTCATGGTGTGGACCTTGAGGCAAACTCCACGGCGCTGAGGACAACGGTCCAGCACCGGAGACTTGCTCTTCTTCAACTTGTCTTTGCGGCCCTTGCGGACCAACTGATTGATCGTTGGCATTCATTCTCTTTCAAGGACACTGCGATCAGATCATCGCGATCGATTCGTGCATCCTTTTCTGGTCTCGAAGGATTCCTGAACAGCCCTCACTGGCCGCTGGAATCGACTCGCCGCCCCGGTTCACTCCCGAAGCGGCCCCTCATACTAACCCTCAGAATTGTTTTCGTCTTCCGAATTTGGAGTTTCCTCCCCGGACTCTTCGGGGACAGAAGGTTCTCCCCCGATCAGAAGATCCGGATGGGGCTGAATCTCGTCATCACTCAAAACCGGCTCAGAAGCGGGCTCCTGAGCAATTTCAGAGGTGTCTGGCGTTTCAGCGGCCCCTTCAGAAGCTTCAACCTTGACATCGTTACCCATCAGGAAGTCTCTCAACGGATCTGCAGAAGCGGCCTTTTCAGACCCCTCCTCCTCCTTGACTGCCGGATCACCGATCAGGACAGACTCCAACTCGGGCTTTGCCGGTACGGGAGGCTCCCCGAGGTGGCGAACACCCTTGTCGAAGTAACTGCGGTAACCGGTACCTGCCGGAATCATGTGACCCATGATCACATTCTCCTTGAGACCGACGAGACGATCCTTCTTGCCGCTGAGTGCCGCTTCCGTGAGAACCTTCGTCGTCTCCTGGAAACTGGCTGCGGAGATGAAGCTGTCAGACTGAACCGCAGCCTTGGTGATACCCTGAAGCATCGGCTCAGCGGTCGGAGGCATCATTCCGTTCTCAGCCATATCTTCGCAAATCTTGCGGAAGCGATGACGGTCGATCACGGTGTCGGGCAGCAACTCACTGTCACCCGCTTCCCTGATCATCACGTTGCGCATCATTTGGGAAACGATGGTTTCGATGTGCTTGTCATTGATGGTCACGTTCTGGGACAGATAAACGCCCTGGACCTCTTCGATAAGGTAGCGCTGAACTTCTTCAGCTCCCTCAACACGAAGGATGTCTTTGGGGACCTTGTCACCGTCGGTGAGAGGCTGACCATGGACGACCTGGTCATCTTTGGTCACGCGGTAGTGCTTGCCGGAGGGAATCACATGCTCGTGGATCTCTCCATTCTCGGTCACCACATTGATGATCACCTTGCCGCGTTTCTTATCGCCAAACTCGACGACTCCATCCACCTCGGCGATCACAGCCGGATTTTTCGGCTTGCGAACCTCGAAGATCTCCGTGACTCGCGGCAGTCCACCAGTGATATCCTGGGTACCGGAAGCCTGACGTGGAGATTTTGCCAACAGGTCTCCCGGAGCCACCTTGTCACCGTCTGCGATCTGAATCATCGCCTTCTCGGGTACGGGGTAAGCGGCAACGGTTTCCTGTCCGGCCTTGTCACTGCAGATCCGAATCTGTGGCTGCATTTCACCCCTGTGCTCAGAGATGATTCTGCGCTCCTGATTCGAGACCGGGTCGATCTCAACGTTCAGGGTTGCCCCCTCAACGATGTCCTCGAATTTGGCGTAACCGACAACGTCGGTCAGGATCGACTGGGAGTGAGGATCCCAATCGAAGAGGGCCGAGCCCTTACGGACAGCGGCACCTTCCTTGACGTGAAGGATCGCTCCGAGACTCAACTCGTGGCTTTCCAGCTCCTTGCCATCCTTGACGATGGTCAAAAGACCCCGGCGACTGATGACCACGTCTTCACCGTCCTGGTTGACGACATGGTTGGCCTCTTTGAATACCACTTCACCGGCATTGTTCGCCTTGACGGAAGATTCCTGAACCGACTTCGAAGCCACACCACCGATGTGGAAGGTCCGCATCGTCAACTGGGTTCCAGGTTCACCGATCGACTGGGCGGCAACGATTCCGACTGCCAGACCCTGTTCCACCAGCTTGCCGCTGGAAAGGTCCATGCCGTAACACTTGGCACAGACTCCCAGGGGACTATCGCAGGTCAGGGGACTGCGGACGAGAATCCGTTCGTACCCCAGATCCTGAATCCGGTCTGCAATCTGCGGAGTGATCAGGCCATCCGCCTCGACGACCACTTCACCAGAAACCGGATCCTTGATTTCGGTGACGGAGGTCCGTCCGCGAATCCTTGCGGCCAGCGGAATCGCTTCCTTTTCACCACGCTTGAGAGCTTTCTTGGAAAGCCCGTTGCGAGTTCCGCAGTCCAGCTCATTGACGACCACATTCTGGGCGACGTCAGCAAGTTTACGGGTCAGGTAACCAGAGTCAGCGGTCTTCAGTGCGGTATCAGCCAGACCTTTACGGGCACCGTGAGTTGAGGAGAAGTACTCCAGAACTTTCAGTCCCTCGCGGAAGGACGCCTTGATGGGAGTCTCGATGATTTCACCGGAGGGCTTCGCCATCAATCCGCGCATTCCCGCCAGCTGGCGGATCTGGGTCACGGAACCCCGTGCGCCTGAATCCACCATGACGAAGATGGGATTGACGTACTCGTCACCGGGACGAGTGTCTTCCTTAAGACGCTGCATCAGCATCTCACCCACCACGTTGGTGGTTTGGGTCCATTTGTCGATGATCTGACTGCTGCGCTCGTCGTTGGTGATCACACCCTCCTGGTGACGCTGCTGAATCAGATCGACCTGGCTCTGCGTTTTCTCCAGTTCATTGAGCTTCAGCTCCGGGGTTCTCAAGTCAGCAAGGCTGAAGGAGAGTCCCGAGCGGGTGGCCGCCTTGAATCCCAAATCCTTCATGTCATCAAGGAACTTGAGGGTGGCGCGGCGCCCACGAATGCGGAAACAGTCAGCGATGACCGACTTCAGATCAGACTTGGCGAGGGCGAAGTTGTAGAACGGCATATCTTCATGATCGAGAAGATCATTAAAAATGATGCGACTCGGCGTCGTCCGATAGAAGCCGTGCTCGTCCGGTGATTCCACTTTTCCGAAGGAGCTGTAAACCACCTTGCCTTCCGGCAAGCGAATCTTGGCCAGAGCATGACCGTGAATCTTTCCGGCACCGAGTGCGGTGTGAATCTCTTCAGGGCTCGAGAAAATGATGTTGTGCCCCAACATTTCTTCCTTGGCGACCGTCAGGTAGTAACAACCCATCACGATATCCTGAGAAGGTGCGATGATCGGATTGCCGTGTGCCGGCGAGAAGATGTTGTTGGTCGAAAGCATCAGGTTTTGTGCTTCGAGTTGCGCTTCTACGGAGAGTGGCAGGTGCACGGCCATTTGGTCACCGTCGAAGTCCGCATTGAAACCCTCGCAGACCAGCGGGTGAACAAGGATTGCGTTACCCTCGATCAATACCGGCTCGAAAGCCTGGATTCCCATACGGTGAAGAGTCGGCGCACGGTTCAGCATCACCGGGTGGCCCTGGGTCACTTCTTCAAGAATGTCCCAAACCTCATCGTCCTTGCGCTCCAGCATCTTCTTCGCGCTCTTGATGGTATCGGCATAACCGAGTTCCTTGAGCCTGCGAATAATGAAGGGCTGGAAAAGCTCCAGAGCGATCTTCTTCGGCAATCCACACTGGTGCAGTTTCAACTCCGGGCCAACCGCAATCACGGAACGGGCGGAGTAGTCCACACGCTTACCGAGGAGGTTTTCACGGAAACGTCCCTGCTTACCCTTGATCATGTCGGTCAGGGACTTGAGCGGACGGTTGTTTGAACCGAGTACCGGACGACGGCAGCGGTTGTTGTCAAAGAGTGCATCAACCGAATGCTGGAGCATCCGCTTCTCGTTGCGAATGATCACTTCAGGTGCATTCAGATCGAGCAACTTCTTCAGGCGGTTGTTGCGGTTGATGAGACGACGGTAAAGGTCGTTCAAATCACTGGTCGCAAAGTTTCCGCTTTCGAGAAGAACGAGAGGACGAAGGTCGGGCGGAATCACAGGAACCGCTTCGAGAATCATCCACTCCGGCTTGTTGCCGGATTCGATCACCGTACGGATAATTCCGAGACGGCGAATCAAACTGGCCTTCTTCTGCTTGGAACGGGTGGTCTCGTACTCTTCCTTCAACTCGTCGAAGAGAGAAGGAAGATCAAGATTGCGAATCATGGTGCGAATCGCTTCCGCTCCCATGTCCGCCTCGAACTCATCTCCGTACTTCTCGCGGGCGAAGCGGTACTCTTCTTCATTCAGAAGCTGCTTCTCCTTGAGAGGCGTATCTCCCGGATCCAGAACCATGTAGTCCTGATAGTAGATCACCCGCTCGAGGTGGGTGGTCTTCAGTTCCAGCAGATTACCCAGACGGGATGGCATCGCCTTGAAGAACCAAATGTGAACCACGGGTGCAGCGAGATTGATGTGTCCCATGCGCTCGCGACGGACGCGGGAATGGGCCACCTTGACGCCACAGCGGTCACAGATGATGTCCTTGTGCTTGATGCCCTTGTACTTTCCGCAGGCACATTCCCAGTCCTTTTCAGGTCCGAAAATTCGCTCGCAGAAGAGTCCATCCTTTTCCGGACGGTAGGTCCGGTAGTTGATGGTCTCGGGCTTTTTTACCTCGCCGTGGGACCACGAGAGGATATCCGTGGGTGATGCGAGGCGGATGTTGACCGCTCCGTAGTCATTCACCTTGTCGTATACGGGTTCCATCATTGGATCACTTCTTTTCCAGTTCGAGGTTCAGACCCAGGCCCTTGATCTCATTGGTGAGCACGTCGAAGGAGACAGGAGTTCCTGCCTGCAGACTGTTTTCACCCTTGACCATCGACTCGTAGATTTTTGCCCTGCCGTCGACGTCATCCGACTTGGCCGTCAGCAGTTCCTGAAGGATGTGTGCAGCACCGTAGGCTTCCAGTGCCCACACTTCCATCTCTCCGAATCTCTGTCCTCCGAACCTCGCCTTTCCTCCCAGCGGCTGTTGCGTAATGAGGGAGTAAGGCCCGGTGGCTCGGGCATGAATCTTGTCGTCCACCAGGTGGTGCAGTTTGAGCAGGTACATGCGACCAACGGTCACCTTCTGCTCGAAACGCTCACCGGTACGGCCGTCGTAAAGAACCGACTTTCCGTCGTCGGTCAGTCCGGCCTTGGTCAATTCGTCACGAATCTCTTCTTCGGTGGCTCCGTCGAAGACGGGTGTCACCGCACGGTATCCCAACTTGTCCGCAGCCCAACCGAGCTGGGTCTCAAGAATCTGCCCGAGGTTCATTCGAGAAGGCACACCCAGCGGATTGAGGATGACCTCAACCATTTGACCGTCATCGAGGAAGGGTAGGTCCTGCAACGGAAGAATCCGCGAGATCACACCCTTGTTACCGTGACGTCCCGCCATTTTGTCACCGACGGAAAGGTTGCGCTTTGTTGCGACCCAAACCTTGACCATTTCGATGACACCCGGAGCGAGTTCGTCACCACGGGTCATGCGGTTGATCTCACGGTTTCTGGAATCCTCCAGTTCTTCCATCTTCTGGAAGCGACGGAAGAGAGCATCCTTGATCTTCTGGTTGTTGCTCTCAGAAGATCCAAGGAACAACTCAGGATTGAGTGCAATCTTGACCGAGTGCACGTTCCGAGTCATGAACAGTTCCTCGGCCTTGAAGACGCGACCCGTGTCGGGGTTCCTCGGAGAGGAGCCAGTGACGTCACGAATTTCGCCCAAGAGAGATTCCAGCTCGAAGATGATCTGGTCGTACGTTTCCGTCTCCAGTTTCTCCATCTTCGTCTTCATCTCACGACGATCTTCCGGGGTGATCTCATTCTTGCGGGAGAACTTCTTTGAACCGATGACGACGCCCTTGACACCCGAACCAACGGTCAGGGATTCGTTTTTGACGTCCTCACCTGCACGACCAAAGATGGCGTGAAGAAGCTTCTCCTCAGGAGAGAGCTCACTCTTTGATTTGGGAACCACCTTGCCGACAAGGATGTCGCCCTGAACCACCTGGGTTCCGGTTTTGATGATTCCGCGCTCATCCAACTTGGCGAGCACGCGCTCGGAAACGTTGGGTATGTCGCGGGTAAACTCTTCGCGACCGAGTTTGGTCTCGCGAACTTCGATCTCAAACTCATCGATGTGAATCGAGGTGTAGATATCGTCACGGACCAGTTGCTCACTGACGATGATCGCGTCCTCGAAGTTGTACCCGTCCCATGACATGAAGGCGACGAGCACGTTGCGACCGAGGGACAGAATGCCATTCTCGGTTGCGGCTCCATCGGCGATCACATCACCTTTAGTGACCTTCTGATCGAGGATCACACAAGGGCGCTGGTTCTGACAGGTTCTCTCATTGAGGCCACGGTACTTGCGCAACTCATGACGCTCGCCATCGATCTCGATATGAGTCGCATCGACGCTGGTCACGGTGCCGTCCTTGGGCGCACGCATCACCATTCCCGAGTATTTGGAGACGTGCTCTTCCATACCGGTTCCGACCAGCGGCGGATCGGTGCGCAGCAAAGGCACCGCCTGACGCATCATGTTTGACCCCATGAGAGCCCGGTTTGCGTCGTCATGCTCGAGGAATGGAATCAGGGCAGCCGAAACACCGATCAACTGCTTGGACGAAACGTCCATCAGTTCGATCTTGCCTGGTTCCACCATGATGAACTCACCGTTGTAGCGAGCGAGAACCAGATCACCGATCAACTTGCCGGTCTCATCCAGTGGTGAGTCGGCCGGAGTGAGGTACTTGTTCTCCTCTTCGTCCGCACGCAGGAAACGAATCCCTGTCTTGGACAGGTCCGCTTTACCGTTCTTCACCGGGAAGTAGGGCGTAATCAGGAATCCGTACTTGTCGATGGTGGCGAACACACTGAGGCTGGAGATCAGACCGATGTTGGTTCCCTCGGGAGTCTCGATCGGGCAGATCCTGCCGTAGTGGGAAATGTGCACGTCTCGTACTTCGAAGCCAGCACGCTTTCGGTTCAGTCCACCAGGTCCCAACGCACTGAGACGGCGCTCATGAGTCAACTGGGAAAGCGGGTTGGTCTGGTCCACCACCTGTGAAAGCTCACCACGCCCGAAGAAGAACTCGACGGCACTGGAGATGGTTTTCGAGTTAATGACAGAGCGGGGAGTCAGATTCTCCGGCTCCATCATGCTCATCCGCTCCTGGACGGTACGCTTGAGTTTCAGGAAGCCCTTGCGCAGTTCGTCCCCGGCCAGCTCCTCGATGGTTCTGACACGGCGGTTACCCAAGTGGTCGATATCGTCCAACTGCCCCTGGCGATCACGCAGCTTGAAGATGTAGGAAATCGATTCGAGGATGTCTTCCTTCTGAATCACCTGGGCGTCTTCGGGAAGCTCGAGTCCGAATTTGCGGTTGATGCGGAATCTTCCGACCTTGCCAAGACGGTACTTGGCGTCGTTCTTGAACTTGTCGAAGAATAGCTCGCGCGCCTTGGCCACCTGCGGCGGGTTGCCTGGGCGAAGGCGGGTGTAAATCTTGATCAGGGCATCTTCGTGATCGATGGAGTTGTCTTCACGAATCGTCTTGAGGAACAGGTCGTCGAAGCTCTCGGGCAGAACCTTGAAACTGCTCTTGCCACCACGCTTGGCGTTCATGTCCTCTGAGAAGTAACTATTGCGG
>JACETR010000032.1 GCA_013911165.1 Planctomycetota bacterium | reverse complement strand
GCAGTGAAACTCCTGTCAAACGATGCAGTGCATCGCGACAGGCAAGCCAGGCCCTGTCTTTGGCTTTCTTTTCCAACTCTTCACGCCCGCCTTTGGCAGCGCGTTCACGGGTCTTCTGGTCTTCCCATCGTTTCATCCCGCTGATCAACGGTTCAATGGCCAGAATTTCCTGGCTTTTTCCCAGAAGGTTTGCGGCCGCGATCACGACTTGAGGGGTTTTGTCGTTCAGAGCTTTCAAGGCGAGTGCAAGAGTGTCAGAGCTGGCTGAGAGCATCGAAGAATACAGGGCCAGCGTACGGGCGGGCCATTCCGGATGCTTGGAGATGATTTTGCTCAGTTCTTTATCGAGAACGGGGCCTGGAATCTTGGCAAGAGTTCTTGAGCCAGCCAGAAAAACCCGATACCGATCAACGCTGTACCAGGAACCTTCTGAAGCGGCCTCGACGTCTGCCACGGCATCGACGATAGGTCTGACGGCCCGTCCCTTTTGTTCCTTTGCCAGTGTTTCCATTCTGCTTTGAATCGCAGAGATGTCTTTGGCTTTGACGGCCTGATCCAGAGTGCGATCCGTGACCACCAGTGTGCACGACATCCACAGGCTGAGAAAAAGGTGCACTAACAATCGATCGCCTCCCGAATTGCCTGAATCGCCTCGTCGACCTTGAGGCGTGTCTGTTTCATCGAATCCCGTTCACGAAGTGTCACGGTATCGTCGGTCAGGGTGTCCCCATCCACCGTCAGGCAGAAGGGTGTCCCCGCCTCGTCCATCCGTCGATAACGGCGACCAACTGCACCTTTGACATCGTAGAAAACGGGGAAATGCTTCTTCAGTTCCCCATAAATCTCCTGGCCCCGTTCTGGCAATCCGTCTTTTTTGACCAAAGGCAAGACTGCTGCTTTCATGGGTGCCAGTCTTGGGTGGAATTTCAGAACCACCCGGGACTGCATCTCACCCTTGTCGTCTGGGGCAGAATCTTCAGTATATGCCTCGCAAAGGAAAGCAAGGGTTGCACGGTCTGCCCCTGCGGAAGGTTCGATGACATGGGGAACAAACTTTTCATTGGTGACCGGATCGCGGTAACTGAGGTCTCGACCGCTACCCTTCCAGCGGGGTTTACCTGAATCATTCATTTCGACCTCCAGAGGACTGGATTTGGGGTCGAGTTTTCCTTCCATATGGGATCTCAAATCGAAATCGCCCCTGTGGGCAATTCCTTCCAATTCTCCATATTCACCGGGTGGCAGGAACGGGAAGGCGTATTCAATGTCCGCAGTCCCTGTGGAGTAATGGCTGAGCTCGTTGGCATGGTGTTCCCGCAGGATCAACTTTTCTGCTGAGAGGCCATGACGCAGGTACCAATCCATTCGACGGTCTCTCCAGAACTGATACCAATCCTGTGATGTGTCAGGGTGACAAAAGAATTCAACTTCCATCTGCTCAAATTCTCGAACCCTGAAGGTGAAGTTACGGGGAGTAATTTCATTACGGAAGCTTTTGCCAACCTGAGCGATCCCGAACGGAATTTTGACCCGTGAAGAATCGACGACATTCTTGAAATTGACGAAGATCCCCTGAGCTGTTTCGGGACGCAGGAAAGCCATGCTGTCCTCGTTGCTCAGTGCACCCATTTGGGTCTTGAACATGAGATTGAATTCACGGGGTTCCGTCAGCGTGCCGACTTCTTTGGCATCAGGCCCGTAGACGTTTTGGAGGTCGTCTACCTGATCAAGGCTGACCGCATTTCCATCCCAGGAGATTTGATCCCTGTCCTTGGCCCTCAATCCGAAAACTTTTTGGGCCCTCGCAGTCAGGGCTTCTTCTTCTTCTTCGGGGTCGGCAAGACAGGTCACGAACACTTTCTTGTCCCGGTACTCCGCCCAACGGCCCCTGACCTGATCGTGGCGATAGCGTTTTTTGGTTTCTCGGCAATCGACCATCATGTCATGGAAGAGGTCGTGGTGACCGGAGCACTTCCAGACTTGAGGATGCATGATGATGGAGCAGTCGAGTCCGGTCATTTCGAAACTGCTTTGGGCGCCTGGCAGGACACCCAGGTCGTTATGGTGCGTGACCATGTCCTGCCACCAAGCTTCCTTGACGTTCCTCTTCAGCTCAACGCCAAGAGGACCGTAATCCCAGCAACCGTTCATGCCGCCGTAGATCTCACTGGATTGGAAGATGAATCCCCGTCTTTTGCACAGAGAGACGATTTTCTGCATGACGCTGGTTTCTTCGTTGCTCATGGGGCCTCCCTGGGTAAGGACTGAGCGAAGTAATCAATTGGGGCCAGCAGAGGTCTGCGGGTGCCTGAGAGGCATCCTAGGAACTCTCGACCCAGATCGCAAGATGACCCGATCCGTTGACTCAGGAAGGCTGATTCTCTATATCTCAGGAACTGAGGAGGCTTCCATGAGCGTGCTGACTGAGGAGAGACTGATCCAACTAATGGGTGAAACGGTCCAGTTGCAGGCAATATGCCTCGACCAGTTGATCGTTGCAGGAACTCGCCCGGTAGATCCGGAGTTATTCCGGCGATATTCCGCATTCATCCACTCCATTGAGGCTGAAAAGCCCCGGGAAGCCACCCTCGGAGAGAGTGTCTGGGACTGGATCTGGCAGCCTGCTGAAGGAATCAACTACATCCAGATGTATGGGCGCCTCGCGTGGATCAATATGCAGCTTCTGGATCTGCTCTAGCAGCCTACATCCTCTCGAGCGGACAGATACACAGTCGACTCAAACCGGATCCCAGAGTTCTCTTCAGAGCTTCGATCAGTGCCAAACGGTGGCCACTCAGCGCTGCGTCATCCGATATGACCCTGTGACGTGCATAATAACTGTTAAAGTCACTGGCCAATTCCAGCATGTACTGTGACAACTGGGACGGTTCAGCAGATCTCGCCGCCTTGTCGATGGTTTCCGGGTATCTGAGAATCCGTTTGAGAAGCGCGATCTCTTCGTCTTCAACCAGACCACTTCCGTCTCCCGGAGTCAGGCCCTGATCCTGTGCCTTTCTCAGAATGCTGGCAAACCGGACATGGGTGTACTGAAGGTAGGGCCCAGTTTCTCCATCGAAACTGAGAATTTTATCCAGATCGAAATTGACGTCTTTACGACGGGCAGCCTTCATGTCACTGAAGATGACAGCACCCATTCCTACCGCTTCTGCAATTTCATTCAATTCCGCGTCGTCCAAATGGGGGTTTTTCTCACGAACGGTATCGGCGGCAAGTTGAACTGCCTGATCCAGGACTTCATGAAGCAAGACTACCTGGCCACCTCTTGTCTTGCCCTTCTTCCAGCCACCGTCCACGTTCAGGCGCATAACTCCGAACTCCGCATGCTCCAGCCGATCGGCCCATTCATACCCCAATTTTTTGAGGACGCCGAAAACCTGCCGAAAATGAAGACTCTGCCCGGCATCTACCACGTAGAGACAACGATCAAAATTGACCATCTCGTGACGGGTTATGGCGCTGGCGAGATCACGGGTTCCGTATAGAGTTGCTCCGTCCTTTTTACGGATCAGCATTGGTGGAATATCTTCGTCTACCTGTACAACCTCTGCTCCGTCACTCTCCTCAAGGAGGCCTGAGCTTTGAAGTTGATCGATCACACCGCTCATCGCTTCTTCGTAATGGGATTCACCGATGATTTTGTCAAAGGAGACTCCCAATCTTGAATAGACTTTCTCGAAAAGGGTCATGGAGACGACACGGATCTCTTCCCAGCGATCGCGAGCAACTTGATCACCCGATTCCAGTTTTTTGAACCAGTCGCGGGCGAGGTCGTCCAACTCAGGGTTGTCCTTGGCGTCGTTGGAGAACTGGACGTAGAGCCTGTTCAAGTCCGACACAGGGTCTTCCCTGTCAGAGAGTTTGGGAGAGTCTAGGTCGTCGACTTGACGGTAGTGGTCCCAGGCAGCCAACAATTTGCCGAATCCTGTTCCCCAATCTCCCAAATGATTCCAACGAACGACGTCATAACCCGCGGAATCGAAAATGTTGGCCATCGCCTGCCCCAGCATCGTCGAGCGCAGATGATGAACAGCGAGGTGTTTGGCGATATTGGGTGAGGAGTATTCGACGATCACCGTTTTCCCTGAACCGGATTGGGTAGTTCCCCATTCCTCGCCAGAATGATCGATCAGTTTCATAACCTGATCGGCAAATCGGTTCCTGTTCACGCGAAAATTCAGATAAGGACCTGTAGCGGTGACTTCGTCAATCCAGTCCAGGTCCCAGTTTTCAGCGGCCAGCCTGCTGGACACTTCTACGGGGGAAGTTTTAAGCAATTTGCTGATCGGGAAGCATGCCAGGGCCAGATCACCCAGTTGGGGATTGGGTGGATCTGCCAAGTCAAGGGAGCAGTCAGAGAGACTCTGTCCCAGGAACTGTTCGATGGATTTGATGATCTGTTGACTGAAATGGCGCATTTCTGCGACTCCATCCCGAAAAGTGGTCCTCGAATGGATTTGCAGGGCATTTTATAGTGAAGTGGGACTGGAGACCAAGGGCTCCGGGAAAACTGAGACCTTCTTTTTGGATTTGGAGCGAATATGACTCACTCAACAAGCCGCATGGGATCAGGCAGAGACTTTCGACAGGGCCTGTCATTCAGGGATTTGCTTTTGGTGGCATTGATGATGACTTTCGGATTTCTCTGGGTAACCGGGGCCCCCTCCCCATTGTCCGCAACGACTGAGGTAGAGGCCCAATCCGCACCCAAATGGAAAGAACAGGTCGCAGGAGTGATTCCGACTGACTTTGGCGAATTGCTGTCGGTGAATGGTACCTCTGGAAACTACTCACTCGTCTTCAGGGACAACGACAAGAAGTTGCGAATCGTTGATCTCCGTGGAGGCAAAGTGCCCAACAGAACTCTTGTGATTCAAAGAAAGTAGTGGTTTCCCACTCTCGCAAGCGGGAGATTCGGAAGCTGTGATTCAGATCCATGGAACAGATTCAACGACTGAAATCGATTATCGATCGCTTGAGATCGCCAGGGGGTTGCCCCTGGGATCTCGAACAAACCCGCGAGTCCTTGAGGCCTTTTCTTCTGGAAGAGGCTCATGAAGTCAGTGAAGCCATTCTTCATGGAGACCCCCAAAAGGTCTGTGAAGAATTGGGTGATCTTTTGATGAACATCTTTCTTCAGGCCCGCGTTGCTGAAGAACAGAAGGATTTCACGTTGGAAAAGATCGCGGAAGAGATCTCGGACAAGCTGATCCGTCGCCATCCCCATGTCTTCGGAGATGCAAATGCGGAGAATCCTGATGACGTCCGCAAACAATGGGAGCGGATCAAACAGGAAGAAAAAAATGCAAACGGAGAAGCCACTGAGGCCAGAACGACAATACGGTCGCTGCCTGCTTCGCTCCCTGCCCTCTCGAGAGCCGACAGGGTAGGTAAAATGGTAGCAGAAGTAGGGTTCGACTGGCCCGATTCCGCTGGTGCACTTGCAAAGGTTGAAGAAGAGAGAGAAGAGCTTGCGGAAGCGTTGGCCGAAGGAGACGCGGCTGCTGTCGAGCATGAAATCGGTGATCTCCTGTTTGCGGTCTCGAGCGTCGCCAGAAAGTGCGGAGTCGACCCGGAAACAGCCCTGAATCGCGCGCTAAGTCGGTTCGAGGATCGTTTTCGCACAGTGGATCGTCATCTGGGTGACAGGCCCCACGCCTCTTTGGAAGAACTTGAAGAGTGGTATCAACAGGGCAAGTGGGATGAAGGAAAAGGACAGGAGTCGCAGGGTTGAAAGATCAATTCGAAAACATTGCTTCCGTACGAGATCGCTTGAGGGAAGGTCTTGCTCAACGGATCGTCGGCCAGGAGCAGGTCATCGACCAGGTCTTGATCTCAATGCTGTCATCAGGCCATGTGCTTGTGATGGGGGTTCCGGGTCTGGCGAAAACCCTTCTCGTTCGATCGATTTCAGAATTACTGCAACTCGACTTCAACCGCATTCAGTTTACCCCTGATCTGATGCCACAGGACATCACGGGGTCCACCCTACTCGACAAGACCGGAGCGTCGGGTAGCAGGGCCTTCTCCTTTGTACAAGGGCCTCTCTTTGCAAACATGATTCTGGGCGACGAAATCAATCGTACTCCCCCCAAAACACAGGCTGCGATGCTGGAGGCGATGGAAGAGGGGTTTGTCACTGTGATGGGTGAAAGGCATCGATTACCTGATCCGTTTTTCGTCATGGCAACACAAAACCCTCTTGAACAAGAAGGTACTTACCCATTGCCTTTTACGCAGTTGGACCGGTTCACCTTCCAGGTTCTGATGGACTACCCAAATGCAGACGAAGAATTGGATGTCGTTTCTGTTACCACCTCTCGAATCGATTCACCTCTGGAGTCAGTTGTTCCAGGTAATTGGCTTGGCGAGGCCTTGAAGGAAGTCGCTCGAGTTGAGATCCCCGAGTTCCAGATTCAGAGAGCGACTCGCATGGTGAGAGCCACGAGGCCAGGCGAAGAGGGAGTCCCGGAAGCGACCAATGAACTCTTGTCTCATGGATCAGGGCCCAGAGGTGTTCAATCGATCCTGTCGACTGCCCGCTCCCGTGCAGCAATGCATGAGCGCAATACGGTCACCGACGAAGACCTCGATGCTGTGGTCTATCCAGCATTGAGACACCGATTGGGACTCAGTGTTCATGCTGAAGCGGAAGGAATTGATCCTGACCGGGTTCTGGAGAGGATTCTCGAAGAATCAGGTGAAATGAAGGCCGGACCTCCCCAGTCGGAATACGGCAGGCCCGGATTGTGGAGTCGCATGTTTCAGCATTTTGCCGACACGACTCCCCCCTTTAAGTCCTGAGCTTCAATTTCCGCGACAAACCGGACTTCACCGATCCTGACTGACGATAAACCCGATAACGTCTCTGGCACTGTTCTCGTCGTATTCGTAACGACTCTTCATGTTATCCAGGGTTTCTTGAACGGAATCTCGTTCTGCATTTGAAAGTTGACCTTCATCCGCAGAGAAGAACTTCAGCACATTGAGCAGGGCCACTTGAATTTCTGATTTCCGTGAAGCCCAGAAGTTCTTTTTAAGATCATTGTAGACTTCAGGAAAAACACGAGAGTAGTCGAGGCCTTCGTCGGGATTCTCTGTCGCATAGGCACCAATTCGACTCAGCAAACTCGATCGAAACTCCTTGGCGTTGTCATGGATGTTGAGTTTGGACTCTATCTCGGACATGAACTCCTCAGAAGGCTGGATGAACTCGTTGACAGAGTCGGAATAGAGGCTCTCACCAATCTCACTCGATTTGACATGGTTGAAGTAGTCCGAGAAGAGCCTGTTGAACTCTCCTTCTTCAACAAAGGAAAGACAGTCGAAGACTTCGCTGCGAACCGTGTTCAGGTAATGGCTCCGTACGTCGGAAATGAACTGCTTGCAGTCATGATACCCATTGTCCACAGCCAATCGCAGGAAGTCGTGGACGCTGGATTCGCGGATAAAGCTCTCCAGTTCATCAAGGATCGAAAGCGGAGAAAGGCTGTGCCATCTTTCGTTTTCAGAGGCAGCAGCGATCAGGGTCAGCATTTCACGGGGAGAAGCACCTCGGCGGCCTTCGTATTCACTGCCGTAAATCCCCTCGAATTCACCTTCGCTGCTTTCGTGTTCCTCACGGAGATTACGGACATTCTGGCAGAGGAGCTTCCGCTCCTCCTCCTTCATTCCGATAGGGGTTTCCTCGTGATCATAGAGCAGGGCCTTCTGTAGAGGCGTCAGGCGTGCCACCACGGGCGCCAGGTCAGGAGAGTGGTTCTTGGGTGAGGGGCGTTTCAGGCGCGTCAGAACGACCCAGAGAGCGGCCATTTCAGCAGTATGTGGGGCAACGGATCCCCCTGCGGTGTGGCGGTCGATCTGACGACGATAAAGGGCTGCTTCCTTGGAATACTGCAGCAGGTAAGGCACACGTACGAGAGCTAGCCTGCCTTTGAAGGAGGAGAAATCTGGAGTCCTTTTGAACATGTTGAGTTGCTTCTCATTGGCACTTCCGGAAAGAACCAGATCCAGGTGCGCACGGAAGTTGGGCAATTGGATCGTGCCCTTCTCGGAGGTCGTCAAAAGGTACTTGTTGGTTTCAGGAGGTCTCTTGAGGAAATCGGAGTATTCACAAAGTCCGCGATTCGCGGCTATGAGGTCACCGTCGACCTCATAGAGGGGAAGCCCGTGCAAAATAGTGGGTAAGGCGTCTCCATTGAATCCAACGGGGCGGACTTGGGCGTCAATGTTGCCCTGGGGTTCAATCGATATGCATCCGAGTCGGTACTTCTTGGAATGGAAGAAGCGTTCGACCTGAACATGACGCATGACTTCAAGCCAGTCCCCCTGATGTGCACCAAGGAGGGCTTCGTAAATCCACTTGCTCTTTTGACTGAGATCGAACTCAAAAACCCAATCGAAATTAAAGTTCTCTTTTTGAGCAATTTCAGGGTGAAGGCGCAGGGCATGTTCGACCAACTCCCGGCGTTCTGCACGGGGTATCAACAACAAGGGTGAGTCTTTCAACTCGCAGCGAATAATCGAACCGATGTCCTTGGCATCAAGGAAGGCATAGGTTCCTGAATTCTCAGGCTCACCCTCCTCAAAGCCAATCCGCCCTGTCTCCACATTTTTTTCCGGGAAGATCCAGTTAAATCGATACAAGGCTCCTTCGGGAAGGATGCTGTACTGATGCATGCCTTCCATCATGGAGTTGATCGTTGTCGATTTCGCCGAACCATTGGGGCCATGGAGCAACAGCAGGCGATCCGCCTTGCCGCTACGGGCAAACTGTCGCAGTTTCATGTAGATGGAATTTTGGACGCTCTCTTGCCCCACCAGGTTTTCAGAAAGATCGCCATGTTCAAGGTCGAACAATTTCCAGCGGCGATCCATCACCCCCACCCGGTTGACGTCCTCAGTGCCGTAATGCTCAAAGACATCCAGAAGGTAGCGTGCTGAATTGCGAAGATAGGGATAGGGATTGGCCAAAAAGTCGTCGAGGAAATTAGAAAAGCTGCGAATCCTTTGACGGGATTCGAAGCGGTCGATCGACGAGGAGCGAAACTTCTTGATGAAATCCTGATGGTCCATACGGAAATCCCCCACTGAATCGGTGCCATAGGAAGCATACACGATTTCGGGAATTTCGTCACAGCCAGTTGGGAAACCTACTTGTAGGCGGGAATCCCTGTGATTTCATGGCCGAGGATCAGGGAGTGGATGTCGTGGGTCCCCTCGTAGGTCTTGACCGACTCAAGATTCAGCATGTGACGCCCCACTGGGTATTCGTGGGTGACTCCATTTGCCCCGAGCAAATCTCTGGCACTGCGGGCGATCTCAAGAGCCCAATGCACATTGTTTCGCTTGGCCATGGAGACGTGTTGAGCCGTCATCTTGCCGGATTCCTTGAGCTGGGAGAGTCGCAGGTTCAGCAGTTGAGCCTTGGTGATCTCCGTAAACATCTCAGCCAGCTTCTGCTGGACCAGCTGGAAGCTTGCGATGGGCTTGTCGAACTGGATTCGGCTCAGGGAGTAACTTTTGGCTGCATCAAAACAGGCCATCGCTGCCCCCGTGGCTCCCCAGGCGATTCCAAAGCGAGCTTGAGTCAGGCAAGAGAGCGGCCCACCCAGTCCGTCCGCTTCAGGCAACAAGTTGGACTTGGGGATTCTGCAATCCTGGAAATGAAGTTCACTGGTAATAGAAGCCCTCAGGGAAAACTTCTTTTCCTGTTTGGTCGTGCTGAATCCCTCGGTTCCCTTTTCGACAAGGAAGCCTCTGATACGACCGTCCAGTTTTGCCCAGACAACGGCGACGTCGGCGACGCATCCATTAGTGATCCACATCTTGTTGCCGTTGAGCACGTAACTGTCTCCGTCTTCGACGGCATGGGTGATCATACCACTCGGATTAGAACCGTAATCAGGTTCCGTCAGACCGAAGCAGCCGATCATTCTTCCGGCAGCAAGTTCAGGAAGGAACTTCTGCTTTTGCTCTTCGGATCCGTAGCGATGGATGGGGTACATGACCAGACCACCCTGAACACTGACAAAAGATCTGAGGCCACTGTCACCTCGCTCAAGCTCCTGCATGATCAAGCCGTAGGCGGTGTTGTCGAGCCCGGCACATTCGTAACCCTCGAGGTTCGCACCGAGAAGGCCCAGCTCACCCAGCATGGGGATCACCTGATTGGGGAATCGGTCTTCCATGAAGCAGTCATCGATGATATCGACAATCTGATCGTCCACAAAGTCGCGGACCGTATCCCTAATGAGACGCTGCTCTTCCGTCAACACGTCATCAAGAATGTAGAAATCGGCACCTTCGAACTTTTCCATGGGACCTCCCAACGTGAAATCCAGTATTCCCAATATCCTAATCGTATCGAAAATGTGGCGTCATTGAATTGAATCACGATTCCTGCTGGAGCGAATTGTTGCCAATTCGGGACAGGAAAGGTCGTTAGATCGAAAAGACGTTGAAATAGAACCTGTGATTACGGGTTTATCGCTGCCAGATAACCTTAAAAAAACAGGCCGGTACCCAAAGGCACCGACCTGGTATTTAAGTGACCCCAAGGGGATTCGAACCCCTGTTCTCAGGATGAAAACCTGATGTCCTAGACCTGACTAGACGATGGGGCCTAATTTCAAAGTGAGAGCAGATGGGCTCGAACCATCGACCGACGCCTTAAAAGGGCGTTGCTCTACCAACTGAGCTATGCTCCCGGAACACGGGAGGCTACCGAGACAAAAATTGCCCGTCAACATCATCCCCGCCGAATTTCAAATTTCCATCAACTCGGAGGTCTTCTTCTTGAGATCCTCGTCGACCTGTTTTTCCAGAGATTTGAGAATTTCCTGAATTCGATCCTTGCTGGAGGACAGTTCGTCTTCAGAGATTCCACCGTCTTTTTTGGAGGTTTCAAAGGTTTTATTGGCATCCCGACGGACATTTCTCATGGAAATTCGCGACTCTTCGGCGATTTCCTTGGCCCTGGACACCAATTGCTTCCTGCGCTCCTCAGAAAGGGGCGGAACCTTCAAACGGATCAATTTTCCGTCATTTTGGGGTGTGATCCCCAAATCTGAAGCCAGGAGACCTTTTTCCATATCGCCGATGGCATTGGCATCGAAAGGTTTGATGACAATCTGATCCGCTTCTGGCACGGAAATGCTGGCCATGTCCTTGATCGGGGTCGCCGTACCGTAGTAGTCCACGCGAATTGTCTCCACCAGGCCGGGGTGAGCCCTGCCTGTGCGCATTCCGCGAAATTCGTCCCTCATGAAATCCAGGGCTTTGGACATGCGTTCTTCCGCGTCCAGAACAGTTTCGTCGATCATTCGATTCCTTTCATGGCAGCTTCGCTGTCAACAGCCCGGAAGATCCCGGGGCCTCAAGGCCCTGAATGCACCAGAGATCCAAGAGGTTCGCCCTTCAGGGCCTTCTCGACCGCTCCTGCGGGGCTCATATCAAAGACTCTCAGGTTGAGCCCCTGTTCATTACACATGGTGAAGGCGGTGGAGTCCATGACACGCAATTTAAGAGCCAGAGCTTCGTCGAAAGTCAGCGAATCGTATTTGACGGCGTCGTCGTGTTTTTCCGGGTCCTTGTCGTAGACCCCATCCACTCGGGTAGCCTTGAGAACCTCGGAACAGCCCAATTCTGCGGCCCGAAGCGTTGCGCACGTGTCCGTAGTGAAAAACGGGTTCCCGGTCCCTCCGGAGAGGACCAAAACAGTGCCTTCTTCCAGCAAGTTTCGCCCCCTCATCGATTCAAAGGGAAGAACCTGGGGAACCGGTGTTCCTGCACCCATGACGACGGACTGAGTCCCTTCGATCATCAAACGGGCGTGAATCGCCAACGCATTGACATGGGTGGCGGCCATGCCGATGGAATCAGCAAGAGGTTGCGGCAATGACGTCTTTTGCCAATCCTGCCCCCTGCAGATATTGCCTGCTCCGACAACGATGGCGATCTGTATATCAGAACTCGCCCGGCTGACCTGTTTGGCCAGCCGGGCGAGAGAATCTGCACACAATCCGGTTCCTGATTCGCCTCCCAGAGCCTCACCACTGACTTTCAACAGAACTCTGCGCGTCAAGGTCAGGCCTTTCCGGTGATCAGTTACCGATTTCAAGACGATGGAAACGGGTCAACTGAATGTTTTCACCGATGGTGGCGATCGCATCCGTCACGACCTGCTCAATCGACTTTTTGTCGTCTTTGATAAAGGCCTGCTTGAGAAGGCAAACCTCGGAGTAGTACTTGTTCAACTTGCCCTCAACGATGTTTTCACGAATGTTTTCGGGCTTGTCCTGAACCTGTTCCATGAAGACCGCTCGCTCACGTTCGACCGCTGCCTGATCCAACTCCTCGGGCTTGAGAGCCTGAGGGTTCATGGCGGCGATATGCATGGCGATATCACGGATCAATTCCTGGAACTGATCATTTTTGGCAACGAAATCGGTTTCGCAGAGGACTTCAACGATCACACCAATTTTTCCATTGGAATGAACATAAGAGCCCACCCAGCCTTGATTGGTGGCACGGTCCGCTTTTTTGGCGGCCATTTGTGCACCTCGGGCACGCAGCAGGTCCACTGCTGCTTCCAGGTTACCGGAGGCTTCCTGAAGTGCTTTTTTGCACTCCATCATGCCCACACCGGTTTTCTGTCTTAATTCAGCGACATCCTTGGCACTGAAATCACTCATCGGTTCTCCGATCTGCCCCGGCTTACCCGGGTTCAATTATTCTGCTGGTTTCTCGCCTGCATCGCTGGCGGGGGTTTCCTTGTCCGAGTCGGCCTTCCCGGTTCCTTTTTCGGGAGTCACCACCAACTTGGGCTTGGCCTTCGCGTTGGCAGGTGCGTCAGCACCAGGAGCGGGCTGTGGCGGAGTAAACTCCTTGGCTCGATTTTCCTTGGTGAGATTACGGGAATGCTCCTTGGCCTTGGCTTTTCTGTCATCGGAAGCCTTGCGAGCGGCCTCTTCAGCTTGCTGCGCCACAAGCTTGTCTCTTCCTGCAATGATGGAATCGGCAAGACGGCTAAGGATGACTTCAATACTCCGATAGGCATCGTCGTTACCGGGGATCGCGATATCAACCATGCCAGGATCGCAATCGGTATCGACAATGGAGATCACAGGGATTCCCTTGCTTCGAGCTTCCCGAACTGCGATCTCGTCTCTGCGAATATCCACAGTGATCATGGCACCGGGCATGCGGCTCATGTTGCGAATACCCTCAAGGTTGCGGAAGATTTTGCGACGCTCGCGTTCCATCGTGGCCAATTCCTTTTTGCCACGACTGCCGTCTTCGGCGTCTGCCAAGTCGCGCTCCAGTTCTTCGAGCCTGCGCAGGCGAGAACGGATCGTCTGGAAGTTGGTCAGGGTTCCACCGAGCCAGCGGTGAACGCAAAAGTGCATTCCACAACGACCGGACTGCTCACGCACCACTTCACGGGCCTGGGATTTGGTTCCCACGAAAACAACCTCATGACCCGCAGCACAAATGCTCTCAAGGAAATGTTGGGCCCGAACGAGCCCACGCACGGTTTGGCGCAGATCGATCACGTGGATCTTGTTATGTTTCTGGTGAATGTAGGGAGCCATGGCAGGGTGCCAGCGGCTCGAACGGTGACCGAAGTGAACTCCAGCCTCAATCAATTCCTGGATCTGTAATCCGGACATCAGGATTCCTTTCCTTCCCGCTCAGGGGCCCTTCAGCAGGTAACCCGCGGGTTGGTGTAAAACAGGTTGCCCGGGGGCAACCGTTGGAAATAGCCCCGCAACAACGCAGGACAAGCGAGTAAATTAGCGATCTGGCCGAGGGCCATCAATCGAATCAGGCCTATTACCGAACGCTTCTCTGGTTCAACATGAGAAGTCACCGAGAGAGGTGGATCAGGGTTTTACTGGCTAGAGAGGTCTTCCAGGTGCCCCTGACGGCCTCTCAGGCTGTCGAGCACCATTTCAGCAGCTTTCATGGCACGAACACCCTGCGGCCCTGTGACGGCCACAGGGCGGTTCCCACGAGCAGAATCCATAAAGGCTTCCAGTTCTGCACGCAAAGGTTCTGCCCCACTGATTTCCAGGGGAGATTGCTCCAGATGGCGTCCGAGGAAATCTTCCGCACCCTCCGGAGCTTCAATCCGACCGGAAGCATCCAGGAAATCACCCGGATCGTAATCCGGATCCAGTCTCACTTGGAATCCACTGCGATCGACGAGGTCAAGGCTGACGTAATGTCTCGGCGAAAAGATCCGCACCTTGCGTGACCGACTGAAGGCTACACGGCTCGTCTTGACGAAGGCTGTTGCGCCAGAAGAAAAACCGAGCCGCGCATGGGCGAGGTCTTCGGTGGGCGAAATGACGCGAGTACCATGCGCCTCGACGTCCACGAGTTCGCTTTTCATCAAATGAAGGACAATGTCGATGTCATGAATCATGAGATCGTGGACGACACTGGTTTCAGTGGAGCGCAGGGAATAGGGGTGGATCCGATCGCACTCGATAAAGGTCGGTTGCCCGATCTCTCGCAAGGCGGAACGTACGACGGGGTTGAATCTTTCAATATGCCCCACCTGAAGAGTCGCTCCGAACTGGTCAGCAATGTCACAAAGAGCCTGGGCGTCTTCCAAAGTGTGTGCCAGCGGCTTTTCGACGAGAACAGCCTTGCCCGCCTTGAGAAAAGGCTCTGCCGTCTGACGGTGAAGTGGAGTGGGAGTTACGATGCTGACGGCGTCGATTTTGTCGATCAGGGCATCGGGATTATCAAAGGGTGTGCAGCCATTGAGGGATGCGATCTCCCGACACCTGTCAGCGTCCGCATCGAAGACCCCCACCAGTTCGGCATCCGGGATTTCATTCCAGTTTCTGGCATGAGCACTGCCCAAATGACCGACACCGATTACTGCAACCTTCAAGGGACCTCCTACGGCTGAATAGCCCTGCCTTGACGACCCTCTTCCGAACGACGCAGGAAGGAGCGCAGATGTACACCCTCTTCAGGAACCTCTCCTCTTTGCTCAAGGAGCTGGAACGCTTCGCGTCGAATCATGTTGTTGTTGTAGAGCAAGCGTTGCGCTTCCTTGACCCAGGCGCAAACCGACTCATCCAGACCCGCACGTTTCATGCCGACGGTATTGACCGCACGGACCCGGGCCGGGTTGCCTTCAGTAATCAGAAATGGAGGAGCGTCAGTGCTGACCTTCGTCATGCCGCCGATAAAGGCGAGCCGACCGACAGTGGCATAGTGGTGCACGGCGGCCAATCCCCCGAAGCCTGCCTGGTCCTCGACGACCACATGACCACCCAGCAGAACTCCATTCGCCATGATGACTTCATTGCCGACGATGCAGTCGTGGGCCACATGTGAACTGGCGAGAATGTAACAACCGTTTCCGAGGCGCGTGACACCGCCACCCTGAACCGTTCCACGGTTGATCGTGCAGTGTTCCCGGAAGAGATTGTCAGAGCCGATCTCCAGCCAGGTCTCTTCGCCTTGCCACTTTTTGTCCTGGGGGTCACCGCCAATGACGGATCCGGCGTGAATGATGTTTCTTTCACCCATACGGGTGTTTTGAACCACAGATGCGTGGTGATGAATGACGCAATGGTCACCGATGGAAACCTGGGGGCCAATGTATGCGCCCGCCCCGATCTCCACACCTTCACCCAGTTCCGCACCGGGATCGATTATCGCAGTTGGGTGAATCAATCCAAACTCCCTATTGAGCATCCACCAGCATGAACCGGATCAAAGCCTCTGTAACCGGCTTGCCGTCTACAGTAGCACGAACCAGTACCTCTGCGGACCTTTCCCGGAGCCTTTTCAACTCGGCCTCGAGGATCAATTGGTCACCGGGAACGACCGTTTTTCTGAATTTGACGTCATCGATTCCCAGAATATAGGCCAACCGTGAAGCATCCTGACTTCCCCTGAGAAGAAGCACACCCGAAAGTTGAGCGAGAGCTTCCAGTTGAAGGACCCCCGGCATGACCGGTTGGCCAGGAAAATGCCCCTGAAAGAAATCTTCATTGAAGGTGACATTTTTCAATCCGACAGCACGAACTCCTTCTTCGACCTCAAGGACCCGGTCTACAAGCAGGAAGGGATACCGGTGCGGAAGCAATTTGTGAATGTCGCGAATTTCCAGACCTTTCGGTGAACGGACCAGAATATCTTCCAATTCCATTTCACGAACGTGCGCCTGAGCGATTTTTCCGGCAAGGGTACCGTTGAGACTGTGCCCGCTGCGGTGAGCGATGATGTGCCCCTGAAGAGAGCACCGAAGTACGAACAGATCTCCCAGAAGGTCGAGCACTTTGTGGCGAGCCGGCTCGTCGACAAATCGGCCGCCCAGTGCTTCACCCTGATCTGTCACAATCACTGTGTTTTCTTCGGTCGCGCCTTTACCCAGTCCCTTGGCTTTCAGTTCTTTGACTTCACGTTCAAGAACAAAGGTGCGAGCGGGTGCTATTTCCTTGCGATAGGTTTCCTCGTCGATCTTGAAATCAACGGTCTGGTTGAACCCCGGTTCACCGGAATACTGGAGGGTGTAGGTCACTCGAAGATCATTCCCGGGCAAGGCGACCACACTGGCAAGATTTTCTTCAGCACTGACCGGTGTGGAAATGGCAAGTTTTCGAGCCCGTGACCCCTGAGCTTCCAAACCGCTTTCTCCTACGCCCTCCAGAAAAGGCAATGAGCTTCCGTCCATGCCTGGAACTTCAGGGCCGTCCATTTCGATGACCGCATTTTCAACGCCGAGAACGTGTAGGACGGAAAGCAGGTGTTCACAGGTGTGAACTTCAACATCTCCGATCCCAAAGCTGGTGCGCCGGGGGTTCTTCCGAAGCGTCTCCAGGCTCAGGGGGATCCGAACTTCCGGAGATTGATCCACACGAACGAATTGAATACCGCTGTCCGGTTCTCCCGGAAGCATTCGAAGGGTGGTCTCCTCCCCAGAATGAAGCCCGGGGCCCTTGAAAATGGTTTCATCGCGGATCGTGTGTTGATGCGGAGAGTTCAAGATTACTTTTGTGAAACCCTGTTGATCACTTCCATGGTGATGTCCAGCTCAGGTTTGGCCCAAACACTGACGTACACCTTGAAGTTTTCAGATCTGGAGACATTATTCACGACCACGTCGAGTTGACGTTCAAGGGCGACCTCTTCGATCGCAGCACGAACCAGACCAACAAGCACTTCCCTGCGTTCCTGGAATTTGACGGCGAACTCTTTTTCAAGATCCTCTTTCTTCCAGATCAACTCGGCATTCTTCAGGGCAAAGTTCTTTTCCACATCTCTCCGTGAATCGGAACCGGGCGTCAATTGCTGAGCTTCCTGTTCCAGCTTGCGAAGGTCTGCTTCGAGGGAGCGCAGTTGATTCTCCATAGACGCTCTGAGGCCATTGAACTCTTCGGTAATGGCTTTGCCTTGCGGAATTTGATCCAAAACGATCTGAACGTCGCAAACACCAATGCGATGGGTTTCCAATTGATAGGGAACCCCGAGAAGACCCGCTCCCCAGGAGAGAGTCAAAAGGGCAATTACGCCGACGCTGATCAAAAGGCTTTGGGATGAGAGTTTCATGGTTCTCCTGTTCGCTATTTCTAAAAGGCGTCGATTCTAAAAAGCGTCGATTCTAAAAAGTGTCACTGGGGAGTGAGGGATTGGCAAAGGTCAGAGTTTCTCCCCTGAATGCCAGCGGGATATTATCTGTCTGGCCTTTTCGATGCTTTGCAACGATGACTTCGGCAATACCTTTGGCGTCCTCTTTCTCCGGTTGGTAGTACTCTTCACGGTAAAGCAACATGATAAGGTCTGCATCCTGTTCGATGGCCCCGGATTCCCGCAAATCAGACATTCTCGGTCGGTGATTGTCTCTGGATTCCACCGCGCGGGAGAGCTGGGACAGGGTCACCACGGGAACTTTCAGCTCTCGTGCCAATTGCTTCAGTGATCGGGAGATTTGCGAGATTTCCTGTTGCCGGTTCTCTGTACGGCCACTGCCCATTTCCAGCAATTGCAGGTAGTCGATCACAATCAACCCCAGATTGTGCTTGTTGTGCATCATTCGGGCTCTCGAGCGAATCGACATCGCGTTCAATCCCGGTGAATCGTCGATGAAAATGGGAGCATTGGACAACTGGGTAGAAGTGGCAATCAGTCGATCCCAGTCCTGGTCGGTCAGCTTGTTCTTGTAAAGCCGATCAGCCGCCACACCGGAGGCGTTACACAACATGCTCGCAGCGATTTGGTCATAACTCATTTCAAGACTGAAGACAGCGACGGGGATCTGGTTTCGGAAGGCTGCGTTGAGAGCCACATTCAGACTGAAAGTGGTTTTACCCATGGCAGGTCGGCCGGCAATGATCACGAGA
This sequence comes from Planctomycetota bacterium, assembly GCA_013911165.1. Taxonomy (GTDB): domain Bacteria; phylum Planctomycetota; class UBA8108; order UBA1146; family UBA1146; genus UBA12191. The sequence continues at coordinate 11,250 of JACETR010000032.1, read as the reverse complement.
TCGGTCTGCTGAAGACCGCTCGTCAGTTCGTCCAGTCGCTTGAAACCGGTCAGGACACCGGGAGCCTCACCCCGTTCCCTTTGGTCCACCAGATTGAAGACCTCTTCGAGAGATTTCTTCATGGTGTGAACGTGTTTTCGATCAGTCCCCTCAGCGAGTCGAAGTACTTCAGCTCCGGCTTCGTCAATCAGGTTGGCGGAATTCTCCTTGCCAACACGAGCTCGCTTTTCGATTTCGTGGCAGACATTGATGACATTCCTGCGACGGGAAGCCTCTTTGATAATGTGGGCATATTCGAGAGCGTTTCCACTGGTGCGAACCCTTTTGGGAAGCTCCTGGATGTACTCCCGTCCTCCCGCCTCCTCCAACTGCTCTTCTTTTTCAAGGAGATCAACAAGGAGGACAGTTTCGATGACTCCCTCATCCGCAAACAGTTGCAGGATGTGACGGAAGATCGTCTGGTGTCTGCCAAGGTAGAAGTCCTCGGGTTTGAGCTGTTCAATCGCCATTCGGCTGACATTGCCGCCATAGAGCAAAGCTCCCAACAGGGATTCCTCTGCTTCGCGGTTGTGAGGCAACGTGGCCTCGGGCATATCTTTTGTCACCATCGTTCCCCGCTTCAAACCCGGGACTCCTAAACTGAATCAAGCAGTCGTCGGGTTATTTCTCGACTCTTCCGGAGGGTTCACCCGTAGGTGAATCATTCATGCGGCCTGAGCCACACGTAAGCCATCAATCAAGAAATGGCTTCCACTCCCCCGTAAATCGACAAACAGGCCCGGCAACACCAACTGGTATTGCCGGGCCCACTGTCGTTAACAGTTCCTGCACGTTACTGGAGCATTCCCCTCAGGGAAAGCATCGAATCCCAGAGAGGTTTTAGCCCTCTTCCGAGGCTTCTGCTTCCTCCTCAGAGGCCTGACCGTCCTCGTCCGCCTTGACAACCCAAACCTTGATGGTGGTCTCGACTTCAGGGTGGACATGGACATTGAGATTGTAAATTCCCAACTCCTTGATCGGCTTCTCGAGTTCGATGGTCTCGGGGTCGATCTGAACACCTTCACCCTCCATCTGCTCGCAGATATTCGCGGCAGTCACAGATCCGAAAAGGTGACCTTCTTCGGTGGCACGGGCAATCAATGTGCAGGAGGCACCATTGATGGACTCTGCCAGAGTCTGAAGGTTGGCCAAACGCTCAGCCTCCTGGGCCTCCACACGTTTTTTCTGGCCTTCGATCCATTGCAGGTTGGCACGGGCCAACTCCACACCCATTCCACGGGGGATCAGGAAGTTGCGGGCATAACCGGGTTTAACAGTGACGACGTCACCCAGGGCTCCCAGGTTGGGAACGTCTTTGGTCAAAAACAATTTCATGACGCTGCTCCTTTCCCTATTGCCCGTAAGGGATCAAGCCCATGAACCGGGCCCTGTGTACGGCACGCTTGATCATGTGCTGCATCTTTGAGTTGCAACCGATCTGTCTTCTGGAAACCATTTTGCCATTACCGGCTACGAGTCTCTGAAGAAGATCGACATCCTTGTAGTCGATGTACTCGCGGTCGGCGACCAGCGACTTCTTTTCCTTGCGTCCAAACATTTTAAAATCTCATTTCAATTTTTGTTTAGAAGGGCACTTCATCGTTGAAGGTTTCGCCCTGAGGGAATCCGCCACCACTGGGGGCAGACTCTCCGCTGCTGGATCCCCCAAAGGAGTCTCCCTGCTGCGGTCCGTTACCACCGGATCGGGGCATGAAATTGACGCGTTCAGCAACCACCTTGAGTTTATTGCGGTTGTTGCCTTCCTTGTCCTGCCACTGATCCAGTTTGAGGCGCCCTTCGATCAGCACGCCACTCCCCTTGGAAAGGTATTGGTTGCAGGTTTCAGCCTGCCGCCCCCAAACGTCGACATCGACGAAGGTGGTTTCCTTTTCCTTTTCCTGGCTTCCTGCACGGGAAAAAGTTCTGTTACTGGCGATACCAAGGGTCACGACAGACGTCGATCCGGCCATTCTTAATTCAGGGTCTCTGGTCAAATTGCCAGCAAGAAAAACTTTATTGAACTCCATGGAAGCCTCCTTCTATTCCTTCTCTTCCTCTTCACCTGCTCCGGCATCATGTTCGACGGCCACAGGTTCTTCCGCTGCCTCGGACTCTCCGGAGTCTGCAGCCGCTTCAACAGCCGGCTCTTCTTCTGCGGCCTCTTCGGCAGCAGGAGCTTCGGCAGCAGGAGCTTCGGCAGCAGGAGCTTCGGCAGCAGGAGCTTCGGCAGAAGGAGCTTCAGCAGCAGGAGCTTCAGCAGCAGGAGCTCCAGAAGCAGGAGCTCCAGAAGCAGGAGCTCCAGAAGCAGGCTCAGGCTCTGCCATTCGACGCTCCGCCACTTCTTTACGGCGCTTCATCTCGTCTTCCAGGAAAGTTTCCTGAACAAAGAGAGAACGCATGATCTTTTCGTTGAGCTGGGCGTCGTTGCGCATGCCAACGATGCTTTGCGTATCAGCGCGGAAGTAGATGAGGAAATAAACACCGCGTTTGGTGCCATTGATCTCGTAGGCGAGACGCTGCTCGGGCCACTTTTCGCTGTACTCGATGGAACCGCCATGATTGGTTACGATTCCGGTCATCAGGGCCTCCAACTCGGCCCAATTCTGGGATGCAACAGAGGCATCCACGAGGAACAGTCCCTCGTAAAGTCTTTCGGTCAAGGTGATCTCCTTTGCAGATCGGGATACGTGAAGTCGCCCCCCCGTGACCAACAGGGAATCTCTGCCACTTCACACCATTATTTCAAACTGTTTCACCCTCACTCTTCTCAATCGGAGAGGTCGGGAAGCGGGCCATTGTAACGAAGGGCGGCATTTTTGGCACCCTGAACTGCCCAGCAAAGTGCACTTTCGGCCGCCCGGTCCAGAGAAGCCTCAAAGAGGGCTTTTTGATCCTCTGGAGGAGGTCTGAGGACGAAATCCTCCACCGCCTCTCCTTCCGGTGGACGACCGACACCGACTCTGCAGCGGCAGAATCGATCACTTTCCAGATGATCGATCAGATCCTGAAGCCCCCGGTGACCTCCGGAAGAGCCTCCTGGCCGAATCCGGAGAACCCCGGGAGCCAGATCGAGATCGTCGACCACTACGAGCAGATCACCGATTTCAGCGTTCCACTTGCGCAAAAAACCCTTCACCGGAGGCCCGCTCAAATTCATGAAGGTCTGTGGCTGGAGTAAATGGACAGACCGGCCCTTCCAGCGGGTTTGCCAAAAGCGCAGGTCCGGTTGTTCACCGGATTCACAGTCCATTTTTCGGACGAGCCGATCGATGACTTCAAAACCGGCGTTGTGGACAGTACCGGAATAAGAATCTCCCGGATTGCCCAGGCCTGCGATAACGCAGGGACGAGAGCGATCCGGGAGAGAAGATTTCACTTTTTTGGTCTCTCAAACGTAAGGACGATGGATTAACCGCCGCGACGTCCATGACAGATGATGACCGGCGTACCGTCACTCAACAGACATTCCACACCTTCGGGCATCTCGAGATCACGGGCGCGAATCGACTGACTGGTACCCAAACTCTCAATGTTGATGGTCGTGGATGCCTTGAGATCACCGATCTTGCCACGCACGGGAACATGACGGTAAGCCATGTCGAGGATTCCTCCACTTGCGACGCCTCGGGCCATACCGGCGGTCAAGAGGCGCATCGTCGCGGTAATCGGCTTGTCGTCACTGACACGGGCCAGGTCGACGTGAATCGCGGAGTCGCCGTAGAGGTCATACTGAACCTCCTTGACAATTCCGACTTCACTGGCACCGTCGCACTGGATTTCAAAGTAACGGTGGTGGTTTGCCAAAGCCTTGTAAAACGCCTTGGCGTCAACAGCGACAGAGCTGTTCGGCTTGCCGCCGCCGTAGACATTGACGGGGATCATTCCCTCTGCACGAAGTTTGCGTGCAGCTCGGGAGTTGGTTGAATCGCGGGAGGTTCCCTCCATCACGAACTTGTCCATCTGTGGTCACCTTTCGGTCACACCTGCATCGGTAAATTGGCAAACTGCAACAACAGCAGAAATGACCTAAAGGCTGTTCCTGCCGATGGAAGCGGATTTGTGAATCTGTCGAATGGCATTGCCGAAAGCAGGAGCACACGACAGAACCGATACCCTATCACTGGAAATCTTTCCGTCTACCGGAATGGTGTCCACAAAGGCAAACTCCTGGGCCGGGGAGGCAAGGAGCCTCTCGACCGCTGGACCGCACAATACCGGGTGCGTACAGGCCAGAATCACCGATTTAGCCCCTTTATCGAGGACCAGGCGTGCCGCTTCGGTGATCGATCCTCCGGTGGCAATGACGTCATCCGCCAAAATCGCGTTCATTCCGGCCACATCGCCGATGATAAAGCCGATTTCCGTCTTTTCACCACTGATTCGCCTTTTGTCGACGGTGGCCAGGCGAGCACCCAATCCGCGGCTGTAGGCACGTGCCATCTTGATGGCTCCCACATCCGGGCTGACGACGACGAGATCGTTCAGCTCTTTCTTGCGGAAATGGTCGACGAGGATGGATCCCGCATAGACGTGATCCACCGGGATGTCGAAGAAGCCCTGAATCTGCTCACAGTGAAGATCCATCGTCACCACACGGTCCGCACCGGCAGCGACAATCAGATTGGCCACCATTTTTGCAGTGATCGGTACACGAGCACCCTGCTCGCGGCGGTCTTGTCGGGCGTATCCAAAATAGGGAATCACGGCAGTGATCCGCGCAGCGGAAGAACGCTTGACGCAGTCGATCATCACCAGCAGTTCCATCAGGTTTTCATTCACCGGTGGGCACGTGGATTGGACGATGAACACGTCCTTTCCGCGTACGTCCTCACCGAGGGAGACAGAGATTTCACCATCCGGAAAACGGGTAACCTCTGCACGGCCGGGCTCCAGCCCCAAGTCGTTGCAGATATCTGCAGCAAGGGTGTGATTCGAATTCCCGTTCAAAACCACCATTGTGTCGGAAAGCATCAGTTTCCTTTCTCATCCTCGCAGATTGTTTCTCTGTCTTCTTCAGCACTTTTATGAAGTCTTGCAGGCACACCTTTGACTGTGGTTCCGGGTTCGACCGATTTACCGGGGGGAACCAGAGCACCCGCCGCAACCGTTGCTCCCGACCCGATTTCTCCCGGAGCGACCACCACCGATCCACTGCCGATGAAGGCCCCTTCGCCGATCGTCGTCAGATGTTTGTCTTTGCCGTCATAATTTGCGATGACCGCGCCCGCTCCAATGTTGGCTTTTTTGCCCACCTGTGTGTCACCAAGATAAGCAAGATGTTTGGCTTTGGAACCCGTCTCCATTCGGGATCTGTTAACCTCGACAAAATCGCCGACGATCACCTCGTCTCCGAGGACCGTTCCCGATCGGAGATGGGCGAAGGGCCCGATCTCACAGCGTTCTCCCACGCGCACGCCACTGCGAATCACCGTGTTCGGCTGGATCACCGTATCTTGCCCCAGTTCCACGTCGACCTCGATCCAGGTGGTCAGCGGGTCGACGATGGTCACTCCCTGATCCATCCAGTGGTGCTGCCACTTTTCCTGCATCATGCGAGAAACCTGCGCCAGCTGGCGGCGGTCATTGACCTGGGCGAAGTTGGTGGAAACACCGCAGTCCCAACCGCAGACGCCCATTCCGGCGTCGCAGAGCACCTCCACCAGTCTGGTCAGATAGGCTTCCTTGGCGGGGTCTTCGTCGGCCAGGTCCTCTTCGACCATCGGTCTGAGTAGGGGAAGGATTCTGGAAGGGTCGAAAGCGTAAATGCCGAGATTGACCCGATGAATTTCCGGTGAGCCCGGGTCGAGGTCCGCCTCTTCCACAATTTGGCTGACCGCACAGGTCTCCCCGGAATCTGATTCAGGTGAAGAAATCACCCGCCCCATGCCCCGCGGTTCGTCGACCATTCCGGTCACGATCGTCATCGGTTGTCCCTGTTGAAGGTGCGTCTCCACAAGATTGCGGATCATTTCCGAATCGAGATCGGGCAGGTCTCCATTGATCACGACCAGAGTGGAGTAACGCGGAGCAGCCTGATCCAGTGCTTCCAGAAGTGCATGCCCCGTCCCTCTTTGGGGATCCTGCAATGCAGTACGGACATCGGAACCTTTCAGATGCTTGCGAATCTGATCGGCTCCATGACCCACAACCACCGTGATGTCATCGGATCCGGCGGCACAAACCTGCCGCGAAACATGATCCAGCATCGGTATGCCGAGGATCGGATGCAGGACTTTGGGAATTGAAGATCGCATGCGGGTTCCGCGACCCGCAGCAAGGATGACGGCGGAGAATTGATCCATGGCCTGGCCATCCCGTCGGTTGCTGCATAGAAATGGCTACCCGGCGAGGACTCGAACCTCGAATGACTGGACCAAAACCAGTTGTGTTGCCAATTACACCACCGGGTAGCGGAAAATCGCGAGAATGATGACTGCGGTCCCTGACGGACCGAACCACCGTGAAGAGATTCTAACGCAAGCATATCTTGAGCGTCAATCGGAGCGGAAAGATTCCCTCGAGAGAAATCCGGGCAAAAGACATTTCGTCAACTGGCAAAGGTCTGCAGTCAGGCGGAAACCTCACCCGCCAAAAGTGGCTCCAGCAGAATCGAGGACCAGCTTTCCCAACGTTCATCTGCGGGATCGAGATCGGCCACTGGGATCCAGTCCCCGGTCATCCGATCCGTTTCAGCGATTTCCGGGCGATCTTTGACCTGAACCGCCACCGCCAAACCCAGGTGCACCTGGCCCACAGCGGTTTCGTCGTCATTGATCCAGCCCAGGAATCGGCATTCGGCCGCATCGGGGATCAGGCCGATCTCTTCCGACAATTCCCTCTGCAAGCCCCGAAACAAAAGCGGTGTGTCCCCCGGCGCCTCTGGATTGACATGCCCCCCCACGCCGATCGAACGCTTTCCGTGAAGACGTTTCTCTCCTTGGGTCTTCAGACGCTGAAGGACCAGCATGGAGCCCTCATGAAGTATGCAGACATAGGGGATCAACTGTTTCCACTGGGCGTCTTCCTCCGCTTGTGGACGGTCACGGAAACTGCCGAGAGGCTCCAGATTCCGGCACGATTCAAAGAGAGGCAGTTGTGCGGGCAGAAATCCCTGAAAATTGCCTATTTCAAGCTCCATAACACTTCTGGGAATCCCCCAGACCTGCTCAACGTCCTGATTCATACCGGCTCCCTTTCCTGAGAAGACTTAATCTAATGTCCCCTTAGAACTGCCGCCAGAAGAGACCGACGGTAAGAACAAAATCCGTTATCATGCGCAGCAGGAATGGAGTCCGTGAATGTTCACCTCACCCAAGTACCACAACCAGAGCAGCATACTGTCATGGTTCCTCATTCTTATTGCCTTCAGTGGATCAATTCTGGCAGAAAGCCTGCCGGTGACCCCTGGCGAAGCCTCGTCCGGTTTCAGCCTTCAACCAGCTCGTCTTGATCTGGGTGCCGTTGGCCACGGCGGAAAGTATCCTGATTTGTCCTTCAAGGTGACGAATAACACGGGCAAACCGCAAACCATCACAATCCGTCCCTCCTGTGGCTGCATGAAATTGAAGGGGTCTTCCCGATTGACCCTCGATGCAGGAGCAATCCAGAAGATCGATTTCCAACTCACACTGGGACGCGGTTGGGGTGTTTTCTCCAAGCGAATCGATCTCGTCGACAGCAATCGCAGGGTTCTTGCGACCTTCCCCGTCAATGCCCTTTTTCATCCGGGAGTCAAAACGTCTTCGATGGAAGCGGTGTTGACGACCAGCCCCGTCAGCGCCTTGCCGGAATCAAAAACTCGGATCTCTTTCACCGACACCAATAAGACACCGGTATTAAGTGATCTGAAATCGGAAGACCCTAGAATTGAGTTTGAAATCATTCCTACGGACAAATCAGGCGTGGTCACCCTCGAGGTACGCTCACTGTCCACCTGGCCTGCAGGACGATTCAGCACCATGGTCACCGGCCTCTGTAACGGTTTGCCTTTCAAACTTCCGGTGCGCGGACGCGCCTTCGGTTCCCTAATCCATGAGCCCCACTCCTGGAATCTGAAACAGATTCGCGATCCATCCCCTTCCCCTGAAACCATGATCCTCCGGCGTGCCGATGGAAAACCGCTGGAGATTCTGGAAATGCAGGTGGAGTGGTTACGGCCCGTGGACGGTTTCGAGGTGAGTCTCTCACAGGAAACCCTCAAGGATGGATCCGTGAAAATCACCGCCACCCCCGTCGACCCGATCCCCAAGGTCAACAAGGGATTTTATGGCAAGGTCGTTTTCACAACCAATGTGGAAGAGGAACCGACGGTCCGCGTCGATCTTCTGGGGGTCACCCAAATTCCCCGAAAGGCGCCACCAAGATGAAGATTACTGATCTGGTCGAAAAATTGGGCGGCACTTTCACAGGGGATTCTTCTGTGGAAATATCCGCAGTCGCAGAACCCGAACACGCAGGAGAAGGCGATCTTTCGTGGGTCGGAGACGCCCGCTACACCCAACTCCATCTCAAGGCCGCGGTATTGCTTTTGTCCAACGATCAGGACCTCCCGCAAAACCATGAAGCGAAATGCATCTGGCGTCACCCCAAGCCGGGTAAAGCCTTCGCACTGGCGATTGGCCTGTTGCACCCGGAGCCAGCCCCTGCCTTTCAAGGCGTCCACCCGAATGCCGTCGTCATGGATGGTGCAAATCTTGCGGACGATTGCCATGTGGGGCCCGGCTGTTTCATCGACAACGGCGTTGAAATCGAAACCGGTGTCGTCGTGAATCCGGGCGCAGTGATTCATGGCCCCACACGCATCGGATCGGGCACACGGGTTCACGCCCGAGTCACCATCATGCCCGACACCTCCATTGGCTCCGATTGCATCCTTCATCCGGGGGCGGTGATCGGTGGAGATGGATTCGGGTTTGTTCCCACTGAAACAGGAGCTCTGCGTGTTCCCCATCGGGGAGGAGTCATCTTGGGTGATCGGGTTGAAGTCGGTTGCCTCAGCACCATCGACAAAGGAGTTCTCGGCAACACTGTCATTGGTGAAGGAACCAAGATCGACAACCTGGTCCATGTCGCACACAACGTCACCATCGGTGCTCACAGTTTCCTGGCGGCTCAAGTTGGCATCGCCGGATCTGCGACCATCGGAGACCAGTGCGAGTTCGGTGGACAAAGCGGAATGGTCGGCCATGCCGAGATCGGAGACAAAGTCCGGGTGGCCGCCAAGTCAGCGATACTCTCCGGCGGCTTTGAAAATGAAACCGTGATGGGCATCCCGGCGACCGAAGCAGGAAAGATGCGCAGGATCTTCGCCATCCTTCAACAGTTGCCAGAGTTGCGCGACCGGATTCTCGACCTCGAGAAAAAGATGGATCAGGATTCCTCAAATTCAGAATGAATCACGGGCGACCACTTGCCCATCGTTTCGCTTTTCTCTATAAGCAAAGCAGTATCAGCAACATGCCGTACTTGGCACTACAAAAGAACGGTAGCAATCATGAGGGCCTGTAGCTCAGTTGGGAGAGCGCTGCGTTCGCAATGCAGAGGTCGAGAGTTCGAATCTCTTCAGGTCCACCAACCGTTTGCACAATCCATTCTGCTTCTGATCCTGATCTGCCTCCCGAACCTGGGGTGCTCTTCGGTTAAAAACTTTCTCTGGGATTCGGAACCCGTTCAGAAAGAAGAGGCTCCGGCGATGAAGACTCGAGTTGTGGTCGTTCACGGTCTGTTCAGAACCCATAGGGCCATGTACCCGCTGCGCAAGCCGCTGACCAGAGCAGGATATGAAGTGATCGAATACCGCTACCCCACGACTCAGGAAAAGGTAGAGGAACACGCCAAAACCCTGAGGGAATATCTGCTTGGGATCGTTGCAGAAGATCCGGACTCACCGGTTCACCTGGTTGGACACAGCCTCGGTGCGGTGATCAGTGTGATTGCCACCACCCCCCCCATTCCCGGAATCGAGAGGGTGGTTCAGATCGCTCCTCCCAATCTTGGCTCACCGGTAGCAGAAAAATTCGAGGGGTTGTTCGGTCGATTCATTGTTCCACTGAAAGAACTCAGCGCCAACACCGGCGGTCCCTTAATGGGTATGGAACCTGGAACTGAGACCGGAGTGATTGCGGCGAAAAATGATCAACTGGTTCCGGTTCGGTGCACCGCTTTGAAGGGTTCGAAAGACCACATCTCCTTGTCGGGAACCCACACCTATGTCCTTTGGCGCAATCAGGCTCATCAGGAGGTCCTTCATTTCCTGAAGCACGGTCAATTCTCGGAATCCGCCGACCGGGTTGAGCTGGATCAGGATTTCTGATCGTCAGGTACGCCCACCGATTGGGCGTCCAGGAATCGGATGACTTCAACAGCAAGCAGGGGCGCATCCTTGACTTCAAAGGTATGAAGCAATCGTTGTGGATCCATTTGATGCTGATATCGGGGATCGTAATGATTCACCAAAAGGTCTTCTGCGACTTCATGAACCTCACCCGCCGCCAGCTTTTCACAAAGCCGATTCATTTCCGAAGGTGAATAATCGCTGTGAGGTCCCAGGGATTGTAAACGCTCAATCAGTGGCTCCCAGCCCCCCGCAGTCTGGTAGTCTTCTTCCAGAATCTGGCAACGAGTCTTCATGCTGGCCGTCAACTGGATTTTCGGGGCAGCCTGCATTTGCTTCCATAAGGAAAGTGGAATCTCCCGATTACCCACTTTTCGGCTTTCTGCTTCGACCAGAGTCCACCCGCTTTGTCCACGCTGCTGAAGCCAATGGCGATAGAGTCTTGATTCAAATCGTTTTTGACTCGCAGGGTTGAGCCCGACGTCTCCCAACATCGAACTGCGATGCTCTGCAAAACCCTCGAGGTCCAGAATCTGCAGAGGTCTTGAGCGAGCAATTTCCCGAAGCAGCCGTGTCTTTCCAGTTCCAGTCAAACCGTCGACGACAAAGAGGCAGGGAAAATCAACTTTGCGCAACTGCTGACGCACCACGGTGCGGTACCCTCGATACCCATCGATCAACTGGGCGGCAGCGTGGCCCATGTCACACAAAAACTGAACGACATGGCGAGACCGATCCCCTCCTCGGGCGCAACAGATCACCAATCGTTTTCCACTCTCGAGTTGGGATTCCAACTGGGAAAGGAAATGATTCAAGCGTGATCTCAGCTGCATCAATGCCCAGTCCGTGGCCGCTTCCACCCCCTCGAGCCGAAAGAG